>JBDTVO010000295.1:0-2530 GCA_040007135.1 Devosia sp. | reverse complement strand
TCAAATGGGGCCTGCTCTACGGCGTGCTGCTGTGCAATGCCCGCGCCATGGGCGAGTTCGGCGCCGTCTCAGTGCTGTCGGGGCATATCCGCGGCAAGACCAACACCATGCCGCTCCACATCGAAATCCTCTACAACGAGTACAATTTCGTCGCCGCCTTTGCCGTCGCGTCGCTGCTGGCGATGCTGGCACTGGTGACGCTGATCATCAAAACCGTCCTCGAGTTCCGCTACGGCGCCGAGCTCGCAGGCACACGACGCCACTAGGGGATCGATCGTTGGAAATTCGCGTCGAAAACGTCCGCAAGGAATTCTCGCGCTATCCGGCGCTGCACGATGTCAATCTCGACATCCGCTCGGGCGAGCTCATTGCGCTCCTCGGGCCATCGGGCTCGGGCAAGACGACGCTGCTCCGGTTGATTGCGGGACTCGAGCGGCCGACGGCCGGGCGCATCTTCTTTGGCGACGAGGATGCCTCGACCAAGAGCGTGCAGCAGCGGCAGGTGGGCTTCGTGTTCCAGGCCTACGCGCTGTTCCGCAATATGACGGTGCTCGAAAACGTGTCGTTCGGACTGAAAGTGCGGCCGCGCGCGACGCGGCCAGCCAGCGCCGAGATCCGCCGCCGGGCCATGGAACTGCTCGATCTGGTACAGCTCAGCGGCCTCGACAAGCGCTTCCCGCAGCAGCTGTCGGGTGGCCAGCGGCAGCGGGTGGCGCTGGCGCGGGCGCTCGCCATCGAGCCGCGCGTGCTGCTGCTCGACGAGCCCTTCGGCGCCCTCGATGCGCAGGTGCGCAAGGAGTTGCGCAAGTGGCTGCGCGAGATCCACGACAAGACCGGCCACACCACGGTGTTCGTCACGCACGACCAGGAGGAGGCGCTCGAGCTCGCCGACCGGCTGGTGGTGATGAGCCAGGGCAAGATCGAGCAGGTCGGCAGCGCCGACGACGTCTATGACCGGCCGGCCAACCCGTTCGTCTTCGACTTCATCGGCGAATCCTCGTCGCTGCCCGTCGAGGTCGACAATGGCGAGCTCTGGCTCGGCGGCCGGGCCCTCGGCCTGCCGGCCCGCGACACGCCATCCGGCCCTGCGCAACTGCATTTCCGCCCGCACGACGTGGAGCTCGTCCCGGAAGGGGCGGCGCTTGCCGGAGTGGTGGCCAGCACCCGCCGTGTCGGCGGCACGCGCCGCGTCGAGCTCGAAATCGGCGGCAATGCGCAGCGCGTCGAGATCGACCTGCCGTTCGATCATCCGGCCGGGGAGAAAACCCGGATTGCGTTCAAGCCAAAACGCTGGACGCTGTTTCCAGCTGGCGGGCTCTGACTTCGGCTGACCTCAGCCGAACACCACCGTCTTCTTGCCGTTCAGCATCACCCGCGATTCCAGGTGCAGCTTCACCGCCCGTGCCAGCACGCGGCTCTCGATGTCGCGGCCCTGGGCGATGAGATCGTCGGGGCTCATGGCGTGGTTCACCCGCGCCGTCTCCTGCTCGATGATCGGGCCTTCGTCGAGATCGGGCGTCACGTAGTGGGCGGTGGCGCCGATGATCTTGACGCCGCGTTCGTGCGCCTGGTGGTAGGGCCTCGCGCCCTTGAAGCTGGGCAGGAACGAGTGGTGGATGTTGATGATCTGCCCGTAGAGCCGCGTGGCGAACACTGACGACAGGATCTGCATATAGCGGGCCAGCACCACCAGCTCGGCGCCCGAGTCCTTGACCAGACGCACCACTTCGGCTTCCTGCGCCGCCTTGTCGCCGCCCGTCACCGGCAGGTGGTGATACGGGATGCCTTCATACTCGGCGGTCGCGCGCGAGTCCTCGTGGTTGGAAATGATGGCGGCGACTTCCGCATCGAGCCAGCCGACGCGGATCTGGTAGAGCAGGTGCAGCAGCGCGTGGTCGAATTTCGACACCATCACCACGATGCGCTTCTTGCGTCCGGCATCGAGCAGGGTGGTGCGCATTGCGAAGCGCTCGACTGCCGGGCGGAGCGAGCGCTCGATCGCCTCGCGGCTGATGCCCTCGGGTGCGGTGACGGCAAGGCGCATGAAGAAGGTGCCGGTTTCCCGGTCCCAGAACTGGTTGGACTCGGCGATGTTGGCATTGAGTCCGGCGAGCTCGGTGGTCACCGCGGCAACGATGCCGGGCCGGTCGGCGCAGCTCAGGGTGAGGACAAAATCGGCTTGCATCTGCGGGTCCGGAAGGGTCGCGGTTCTATCGCGGCGGGCGGCGCCAAGGTCAAGCGGCGCCTCGCGGCAGGCTTAAGAGGCTGCTAGGCTGGCGCGACTGGATCAGAGGGGGCATCGATGGGTAGGCTCGAGGGCAAAGTGGCGATCATTTCCGGCGGCGCGACCGGCATGGGTGGGGCGGCCAGCCGGCTGTTCGCCGCCGAGGGCGCCAAGGTCGCGGTGTTCGATCGCGACGAGGCCGCGGCGGCCGAAACGGCCAAGGCCATCCGTGACGCCGGCGGACGAGCCCAGCATTTCCTCGCCGATGTGTCCGACGAAGGGCAGGTGGAAGCCGCGGTGCGGGCG
>JBDTVO010000294.1:0-2599 GCA_040007135.1 Devosia sp. | reverse complement strand
ATTGACGCTCTCGGGCGGGCAGGGCTCCTCGAACCAGTCGATCTGGCCGGCGTCCTCGAGCGTGCGGCAGAGGCGGATCGCCGTGGGCACGTCGAAACGTCCGTGCGCATCGATGAGGATTTCGATATCGGGGCCGGTTGTCTCGCGGATCAGCGCCGTCAGCTCGGCGGCCTCCCGCTCGTCCTTGCGGGTCATGCCGCCGTCGAGATAGCCGTCGCGCTGTTCCCGCGCGATGCCTCCCATACGGTTCCCCTGCTGCGGAAACGGATCGAACTTCAGCGCCGTGTGGCCAGATTTCACGATGTCCTGAATTTCGCTGACCACCGCTTCCTTGCTGGTGAACTTGGCCTGGTTGGGGTGGGTGTAGAGCGCGACCTCATCGCGCACCGGGCCGCCGAGCAGCTCGTAGATCGGCTGGCCCAGCACCTTGCCGCGGATGTCCCACAGGGCAATGTCGATGGCGCTGACGCACTCGACCGCGGCGCCGCGGCTGCCCATGTAAGTGAAGCCGCGAAAGGTCTTGTGCCAGAGCTGCTCGATATGCGCCGGGTTCTCGCCCGCCAGCGTCACGCCGATCTGCTGCAGCATGGCGCAGAGGGCACGGTTGGCGATCTTGGTGGTGGTGGTGATCTCGCCCCAGCCGCTGACGCCCTCGTCGGTGGTCACCTCGACGAACAGGAACTCTCCCCAGTACGACGCGCCCGATTTCACGAGCCAGGGCTTCACGCCTGTGATTTTCATTGTTGGTCGTCCTCTACCTGAGATGGTTCTGCCGCCCGGGCGGCGATGGTTCTAGCCGGCGCGCGCCGCGCTGGCGGCCCGCATCTGCTCGAGGATGTGCCGGCCCGAGCCCTCGACGTGGCGGGCAATGACGTCGCCTGCCCTGTCGGCGTCCTGCGCTCGCACGCAGCCGATCAGTTCGCGATGTTCACGCATCACGGTGGCGCGGCGGGCGAGAGTGAAATTGTAGCGCCGGCTGACCGCGCGGAGCACTTCGCGGTGTTTCCACCAGAGTTCGGCGACATGGCGGTTGTAGTGGCGCTGGTACATGACGGTGTGGAACGCCGTATCGAGTTCGCTGTGCCGGTGCGGGTCGGCGAAATTGTTCTCTTCGATCAAGTCCTGGATGCGCTCGAGCTCAGTGATGTCCTCGTGCGTCGCCATGCCGACAAACCAGCGGGTCAAAGCCGGCTCGATCAGCACGCCGATCTCGTAGATGTCGCGGACGAAGTCCTGGTCGATCGGGCGCACGCGGGCACCGCGATTGGGCGCGAACGTGACGAAGCCCTCGCCGCGCAGCAATTGCAGCGCCTCGCGCACCGGATTGGTCGACGTGCCGTGCCGGCGGGCGATATCCGCGGCCACGAGCCGCTCGTTGGCGGCGAGGCGCCCCTCGATGATGTCCTCGCGAATGAGCTCGTAGACCGATGCCCCCTCGCTGGACGAGGCGGCGATCGCCACTATCCCCGCTGGCGGCTCGGCTTTGAAATCAGTCGTCACGGCCACGACGGGCTCCCGGATCGTTGCGCGCACCGTCATACATCACGCGCGACTTGCGTCAAAGAATGTATGATCCATCCGCGTTGACACGCAATCCTTGATCTGAAAGCGTGCAACTCTGTCGAGGGGATACATCGAGCGGAACGCCGTGCCCCGCGGTCAAGACGAGACCGGTCATGCCTCTTGCATGGGCGGAATGGGAGAATCTGGAGGATTCCTATGACGAGTTTGAAACTCGGCGGTGCCGTCATGCGCGGCGCGGTTGTCTCTGCCCTTTTTGCGTCGCTGATGTCGGCGTCGGCGCTGGGTGCGCCACCCGTCGACCTGAGCAAATGGTCACCGGACTACGTTAGGTCAGTTGCCGGCACCAAGACTTTCGACACCGCCGCCGATTGCGGCAAGGTCACGCCGCTCGACTACAAAGGCCGCCTGACGCTCTGGTACCAGGGCGTGTTCGAGGGCGATCCCGACATCCTTCGCCAGAACTACAAGGACTTCTTCGTCGCGTTCCGGGCGACCTATCCGAACATCGACCTCGAGGATCAGGGTCTCACCTATAATGACCTGCTCGACAAGTTCCGCACCGCGCTGCTCGGCAATGCCGCGCCGATGGTGGCCCGCCTGCAGATTCTGGGCGGCACCGAGTTTGCCGCAAAGGGTTACCTGCAGCCGCTGAAGCCCGAGGACGTCGGCTATTCGACCGAAGACTTCTGGCCCGGCGCCATGAAGGCGGTCACCTGGCAGGGCGTCTCCTACGGCATCCCGACCAACAACGAGACGATGGCGCTCATCTGGAACGCCGACATCTTCAAGCGCGCGGGCCTCGATCCGGACAAGGCGCCCGCAACCTGGGACGAGGTGATCAAGGACTCGAAGCAAATCCACGATAAGCTCGGGATTGCCGGATATGGCCTCGTTGCCCGCAAGAACGCCGGCAATACGCCCTATCGCTTCATGCCTCAGCTTTGGGCCTATGGCGGCGGCGTCTTCGACGAAGCCGGTGCGAACCCGACCTATCAGTCGGTCCAGCTCGACAGCCCGCAGAGCAAGGCAGCGCTGCAGGCCTCGTACGACATGTATGTGCGCGACAAGTCGGTTC
>JBDTVO010000293.1:0-2650 GCA_040007135.1 Devosia sp. | reverse complement strand
CCTCCTCGCCGTCGCCCAGCTCGCGCTGGATCGCCTTCATCTGCTCGTTGAGGTAGTACTCGCGCTGCGTCTTCTCCATCTGCCGCTTGACGCGGGAGCGGATGCGCTTTTCGACCTGCAGCACGCCGATCTCGCCCTCCATGAGGCCGAGAATCTTCTGCAGCCGCTCGATCACATCGAGGGTCGAGAGCAGATCTTCCTTGTCGGTGATCTTGACCACGAGGTGGCTGGCGATGGTGTCGGCCAGCTTGCTGGCGCTGTCGATCTGGCTGACGGCGTTGACCACCTCGGCCGAAATCTTCTTGTTGAGTTTGACGTAGTTCTCGAACTCGGTCTGCGCCGAACGGGCCAGCGCCTCGAGCTCGACCGCGTCGCTCTCGGGCTCGGCGAGGATGCTCGCCTGGGCCTCGAAATACTCTTCGGTCTGGACGAAGTGGTCGATGGTGGCGCGGTTGAGGCCCTCGACCAGCACCTTCACAGTGCCGTCGGGCAGCTTCAGCAACTGCAGCACGGAGGCAATGGTCCCCGTCGGGAAGATATCGCCCGGCTTCGGATCATCGTCCTGCGCATTCTTCTGGGTGACGACAAGGATGTGCTTGTCGTCGCGCATGACCTCTTCGAGGGCTTTCACCGACTTCTCGCGCCCGACAAAGAGCGGCACGATCATGCCCGGGAAAACCACGATGTCTCTAAGGGGAAGGACCGGATAGACCCGGTCCCGATCGAACTCGGCGCCGTGCGTTGTGACGTCCGACATATGAGATCCTTTCATGGGCGCGCGGGAGGGAGGAGAAGTAACGCGCCCGAACAGCAATCAGTTTGACGCCTGCACTAGGCCGTCACGCTGATTCTGCTCATTAAATAGGGTCTCACGGCTGTAAGACAAGTCAACCTGCAGGCCCGGCGCGCGGTCTGTGCGCATGGCACCTGCGTTGTGGGCGCAACACCCGTAGGGCAGAGGCGGCGCCCCTGCCCTTGCCCGGCCAAGCGGAGGCGCTGCTAAGCCGCCGGCTTTGGCGGCAGTTGCTGGCCCGGGGTCGACATCGAAATCCCCATTTCTTCCTCCGTCATGTCCGCCGGAACGTCGGCAAACAGCGGCGTCGACAGGTAGCGCTCGCCGGTGTCGGGGAGCATGGCGAGGATGGTCGAGCCGGGCGCAGCCGTTTCGGCGAGTTTCAGGGCTGCCGCGAAGGTGCCGCCGGCGCTGATGCCGACGAAGATGCCTTCGCGCTGCGCCAACTGCTGGCTCGCCTTGAGGCCGTCGGGACCGGCGATGGTGACGATCTGGTCGATCAGCTTCGCGGCGACCGCGTCACCGGTGATCTTCGGGATGAAGTCCGGGCTCCAGCCCTGGAACGGGTGAGGCTTCCAGGCGGCGTTGCGCGAGGCGGGCGAGCCGTCGGGGTTGCGCGCCTGCTCGGTGTGGGTGGTCAGCATCGGCGCGGTTTCGGGCTCGGCAACGACGATCTTGGTCTCCGGCCGCTTCTCCTTGAGGACGCCGGCGACGCCCTTCAGCGTGCCGCCGGTGCCGAAGCCGGTCACCCAGTAGTCGAGCTTCTGGCCCTCGAAATCCTTGAGGATTTCCTGCGCCGTCGTCTTGGCGTGGTAGGCCGGGTTGGCATCGTTCTCGAACTGGCGGGTCATGAACCAGCCGTTCTTCGCCGCCAGCTCCTTGGTCTTTTCGATCATGCCGGTAGCGCCGAGCGGCGCCGGCGTCAGCACGACCTTGGCGCCGAGGAAACGCATCAGCTTGCGGCGCTCGACCGAAAAGCTCTCGGCCATGGTGACGACCAGCGGATAGCCCTTGGCGGCGCAGACCATCGCAAGGCCGATGCCGGTGTTGCCCGACGTCGCCTCGATCACCGTCTGGCCCGGCTTCAGCTCGCCCGATTTCTCGGCCGCCTCGATGACGCCGAGGGCCAGCCGGTCCTTGACCGAGCCGAGGGGATTGAAGGCCTCGATCTTGACGTAGAGGTTGATCCCCTTGGGACCGAGGTGGTTGATCCGCACGACGGGCGTGTTGCCTACGGTGCCGAGGATGCTGTCGTATTTCATGATGGCCGTCCTGCCGCTTGATTTGCGGCGGAGATTACTCCCCGGGAGCCATGAACCTCAAGTGAACCGCCGGTTCGCGGCCGTTGTCCGCGTCTCAAAGCTGAGTTTTGTCCGCCTGTGCAACCCGGATTTCGGGAAAACGCATTCCCCAAAAGCAAAACGCCGGGACGAGCCCGGCGTTTGCGAAATCACCGGCGGAGAACTCAGGCGCTGGACGCCTGCGCCTCTTCCTTCTTGCGCTCCGAGTAGATGTAGAGCGGGCGGGCGTCCTTGTTGTTCACCACGTCCTCGGAGATCACCACCTCCTCGACGCCGTCGAGCGAGGGCAGGTCGAACATCGTGTCGAGCAGGATGCCTTCCATGATCGAGCGGAGGCCGCGGGCGCCGGTCTTGCGCTCGATGGCGTGCTTCGAGATCGCCTTGAGGGCGTCCTCGTGGAAGGTCAGCTCGACCTCTTCCATCGCGAACAGCCGCTGGTACTGACGCACCAGCGCATTCTTGGGCTCGGTAAGAATCTGGATCAGTGCCGGCTCGTCGAGGTCTTCGAGCGTCGCGATCACCGGCAGACGGCCGATGAATTCCGGGATCAGGCCGA
>JBDTVO010000292.1:0-2734 GCA_040007135.1 Devosia sp. | reverse complement strand
GCGGATAGAGCGAGCAGATCTCCTCGAACCACGGGACGATGCCCACCGCCTCTTCCTGAATGACGAAGTTGGTGGTGGCGACGTCGAAGTTGAGCGCTACCGCGCCCGCCACTGGCCCCATCGGGTTGTGCGGGCAGACACCCATGTGCGCCGCCTCGGCGATCGCCGCGATCTTGCGCCCGCCGGTGAAGCCCATGCAGTGGGCGAGGTCGGGCTGGACGTAAGTGACGGCGCGCAGCTCGGCGAGCTCGGCGAATTCGCGCGGCGTGAACAGCCGCTCGCCGGTGGCCCGCGGGCAGGTGACGCGGCGCGCTATGTCGGCCATCGCCGCGGCGTCGCCGGGCTGGATCACTTCCTCGCAGAACAGCGGTTTGATCGGCGCGATGGCGTTGATGTAGGCGATGGCGGCGTCGAGCGAATCCGGGCGGCCGTGGAAATCGGTCATGATGTCGACATCGTCGCCGACCCGCTCGCGCACGGCGGCGGCGAGCTTTTCGGTGTACTGCACGGCCTTCAGCGGTGCGTCGTAGCCGGTATAGGGCACGAAGCCGAGCTTGATGGCGTCGTAGCCCATCTCGACCGTCTCCTGCACCGCGTCGCAGTAGGCATTGATGTCGCCCTTGGGCACCGCGAACGCGGTCGAGCCGCGGCGGAGGTGGGTATAGACCCGCACCTTGTCGCGGACCTGTCCGCCCAGAAGCTGCCACACCGGTACGCCCAGTGCCTTGCCCTTGATGTCCCAGAGGGCGTGCTCGATTCCGGAGACCGCCGTCAGCCCGATCGAGCCGAGCGGCCAGAAGCTGAAGCGGGTCATGGCGTTGACCAGATGCTCGATGCGCATCGGGTCCTGGCCGATGAGAAACACCGCAAGGTCGTCGATGGCGCCGGTCACGGCACGCGTCTTCCACTCCAGCGTCGCCTCGCCCCAGCCATGCAGGCCCGGCTGGTCGGTCACGACCTTAACGAAGATCCAGTTGCGATGGACGGCGTTGACGATGACGGTCTCGACCTTGGTGATCTTCAAGACAGGCTCCCTTCCTTCGCCGGCGACGTCGCCGGCGCTCACGCACTTCCGTAGCCTAGACGCGATCGAAGAAACCGGAATCCTCTTCCAGCAGGTACTTCTTGGCGCCGTCCGGATCGATGTCGAGCCCGAGGCCCGGTGCGGGCAGCAGGTCGACCATCGAATTGGTGACGATCCGGTCGGGCAGCCCCGTGACGATCTCCTCCCACCACGGGTCCGATGCCGTTGGGTACTCGAAGGCGATGAAGTTGGCCGGCAGCGCGGCGCACACATTGATCAGCGCACCGAGGCCGAGCAGGCCGTTGGCCGTGCCGTGCGGCGCCATCATGATCGAGTGCATGTAGGCGTGCTCGGCAACCCATTTGAGTTCCGCGATGCCGCCGATATCAGCGGGATCGGGGCCGATGATCCGCACCGCCTGGGTCTCGATCAGCTCCTTGAAATTATGCCGGAGGTAGATCTGCTCGCCGGTGTGGATCGGGGTTGTCGTCGACAGCGTCAGCTCACGGTAGGCTTGCGGATTGACCCACGGCACGTAGTCGCCGGTAAGCATGTCCTCGAGCCACATCAGATTGTACTTCTCGACGGCGTTGGCGAAGCGGATGGCATCGGGGAGAAACCAGCCCGGCCCGCAATCGAGCGCCAGGCTGATCTTATCGCCGGTCACTTCCTTCATCGCCGCCACGCAGTCGAGCGCATGCGCCATACCGCGCTCGCTGATCTGGCCCTGGTCCATGGCCCCGTGATAGCCGGCCTTCTTCTGCACCGGTCCGTAGTGGAAGTCCTCGACCGTGTGCTTCATGTCCGAGTGGAACGTTATTCCCTGCTTGACCATGAAGAAGCCCTCCGGCTGCTGCATCATCCATTTGACGTCGGCGGCATAGTCCTGCGGTCGGTCGCCGGTGCGCTTGCGGCGCTTGTTGCCGTTGTAGCAGCGGACCTGGTCGCGCACCTTGCCGCCGAGCAGCTTGTAGGCCGGCACGTTCGCCGCCTTGCCGGCGATGTCCCACAGTGCGTGCTCGATGGCGCTGACGGCGGCGCCATAGGGCTTGAAGCTGCCGCGCTGGCGGATTTTCATCATCACGCGCTCGACGTCCGTCGGGTCCTCGCCGATCAGCGCGTCGCGAAAATGCAGCACCCAGGGCTTCAGATAATGCTTGGTGTATTCGACCTCGCCGAGGCCGTGGATATTCTCGTCCGTAACGATGCGGACGATGGGGTGCCGGCCGATGACGGCGCAGCGGAGGTCGACGATCTTCATCTATGCAAAACTCTATGGTGACGGCGCTGCCTGACCGCTCGGGCGCTAGCCCAGTTCGACTTCACTGTTGGCCAGGGCGTCGTGGTTCAGCTCGATGCCGAGCCCTGGCAATTTCGTCAGTTTCAGGCTGCCGTTGGAGTTGTCGAGCGGCGTCTTGAGGAAATCGTTGTACTTGTTGAGGTTCCACTCCGACGTCTCGAGCTTGTAGAAATTGGGCACAGTCATCATCACCTGCGCCCCGGCAACGACGTTGATCGGGCCGGCTGCGTCATGCGGCGATACCGGGATGTAGTAGGCCTCGCACAGCGCCGAGATTTTCTTGAGTTCGGTGATGCCGCCGGTCCAGGTGACGTCGGGCATGATGTAGTCGGCGAGCCGGTTTTCGAGAATGGGCACGAAGTCCCATTTGGTGTGGCCGCGCTCGCCCCACGAGATCGCGGCGCTGACCT
>JBDTVO010000291.1:0-2742 GCA_040007135.1 Devosia sp. | reverse complement strand
CTCCTAGTCGCGCAGCGAGCGGCCGGTGAGGGTGAGGAACACGTCGTCGAGGGTCGGCCGGTTCACATCGACGCCGATGGCGTCGATGTCCGCACGGGTCAGATCAGCCAGCAGCACCGGCAGCGCGCGGCCGCCGTCGGGCACGTGCAGCCGGACCATGATCGCCTCGATCGTCGGCTTGTCCGCGCCGGCCAGCGCCGCGGCGATTTCGGCGGCGCGCGTCGCGTCGGCCTCATTGCGCAGTGTCAGCGTGATGGCATCGCCCGAAACCCGCTTCTTCAGCTCCGCCGGTGTGCCCTCGGCAACGATGCTGCCGTTGTCGATGATGAGGATGCGGTCGGAAAGCGAGTCGGCCTCGTCCATGTAGTGGGTGGTGAGGAACACGGTCGTGCCGAGCTTGTCGCGCAGTTGCCGGATATGCGTCCACAAATTCGCCCGGCTCTGCGGATCGAGCCCAGTGGAGGGTTCGTCGAGGAACACCAGGGTTGGCTCGTGGATCAGCCCCATGACGATGTCGAGTCGCCGGCGCTGGCCACCCGACAGCGAGCCGCAGGTCCGCTTCCACACATCCGCGAGGTCGAGCGCCGCCAGCAATTCCTGCCCGCGGCCCGTCGCGGTCCTGCGGTCGATGCCGTAGAGCTGGGCATGCGAGATGATCTCCTCGCCCACCACCGCTTCCGACGAGGTCGACCCGGCCTGGCTGACATAGCCGATCTTCCGCCGCACCCCGACCGCGTCGGTTCTGAGGTCGCTGCCCGCAACCGTCGCGCTGCCGCCAGTCGGGGCCAGCAGGGTGCACAGCATCTTCAGCGTCGTCGTCTTGCCGGCGCCGTTCGGCCCGAGAAAGCCGACGATCTCCCCCGCGTCGACCTTGAGGTCGATGCCGCGCACCGCTTCGATCTCTTTGCCGCGCGTCCTGTAGGTGCGCTTGAGACCTTTGGCCTCGATCATCGCCGTCGTCATCTCGCGCTCGTAGCTCGTAACGTTATTGTCTGACCTTGGAACGACGCTCCAGCTCTTACTCCGCTGCCACCGGCATCGGATCGCGGCTCTGCAAATTGCCCATGCTGTTGACGATGTGCCGCGCCAGCGCGTCGTAGATGCCGCCATAGGCGTGGCTCGAGCGCTTGATGGCGATCTCGGCGTCGCGCAACCGCGGCAGTCTGCGGTCTTCCGTGATCGCCAGCATCCCGGGCTGCAGCGCGCTCTCCGGCAGAAAGCCCACCGCCAGGTCGGTCAGCACGGCCGAGGCAATGCCGAGGGCGTTGCACGACGTGTAGGCCACCCGGTAGTCGCGGCCGACACGGTCGAGCACCTCCACCGCGTTGTCCTTCCACTTGCAGACGCCGCCGCCGGCAATCGGCATGGGGTCCATGTTGAGGGCGTCGCCGCCCTGCGCCGCCACCCAGTACATCGGCTCGGTGCGGAACAGCTCGCCATACTCGCCGGCTGTCCCCTGCGTAAACGCGACCAGGTCGTACTTGCCGCGCCGCATCCCCTCGAGCAGCTCCTGTGAAGAGGCACAGGTGACGTCGATGACGATCCGGGGATGCGTTTTCTGGAAGCTCGAGAGGATCACCGGCAGCAGCCGCACGGCGTAGTCGTCGGGAAGCCCGAAGCGGATCACCCCGCTCAAATCCTCGTCGGAAAACTCATCGAGGATCTCGGCATTGACCTTCAGCATCCGCCGGGCCCGCGCATACAGCGCCTCGCCGTGCGGCGTCAGCGACACCGATCGGCCGTTGCGTGACAACAGGCTATGGCCGAGCCGCTCCTCGAGCCGCTTGATCTGCATCGACACCGCCGATTGCGTCTTGTTCACCCGCCGCGCCGCTTCGGTGAAGCTGCCGCAGTCGGCAATCGCGCAGAAGCTCTGCAACTGGTCGAGATCGAGGGGGGCTGACACCGTGCTCTCCATAAGAGATAGTGATGAATGGGATGAAATCTATTTGTTGGACGAATAGCTGTCCAGCCCGTATCTCACCATTATCGGTATCTCGCCGATCGCTTTTTCCGGCCTCCCCCGCCGGACCCGATGAAATGGAGAACTCCCATGGCGCTCGTTCTTTCAGGCGAGCGGCCGGCCAACGCCGCCGTCTTCACCCCTCTGTCCTGGTTCGCCGGCGCCCTGCGCAAAGCCAGCACTGGCCGCGCCCAGCGCCAGGCCCTGAAGACGCTGCTGACCCTCGAGCCCTACCGGCTCGACGACCTTGGGATCAATCGCGGCGACCTGTTCGATGCCATCAACGCGCAGGCCGATCCGACCCGGCTCCTGGCCCAGCGGCGCGCCCGTCGGCACGGCTGAACATCCCAGGCCGGACAGCCAGCCGGTTTCCTGTTCCTGACACCTCGCCGGGCCTCGCGCCCGGCGTTCTTGTCTCTAGGGCAGCTTGCCGAAGCCGTCGGCAAAGCCGTTGAGCGACACCGGGATGCCGACCCCCTCCTCGGGCGTCTTGAACACCACGAAGATCGCGGTCTTGCCGGTCGAAAGCTGCTTGATCAGCGCATCGTCCATCACGACCTCGGCCACGCACCCGTTGGGCAGGCAACGCACGAAGGCCACGCGCCCCATATCCGTGCCGTCGATGTTGAGCCCGAGCCCGTTGGGCAGCAGCACGCCGAGCGGCGCCAGCACCCGCAGCAGCCGGGCCTTCTGGTCGGCCGTTTTCAGCACGATCACCGAGAGGCCGACATTGGGCTGGTCCTCGGCCGTCACGTTCTGGATGATGGCGCATTGCTCAA
>JBDTVO010000290.1:0-2750 GCA_040007135.1 Devosia sp. | reverse complement strand
CGATCGGCTTCAGCGAAATCGTCACCGACACATAGCCCGGCTGCCGGTGCGTGTGGAGGTTCCGGTCGAGCCATTCGCCATAGGCGGGATCGGCCACCTTCTCGCGCGCCACGTCGATTGTCTCGTTGACCCGCTCGAACGAGGGCGGGGCGAAATAGGTGCCGATCCGCTCTAGCTCCGCCTCAGGCAGCGTCAGCACGCCGCCTTTCATCGCCGCGAACTCTTCCTCGACTTCGGCGCGTATCGTCTCGATACCCGTCTCGTGCACGAGGATCTTGATCCGCGCCTTGTATTTGTTGTCGCGCCGGCCATAGCGGTTGTAGATTCGCAAAATGCTCTCGAGATAGGCCAGCAGGTGCTCGTGTGGCACGAACGGGCTGATCATCTTGGCGATCATCGGCGTGCGGCCAAGCCCGCCGCCAACCCACACTTCCCAGCCGACCTGTCCGTCCCTGACCGTCGCCTGCAGCCCGATGTCGTGGAAGCGGATCGCCGCCCGGTCGTGCGGTCCGCCGCTCATCGCGATCTTGAACTTGCGCGGCAGGTACGAGAACTCGGGATGGAGGCTCGACCATTGGCGCAAGATCTCCGCCACCGGCCGCGGGTCGATGATCTCGTCTGCTGCGGCGCCGGCGAACTGGTCGGTGGTGATGTTGCGGATGCAATTGCCCGAGGTCTGGATGGCGTGCATCTCGACCGACGCCAGATCTGCGAGGATCGCGGGAACGTCGCGCAGCTTGGGCCAGTTGAACTGGATGTTCTGCCGTGTCGTGAAGTGGCCGTAGCCGCGGTCGTAGGTCCGCGCGATGTGTCCCAGCATCCGCAGCTGCCGCGACGCCAGCGTTCCGTATGGCACGGCGATCCGCAGCATATAGGCGTGCAGTTGCAGGTAGAGCCCGTTCATCAACCGCAGCGGCCGGAACTGGTCCTCGTTGATCTCGCCGCTGAGCCGCCGGCTCACCTGGTCGCGAAACTGCGCGGTCCGTTCGCGTACGAACGCCGCGTCGAACTCGTCATACCGATACATGGCCGTCCTTATCGAGATGCTGGCGGTCGAAGCGCGGGGCCGTCGGCCCGTCGGCGCGGATGCGCTCACGGATGCGGTCGGGCACGATCACCCCGTCCTTCAGCGCCGCAGTCTCGATCTCCAGCGAATTGATGCGCATGGTCTTCTTCGTGGCAGCGATCTCGGCGTCGCGCGCTGCGGCCTCGTCTTTGCCGAACAGGCGCGCCTGCTGCAGGTCTTCCACCCACGCGCCGCCCGCCGACAGGTAAACCGTCGCTCCACTCATCAGCTCGTTGCCGGTGAGAATGTCCATCACGCCACCTTGAACGACTGCTCGGCGAGAACGACGGCGTCGTCCCAGTCGCCATGCGCGACCGCCTCACCGATGAAAATGATTGCCGGCCCCTCGGCGACGCCGCTGGCTCCGGCCGCAAGTGCACCGAGCGAGCCGCGCACCAGCGTTCGTCCGTTACGTCCGGCATTGACCACGACGCCCACCGGCACCGAGCCGCGCAGCCCGCGCGCCATCAGTTCGCCGGCCACCGATGCCGCGATGCTGCCGCCCATATAGAGCGCCAGCGTAATGCCCGATCCGGCCAGCGCCGCCCAATGCGCCAGGTCTTCGCTTTCGGCGCCGTGCGCCGTCGCGAACACCACGCCGGACGACACCTTGCGCAGCGTCACCGGCGTTGCCGTGTCCGCTGCCGCGGCAAGCGCCGCCGTCACCCCGGGCACGATCCTGTACGGGACAGCCGCACGCCGCAGCGCCGCGATTTCCTCGCCCACCCGTCCGAACACCATCGGGTCGCCGCCCTTGAGCCGCGCCACGCGCTTGCCCTGACGTGCCAGCCGCACCAGCAGCGCGTTGATCTCGGCTTGCGTGAACGAGTGGTGGCCTTTCTTCTTGCCGACGCTGATCCGCTCGGCGTCGCGCCGGCCCATCTCGATCACCGCCACGGGCACCAACTGGTCGTGGACGATCACATCGGCCGCCTGCAGCAGCCGCTGCGCCCTGAGCGTCAGCAGGTCCTCGGCTCCCGGCCCGGCCCCGATCAGCCAGACTTCGCCCGTCGCCCCGCCGGCATGTGCCTCGAGCAGCGCCTCGGGCGCGCCGACACCGGTCACTAGGTCTTCGTAGAACCGCCGCTGCTGCGTCTTGCCGAGGAGCTTCGCCACCTTGTCGCGCAACGACCCCGCGAGCCGCGCCATGGCGCCAAGCTCGGGGTCGAGCATCGCTTCGATCTGCGCCCGCACCAGCCGCGCCAGCACCGGCGCGTCGCCCTCGGTCGACACCGCCACCGTGAGCGGCGCACGGTCGACGATCGCGGGCACGTAGAAGTCGCTCTCGTCGGGTGTGTCGACGACATTCACTGCGATTTTGTGTCCTGTAAGACCAAACTTCGCGGCCTCTGCGTCGCCCTCGATGTCTGTCGCGATGAACGCGAGGACGGCCCCGTCGAAATCCCCAGTCACCGGTGCCCGTCGCAGCAGCTCCACCTCGAGGCCGCCAAAATCCGCAGTAAATTCAGAGGACAAAATCACGACTGATGCAGTCGTCTTAGTGGCCAGCCGAGCCTTCGCAAGGGCTTCTTCTCCACCGCCGATAATGACGATGCGCCGACCCTCGACCTTGTAGCTTACCGGAAAGGTGTTCAGTTCACCCATTGCTGGCCTCTGGAGCGCGGTATAAGCGACTTTGGACTTTGCAGACAAGCTATTGAAATACAATAGCTTTAACATTTCC
>JBDTVO010000289.1:0-2761 GCA_040007135.1 Devosia sp. | reverse complement strand
GCCTCGATCGCCCGCGCTCTCGCCTTCGACGCCGACCTGCTGCTGATGGATGAGCCGTTCGGCGCGCTCGACGAGATCGTCCGCGACCATTTGAACTCGGAACTGCTGAAGCTGTTCGCCGCGACGAAAAAGACCATCGCCTTCGTCACCCACTCGATCCCCGAGGCGGTCTATCTCTCGACCAAGATCGTGGTGATGAGCCCGCGGCCCGGCCGCGTCACCGACATCATCATCTCGACGCTGCCGGCGGAACGGCCGCTCGACATCCGCGAGACGCCGGAGTTTCTCGAGATCGCCCATCGGGTGCGCGAGGGCCTGCGCGCCGGCCACTCCTACGAGGAGCAGGGATGACAGCGATCTGGCAGAGCCGGACCTTTGCGATCCTCGCCGTGGTGCTGGTGCTGATCGTCGCCTGGTACGTCGCGGCGCTGCTGCTCAATCTCCAGCCGCAGCTCGACAGCTACAAGCGTTTCGACCTCGCGGTCCCAGCGCTGCCCCAGCTCATCGCCGACCTCTGGTCGCAACCCAAGCCCATCCTGCCGGCGCCGCATCAGGTGATCGGCGAGATGTGGAACGGCATTTTCGGCCAGGAGATCACCAGCAAGCGCAGCCTGCTGCAACAGGCCGGTATCACCCTGGCGGGCACAGTACTGGGCTTCATCATCGGCACGCTGTTGGGGCTGCTGCTGGCGGTCTATATCGTCCACAACGAGGCGGCCAACCGCTCGCTGATGCCGTGGATCATCGCCAGCCAGACCATCCCCATCCTCGCCATCGCGCCGATGCTGGTGGTGGGCTTCAACGCCATCGGCCTCCAGGGGCTGCTGCCCAAGGCGCTGATCTCGACCTATCTGAGCTTCTTTCCGGTGGTGGTCGGCATGGTCAAGGGCTTCCGCTCGCCCGACCAGATGCAGCTCGACCTGATGCGCACCTACAATGCCTCGCGCTGGAGCGTATTCTGGAAACTGCGCTGGCCGGCCTCGACGCCATTCCTCTTCACTTCGATGAAGGTCGGCATCGCCATCGCGCTGATCGGTGCGCTGGTCGCTGAACTCACCTACACCGCCGGTGGCGGCCTGGGCGTTCGCCTCCTCACCGGCTCCTACAATGGACAGACCGTGGTGATGTGGGCGGTCCTGGTGATCGCCGCGACACTCGCCGCCGTCCTCGTGGTGTCGGTCGGCATTGCCGAGCGGCTCGTGCTTCGCGGCATGGGAGCGCAACCGGCATGACGCGCTGGCAACGCCTCCTCGCGATCGTGGCGGGATTGAGCGCGCTCGGCGCCGCTGCCGTTGCGCTGTCGCAGGGCTCGAGCCAGGTGCTGATCGTTGTCGCCGGAGGGCTCGGAGCCCTGTCGCTGGCTCGGTTCCTCGTCCCCGTCACGCTTTGGATCGACGGTTGTCTCGCGCTCGTCGCCGGGGTGGCGGTGCTCAGCGGCCTCGAGCAGCCCGGCGCCGCGCTGTGGCTCGCGCTGCTGGCGATGTGGGTCTTCGCCTGGCTGTTCATCGATCGTCTCGCCAGTGCTCTGGCGGGCGGTCGGATCAAGCTACCGGGTGTCGGGCTGATCGTGCCCATCGCCTTCGGGCTCACTCTGCTGGTGATCTGGGAAGCGCTGGTTCAGGGCCTCAAGGTCAACCACGTGCTGCTGCCCCCGCCCTCGGCGATCTGGGCCAAGCTCATCGACTCGATCCCGACCCTGTGGCGGGACTTCCAGCAGACCTTCCTCAAGGGCGTGCTGTCCGGTTTTGCGCTCGGCACCCTGGCGGGGCTTGTCGTCGCCATCGTCGTCGACCGCTCGCCGTTCCTCAAGCGCGGCATCCTGCCCATCGGCAATTTCGCTTCCGCCCTGCCCATCGTCGGCATCGCGCCGATCATGGTGATGTGGTTCGGCTACGACTGGCAGAGCAAGGCCGCGGTGATCCTTTGCGTCACCTTTTTCCCCATGCTCATCAATACCTTGGCAGGGCTGAACTCGGCTGGGCGCATGGAGGGCGACATGATGCGCACCTATGCCGCGAGCTACTGGCAGAGCCTGTTCAAGCTGCGGCTGCCGGCGGCAATGCCGTTCATTTTCAATGCCCTGAAGATCAATTCGACGCTGGCGCTGATCGCCGCGATTGTTGCAGAATTCTTCGGGTCGCCGATTGTCGGCATGGGCTTTCGCATATCGACCGGGGTGGGCCGGCTCGATGTCGAAATGGTGTGGGCGGAGGTCGCGGTGGCTGCCGTGGCGGGCTCTGCTTCGTATGGACTGATCGCGCTGATCGAACGCGCGGTGACTTTTTGGCATCCGTCCGTCCGTGGTGGTCGGGCGTAACAGGGAAGGTAACAAGAATGAACAAACTCATCATGCCGTTGCTGGTCGGCGCTCTGGCGCTCACCAGCGCTACGGGCGCGCTCGCGCTCGATCCGATCAAGCTGCAGATCAAATGGGTCACGCAGTCGCAGTTCGCCGGCTACTACGTCGCCAAGGCCAAGGGCTTTTACGAAGCCGAAGGTCTTGACGTCACCATCGTGCCGGGCGGCCCGACGACACCCGTTCCGCAGCAGATGGCGAGCGTCGATGTCGGCGTCGAGTGGGCCGGCAATGCGCTGATCGCCCGCGAGAAGGGCATCAAGATGGTCAACATCGCCCAGCCCTTCAACCACGGCGGCCTCGAGCTGATCTGCCCCAAGGATGGACCGATCAAGACCGAGGCGGACTTCCCCGGGCATACGCTGGGCAGCTGGTTCTACGGCAACGAAGTTCCGTTCTTCGCCT
>JBDTVO010000288.1:0-2774 GCA_040007135.1 Devosia sp. | reverse complement strand
CGCGGTCGAGATCGGCGTCGGCGAACACCAGCTGCGGCGACTTGCCGCCGAGCTCCAGCGTCACCGGAACGACGTTCTGCGCCGCCGCGCGCTGGATGATCTGACCGACGCCGACCGAGCCGGTGAATGAGATGTGGTGGACGCCCGGGTGCGACGTCAGCGCTGCGCCGGCCTCTTCGCCGAGCCCGGGGACGACATTGAGCGCGCCATCCGGGAGGCCGGCCTCCTGCGCGATCTGTGCGAAGGCGATGGCGGTGAGGCACGCCTCCTCCGCCGGTTTCAGCACGCAGGCGTTGCCCATGCAGAGCGCCGCGCCCACCGAGCGGCCGAGGATCTGCATCGGGTAGTTCCACGGGATGATGTGGCCGGTGACGCCGTGCGGCTGGTGCAGCGTGTAGACCGTGTAGCCGTCAAGATAGGGGATGGTCTCGCCCATCACCTTGTCGGCGGCGCCGCCGTAGAACTCCATGTAGCGGGCGAGCGCCAGCGCATCGGCCCGCGCCTGCTTCAGCGGCTTGCCGACATCGAGCGCTTCAAGCCGGGCGAGGTCGTCGACCCGCTCCAGCACCTTCATGCCGATGCGCGACAGGATGCGCCCGCGCTCGGCCGCCGAGGCTTTGCCCCAGGCACCAGCGAGCGCGGCCTCGGCGGCGGCGACCGCCGCATCGATGTCAGTGGCCGTGCCGCGTGGGATGCGGGCGAATTCCGTGCCGTCCGAGGGGTTCTCGACCGGCAGCGTGTCGCCGCTTGCGGGCGCGACCCAGCGGCCGCCGATGAAGCATTTGGACGGATCGAAGAACAGCGATGGGTCGGGGCGCGGGTTCATCAGGCTGGGTTACGCCGCAATGGGGGAGGGTTCAAGCGTGGGGAGCACCGTCCGCGGCCGCCTCTTGGTCAAAGGAAATGCAGTCGGGTGCCGGCATCGGCGGGAGGGTTTCCGCGTCCGGCCAGCGCGCGCTCGAGGTTGGGCGTCGCGGCGATCAGCGCGCGCGTGTAGGGGTGCTGCGGATTGGCAAAGATGTCGGCGGTGGGACCGCTCTCGACGATCCTGCCGTTCTGCATCACCAGCACCCGGTCGGTGATCGAGCGCACGACGCTGAGGTCGTGTGAGATGAAGAGATAGGAAATCTCCAGCCGGTCGCTGAGCTCGGCGAGGAGATCGAGGATCTGCGCCCGGATCGATACGTCGAGCGCCGACACGGCCTCGTCGAGAACGATCAGCTTTGGCTCGATGATGAGCGCCCGGGCGATGGCGATGCGCTGGCGCTGGCCGCCCGAAAACTCGTGGATGTATTTGTGCGCATCGTCCGGCGCGAGCCCGACATTGGTCAGAGCGGTGGCGATGCGCTGCTGCCGCGCCTCGCCCACGGGAGCGTCGCGACCCAGCAGATGGAACGGCTCGGTGATGAGTGTCTCGACGCGCTGGCGCGGATCGAACGAGCCGTAGGGGTCCTGGAACACCACCTGTAGCTTTCGACGTGCCGTGCGGTCGTCGCCATCGAGTGGCACGCCGTCGAGCACGATGCGGCCACCCTGCACCGGATCGAGCGCCATCAGCGCCCGGGCGAGAGTCGACTTGCCGCTGCCGCTTTCGCCGACGAGGCCGAGGTTTTCGCCGCGTTCGATGCGGAAGCTGACATTGTCGACGGCCCGGAAGGTGCCCGCCTTGCCGAACAGGCGTCGCGGCGGGATGCGGTAGTCGCGGACGACATTGCTGACTTCCAGCACCGACGGGCCGCCCGGCAGCGACGGATCGCGCGGCGGCAGGTGCGAGGAGGCCTCGAACAACTGCCTTGTGTAGGGGTGCGACAGGTCGCGGAACACGCGTGCAGTCGGGCCGGCCTCGACCACCTCTCCGTGCCGCATCACCACCAAGTCGTCGGCCAGCCCGGCGACCACGCCGAGATCGTGCGTGATGAAGATGAGGCCCATGCCGTCTTCCGCGACCAGCTGGCGCAGCAGGTCGAGGATATGCGCCTGCGTGGTGACGTCGAGCGCCGTGGTCGGCTCGTCGGCGATCAGCAGTTGCGGCTTCATCGCCACGGCAATGGCGATCACTACGCGTTGCCGCTGCCCGCCGCTCAATTCGTGCGGATAGCGGCTGCGCGGAAAACGATCGGCCGGCAGCCCGACCCGGGTGAGGATGCGTCCCGCCTCGGCCAGCGCGTTCGTTCGGGTCATGGCGCCGTGGATGAGGATGGTCTCCGCCACCTGCTCGCCGATGGTCTTCAGGGGATCGAGTGCCGTCATCGGCTCCTGGAACACCATGCCGATGCGGCGGCCGCGAATGTCGCACATCTGCCGTTCGGGCCTGCCGATGAGCTCGTCGCCATCGAGCCGGATCGACCCCGACAGTGATGCCCCGCGCGGGAGGAGGTTCATGATCGACAGCGCCGTCATGGTCTTGCCCGAGCCGGACTCGCCGATGATGCCGAGGATCTTGCCGGGCTCGAGGGCAAGCGTGACGCCCTTGACGATCGGGTAGGGCCCGATGCTCAGTCGCAGGTCGCGGAGCTCGAGCAGGCTCATCGCCGCCCCTGCTGCAGGCGCGGATCGAGCACATCGCGCAGCCCGTCGCCCATCAGGTTGAGGCCGAGCACGGTAAGCACGATGGCGGCCCCGGGGATCAGCGCCAGATGCGGCGCCAGCGACACCAGCGTCTGGCTGTCCGCCAGCATCTTGCCCCAGCTCGGGATCGGCGGCTGCGCTCCAAGGCCGACATAGGCCAGCGCCGCCTCGGCAAGGATGCCGAGCGAGAACTGGATGGTGATCTG
>JBDTVO010000287.1:0-2808 GCA_040007135.1 Devosia sp. | reverse complement strand
GGGCGCACCAGCGTCCCGCGGCTCCGTTTCTCCTCCCACAACCGGACCAGCCGGAGGATTTGCCATGCGCGCACGGACCCCAGGCTCAGCCGCGGCCTCCGCGAACCGGGCATCCTTGCCCGTCCCCCGCCAAACTTGTAGATCGAACCGGCAACGCCCATCTCAGCGCCAACCCCATCAAGACCGGACACCGTCAATGCCCGACCTGAAACTTCTGGCGCTCGATAGCGAAGACCTCGAGGTCATTTCCGCCACCACGCAGGACGCTGTCGTGCGCGTCGGCGACATGGGCTTTGCCCGCGCCGACCAGCGCTTCGCGCTGCTCATGAACCGCTTCGCCTGGGAAGAGGACGGCAAGACCCGCCAGCGCAAGCGCACTGCTCTCCACTTCGATCGCGTCAGTGACGCGAGGGTCGCCGGTATCGACACCAACGCCGTGGACGGCGTCCTTGAATTGCTCGCCATCCGCTTCAGCCTCACCGACGACCCTGCCGGAACCGTGGAACTCGATTTTGCCGGCGGCGGCACCGTCCGCCTCACGGTCGAGTGCCTCGAAGCAAGGCTGATGGACCTTGGCGCCGCCTGGGCCGCCAAGGCCACGCCGGCCCACACCGCCTGATGGTGTTCCGCCTCGACAGCCGCCACGCCGGTTTCGCCGAAGAGTTCGAGACGCTGCTGTCGAGCAAGCGCGAAGTCTCCGAAGAAGTTGGCGCGACTGTCGCTGCGATCCTCAACGACGTTCGGCTGCGCGGCGACGAGGCGCTCCTCAACTACACCGCGCAATTCGACCAGTTGCCGCTCACCGCCGGCATGCTGGCCTTCTCTGAAGCCGAGATCGATGCCGCTGCCTCGGCCATCACCGGCGAGGTTCGCGCCGCCCTGCAACTGGCGCACGATCGCATCCGCGCCCACCACGAAAAGCAGAAGCCGCTCGATCACATCTACGAGGATGCCCTCGGCGTGACCCTCGGCACCATCTGGACCCCCGTCGAAGCCGTCGGCATCTACGTGCCCGGCGGCCTTGCGAGCTATCCTTCGTCGGTGCTGATGAACGCCGTTCCAGCCCGCGTCGCCGGCGTGACGCGCATCGCCATGGTGGTGCCGACGCCGCGCGGCGAGGTCAATCCCGCCGTGCTCGCCGCGGCACGCATCGCCGGCGTCACCGAAATTTACCGCGTTGGCGGAGCGCAGGCGATCGGCGCGCTCGCCTACGGCACCGAGACGATCAGTCCGGTCAGCAAGATCGTCGGCCCCGGCAACGCCTACGTCGCCGCCGCCAAGCGCCAGGTCTTCGGCGCCGTCGGCATCGATATGATCGCCGGCCCATCCGAGGTGCTGGTCATCGCCGACAAATCCGCCAATCCCTCGTGGGTGGCCGCCGACCTCCTGGCCCAGGCCGAGCACGGCGGCGGCGCACAGTCGATCCTCGTCACCACCGATGCGGCGCTCGCCGATTCCGTCGCCATCGAGGTCGACCGGCAGATGGCGCTGTTGCCGCGCGCCGCGCTCACCCGCGAAGGCTGGGACCAGTTCGGCGCCATCATCCTCGTGACTTCGCTCGCCGAAGCCGTGGAGATTGCCAACCGCATCGCCTCCGAGCACGTCGAGCTGATGCTCGATGATCCCTTCGCCATCCAGCCCAAGATCCGCAACGCCGGAGCCATCTTCCTCGGCCACCACACGCCCGAAGCCATCGGTGACTATGTCGGCGGCACCAACCATGTGCTGCCCACTGCGCGTTCTGCCCGCTACGCCTCGGGCCTTGGCGTGCTCGACTTCATGAAGCGCACCTCGCTGCTCGGCTGCACGCCCGGCTCGCTGGCCGAACTCGCGCCCGCCGCCGTCAACCTCGCCGAGACTGAGGGTCTCGCGGCGCACGGCCGCTCGGTGAGCATCAGGCTCAATCGCTGATGGTGCTGACGCCGCACGTCTTCGATGACCGGACCGACCGCATCGTTGCCGTGACGCTCGACCCCAACACCATCACCTCGATCGATCCCGACGAGGTGCATGAGTGGCGGATCGCCATTTACGATCTCGTCGAGCAGAACAAGTTCCATCCGGCGCGGGTCAAGTCCACCGGCCCCTACGCCCTCCACGTTTCGATCGTCGGCAACTACATCGTGCTCGATGTGCGCCATCCAGAAACCTACGAGCCGATCGCCGCGCACTATTTGTCGCTGACCCCATTCCGCTCGCTCATTCGCGACTATTTCCGCATCCGCGACAGCTACTACGACGCCATCAAGACCGGCTCGACCTACCAGATCGAAACCGTCGACATGGCGCGGCGCGGTCTCCACAACGAGGCGGCCGAGCTGCTGCGCACCCGTCTCGACAACAAGCTCGACATGGACCTCAACACCGCGCGACGGCTGTTCACCCTGGTCTGCGCCGTGCAGCCCTATGCCGCCCGCATCGACGAGCGCGAAAGCAACCTGCCCACCGCGCTCTTCGTCTGCTCGATGAACTCGGTGCGCTCACCCATAGCTGCGGCGCTGGCACGGCGCTATTTCCCCGGCCGCCTGATCGCCCGCTCGGCCGGCGTCCGCTCCGGTAAGGCCGACGCCTTCGTGCACCAGGTGATGGAGGAGATCGGCATCGACATGTCGGTCCACACGCCCCACACCATGGACGAGTTGGTCGCCAATCGGTTCGACCTGGTGGTTACGCTCAGCGCCGATGCCGCGGAGGCCGTCAAGACCCGCGGCCTCGAGATGGGCGCGGTCGAACACTGGCCGATGCCCGACCCGACGACCGTCGAGGGCAACCGCGAGTCGGTGCTCAGCGCCTACCGCACGCTGCGCG
>JBDTVO010000286.1:0-2947 GCA_040007135.1 Devosia sp. | reverse complement strand
CCTTTTCGAGCGCCGAGTGATCGGGCGCGGTGAAGTCGCGCGGCTCCTTGGCGGCCAGCTCGGCGAGCTTGATGATCGCCTCGATGACCTTGCGCGAAGCGGCGTGGCCGAACATGACGGCGCCGAGCATGATCTCTTCCGACAGCTCCTGGGCCTCGGATTCAACCATCAGCACCGCGTCCTGGGTGCCGGCCATGACGAGGTCGAGCTTTGAGTCAGCGCGCTTGTCGACGGCGAGGTTGAGGACATACTGGCCATCGACATAGCCGACGCGGGCGGCGCCGATCGGGCCCATGAAGGGAATGCCCGAAATAGTCAGCGCGGCGGAGGCGGCGACAATGGCGAGGACGTCGGGGTTGTTCTCCATGTCGTGCTGGAGAACGGTGACCACGACCTGCGTCTCGTTGCGGTAGCCATCGGGAAACAGCGGGCGAATCGGGCGGTCGATGAGGCGTGAAACCAGCGTCTCGTTCTCGGTCGGTCGGCCTTCGCGCTTGAAGTAGCCGCCCGGGATCTTACCGGCCGCGAAGTATTTTTCCTGATAGTTGACGGTGAGCGGGAAGAAGTCGATCCCAGCCTTCGGCGTCTTCATCGAGACGACCGTGGCGAGCAGCACGGTCTCGCCCAGCGTCGCCAGCACGGCGCCATCGGCCTGTCGGGCGATCTTGCCAGTCTCGAGGGTGAGCGGCTGGCCGCCCCAGTTGAGTTCAACTTTATGATGATCGAAATTGATGGGCATTAGAATGCCTTTCCATTTGGGATGAGCGGGAACGCGGGGCGTAGCGCCCGCGAACTCATCCGATGTGCCCGGATCTGGCCCGCACCCCATGTGCGTGGCATCCGACGTGGCACGTTTCCGCCCGGCAACCTGGACTTTGTGAAGCCCCAGGGCAGAACATGGACAAGACGATGAGCGGTTCAATGATGGGTCGCCGCGCCGCAGAGCGAGGCACCTGAACCGCCGATGATCTCGCCATGCTCCGCGTAGATTTGTGCCAGTCTACGCAGCATCTGGCATCGCTGGGCGATGCTGTGGCTTTGGTCGGCGAGGCGTGCCTCGCAGACCGGTTCGGTCGTTCCTGGTCGAGCTAGCGGCGGATGCCGAGGCCCTCGATCAGCTTCTTGTAGCGGCCCTCGTCGACGCGCTTGACGTAGTCGAGGAGCGACCGGCGGGTCTGGACGAGTTTGAGCAGCCCGCGGCGGGAATGATGGTCCTTGCCGTGAGTCTTGAAATGCTCGGTGAGGTTGTTGATGCGTTCGCTGAGGATCGCAACCTGGACCTCGGGCGAGCCGGTGTCGCCCTTATTGGTAGCATATTCGGAAATGAGCGCAGTCTTGCGCTCGGCCGTGATCGACATCGAAATTCCTTTCAAAAAGGGAGATCGGGGACGCCCGGCCCCGGGATGTCGTCCAGGGCGGGCCGCGAAAAACCCAGGCCAAAGCCCGCGGTTGGCGGCGGTATAGGGGAAAACCCCCCCGATTGCTAGCTCTTTGTGGCTCCAGCGACCTCGTCCGGGCCGACGCTGGGGTCAAGGGCGCCCGAGGGGATTTCGAACACCCAGTCGAGCCCGTCGTCGCGCACGATGCGTTCAACCTTGGCCCCCAGGGAGCGGCCGACCATCGACTCGAGCACGGTGGTGCCAAAGCCCCGGCGCTCGGCCGGGGGCGTAAAGGGCGTCACCGTCTCCCGCCACAACAGGTGCAGAGTCTCCCCCGCCTGGCTCCAGCTCACGGCGAGCCGGCCGCTGTCACCCTTGAGTGCGCCGTACTTGACCGCATTTGTCGCCAGTTCATGAGCGGCCATGCCGAGAATCTGCGCCGCCTGAATGTTGAGGCGCACCGGCTCGCCGTCGAGGCTCATGCGGCTCGCATCCTCGGGGCGGAACGGATCGAGCTGGCCCGTAAACAGCTCGCGCAGGTCGACGCCCACCGCGCCGTTGGCGAGAAGGAGGTCCGTGGAGCGGGCGAGGCCGAAGATGCGGCGCTCGAAATTCTGCACGAATTCGGCCACCGAATCGGCGCCCCGCGCAGTCTGCTTGGCCATCGCGGCGATGACAGTCATCTGGTTCTTGGAACGGTGCGCCAGCTCGCGCATCAGGAAGCGGACCTCGGTTTCGGCCTGCTGCCGCCGCGAGGAGGCCTCGGCGATGGCCGCCGAGACGGTGGCGATCTCCGAAATCGGGTAGTCGCGCGCCATGACGGGCTGGCCAGTGCCGAGGCGCTTGGCCTCGGCCTCCAGGCCGCGGACGGAGCGACCGATCTGCAGCGTCACCCAATAGACGACGAGGACCACGATGGCCGCAAGCAACAGCCCGCCAACAGCCAGCGACCACACCGCGTCCATCAGCGGCTTTCCCACCACCGAGGCCGGGGCCCAGGCGATCAGCGTCCAGGCGGTCAGCGGTGATTTGCGGATGGCGGCGCGCCAGGCACCCGTATCGGAGCGCAGGGTGACGAGGCCGGCAGTGGACTGCAGGGTCGAGACATCAGCGAGGGCGAACGGCTGGCCTGCTTCGCCGGCGCCGTCGGAAGCGGCGACGACAATGCCACGGGCGTCGACCATGGCGACGTTCCATCCATCGGGCAGCTTGTCGGACAGCAGCGGCGTGTCGAGGCTGCTGGCGTCGCGCGAAATCCCGAGCACCAGCGGCGCCAGCGTCCCGTCGAATACCGGAAACAGGACGTTGAAGACCCTGGCGCCGGAAACCTTGCCGACCACCAGCCCCGACACCACGACATCGCGGGTCGCGATCGCCCGCTGCGCGCTCTCGATATCGTTGCTAAGCGTCGGCGGGATGCCGAACGCGCCGCGCGTCGACACGATCGAGTAGAAATTGCGGTCGAGGGCATAGACGTAGGTATTGGTGCCAGCGAGGGCGGTCTTGATCTGGTTATAGAAGCCCTGCAGGTCGCCCGCGGCGAGTGTCCGGGTGGTCGCGAGCACCTT
>JBDTVO010000285.1:0-2978 GCA_040007135.1 Devosia sp. | reverse complement strand
AGGGCGCCGCCAACGCCGGCCGGCCGATGGTGCTGGAGGGCGGGCTCGACTGGAAATCGATCGGCATCAGCCCCAAGGACATGGACTTCATCGAGGCCAAGCACGCCGCGGCTCGCGAGATCGCGCTGGCCTTCGGTGTGCCGCCGATGCTGCTCGGCATCCCCGGTGACAACACCTACGCCAACCTGGCGGAGGCCAACCGCAGCTTCTGGCGGCAGACCATCGTGCCTCTGGTCAAGCGGGTGACCGACGATCTGAGCTTCTGGCTGACGCCGGGGTTCGGCGGCCGCGTTCGCATCGTGCCGGACTTCGACGAGGTCGAAGCGCTAGCCGAGGACCAGGCGAGCCGCTGGACGCGGATCGGCGGAGCGGGGTTTCTCAGCGACGAGGAGAAGCGGGCGATTCTGGGGTTGGGGGCCTGACGTGCGGGCAAGCGAAAGTCTCGAGGCACGGTTCAGGACGCTGGTTGCCTCTCTCGATGCGGAGGCTGCAGCAATAGACCTGTGGCGGGCAACCTACGCCCTGACCTCCGCTCTTGAGTCTCGCTACCGCCCGGACCAACCACGCGCCCCACAAGGTACGTCCGAGGGAGGGCAATGGGTGACCGACTCGGTTCAGGTCGCGTCCATTAAGTGCGATGGCTTTTCGAGCGGTTGTCAGTTTGGTGGAAGCTATGGTGCTTCGGCAATCGTGAAGATCAATGGCAGGATGCTATGCTGGGACTGCGCGCTAAAGTTTCTCGGAATCGAGGATCTTTCCCGCGAAGAGCAGCTAAAGGTGCTGCGCGACTATGATCGAACACTGAGACCATGAGAGGCTCGATGTCACCAGCAAGGGAAGAGGCTCTCAGCGCGGTAAAAGCCGGTGATGTCATTTTCGGAGTGGCGGCCGGCGGGCAGGAGAAACTGCTGCTTGTGTATGCGGTTACCCCGACGTCAATCTCAGCGCGGCATGTCACCACGCAAATGCTTCTGACATTCGGCCGCGATGGGAGAACCCGACCGGTCCCTGGAGGCGGCAGCTGCGTCATAACCTCCACTGCGGCGCTCCCGGCCAAGAATCGTGCTGTCGTGTTGGGGCTGGACACCAAGATGCGAGTTGGAAGGGACTACCCGGATTTTGTGCTGAGCAAGGACGAAATCGAGCTGCTTCTGACCTACGATACGTTCTTCAAGGCTAACCCACTTCCGGACTAGCCCCGCCTACACGATGCCAGCCCCACGATAAAGACCGACAAACATTGCCGTAGCGGATCGAGCGGTCGCGCTCCTTGACCGCGAGGTCGCCACATACAGGCCCAGGCTGGGTGAGTCCTGGCGTTCGGCCTCTTCGCGAGCTTTCTAGATCGAGCCGGAACCCGGTGAACGGCTTTGCGCCGGGTTACATGCTCGCCCCATGAGGCGTGCCGGCGCTACTGAAATGGACGTCGAGCTTCAAGGCAAATCATGGATGAGCTGACCAAGACCATCGCCACGCGCGGCGACCTGGCGCATCTCGCACTGTTTTGTGGGCGAGCGGGGCCAGCGGGCTGCTCGTGTGGACGCTGCGCGAGCTGGCGCGCGCCAACCAGCGCTTCGAGGATTTCGTCAAGGAAATCGCGGCGCTCAATCAGCTGTTCAAGCGCAAGGACTGAACTCATGCCGACCAAGACCGAGGCCGTCGAGGTCTTCAGGCAATTTGCCTGGAACCTCGCGGGGAAACTTGCTGCGTCAAATTTGCCGCCACGGCGACCGGCGCGACCGGCGGGGAAGCGCTGATGGACGCGATCCCGATCGACGCCGAGGGGCGCTTTGCGGGTTACGCGAGCGTCTTCGGCACGCCCGATGACGGCGGCGACATCGTCATGCCGAAGGCGTTCCGCAAATCGCTGAATTTGCGTGGCCGCCACCGGATAAAAATGCTGTTCCAGCACGACCCCAAGGATGCCGTGGGCACCTGGGACCGGATCGTCGAGGACGGTTTTGGACTCTGGGTCGAGGGCCGGCTGGTGCCGGAAGTGCCGCGCGCCGAGGCACTGCGCCGGCTGATCGCACGGCGGGCGGTGGATGGACTGTCGATCGGCTTTCGCACGGTGAAATCGACGCGCCAGCCGCGCACCGGCCACCGGCAGCTGTGGGAGATCGACCTTTGGGAAGTCTCCATCGTCACCTTCCCGATGATGGACCTGGCGCGCATCGCGCCAGGAAAAACGCCGGCGCGCTCCGCCCGGCTCGAACGGTCGCTCGCAGCGGCCATGTCTGTATTCAAGAGCTAAGGACCTCCTATGACTGAAGCGACCAGCGGCCTCGAGAACAAGGCCAGTGGCGGTATCGACGCCATGTTCGGCGAGTTCATGACCGCCTTCGAAGACTTCAAACGCACCAATGACGGGCGCCTCGCCGAGCTTGAAAAGCGCGGCAGCGCCGATGTGCTGACCACCGACAAGCTCGAGCGCCTCAACCTGGTGCTCGATGGCGCCAAGGCGGCGCTCGATCGCGCCAACCTCGAGCGGGCGAGGCCGCGGCTCGAAGGCGGACGGCCCGACGCCGGCGATGAGTACAAGACTGCCTTCGCCGCCTATGTGAAGCGCGGCGAGGAAAAGGCGCTGTCGGTGGGCTCCAACCCCGACGGTGGCTATCTCGTGCCGACCGAGACCGACCACGAGATCAGCCGGCTGATGACGGCGCTGTCGCCGATCCGCTCAATCGCCAGCGTGCGGCAGGTGTCGACCTCGATCTACAAGAAGCCGGTGGCGATCACCGGCCCGGCGACGGGCTGGGTCGCCGAGACCGCGGCGCGTCCAGAGACCGACAGCCAGACCATCGAAGCGCTCAACTTTCCGACGGCCGAGCTCTACGCCATGCCGGCAGCGACCTCGCAGTTCCTCGACGATGTTGCTGTCGATGTGAACCAGTGGATCGCCGACGAGGTGAATGCGGCCTTTGCCCAGCAGGAGGGCACCGCGTTCGTCACCGGCAACGGCACCAACAAGCCCAAGG
>JBDTVO010000284.1:0-3015 GCA_040007135.1 Devosia sp. | reverse complement strand
TTGTTGTCCTTGGCCTTGCCGAGCAGCAGCGCCGAGCGGCCTTCGACGTCGCGCAGATTGACGTCGTTGCCCAGCGTCGCCCCGACGATCTTGCCGCTTGAGGCGACGACCAGCGCCACTTCCGGCTCGGGATTGTTCCATTCGCTGATCGGCAGGATGCCGACATCGGCGCCGAAGCCGACCGAGGCCATCGGCTGGCACTTGGTGAAGATCTCCGCGTCCGGGCCGATGCCAACCTCGAGATACTGGCTCCACACGCCCTTGCCGATCAGCGTCTGCTTGACCTTCATGGCGGCATCGGAGCCGGGCACCAGCTTGCTGAGGTCGGTGCCGATGAGACCCGTGATCTCGCTCCGCAGCGCATCCGAGCGCGACTTGTCGCCCCGCGCCTGCTCCTCGATGACGCGTTCGAGCAGCGACACGACGAAGGTCACGCCGGCCGCCTTCACCGCCTGGAGGTCGATCGGCGACAGCAGGGACGGTGCGTCGGCTGCCTGGCCCTGGGCCCAGCTGTTGGCGACGACCGCCTCGACCGCGCCGGCGTCGATCCCCTCCGCGGCCACCACATAGCCCGCCGGATCGGCCATTTCGCAGATGTCGCGGACGGTGGGCGCGGCCTTGCTGGTGATGTCGACCAGCCGGTCGCCGCGAACCTTAACGACGCGCGGCATCGCCTGCCCGGGTACCCGGACGCGGCCCAAAAGCACGCCATCGACGGGAAGCATTGCTGACATGTTAGTGCTCATTTGCGGCGCTACCTAACCCGCCGGCCCGAGGCATGTCCAGCAACCAGGCGGCGATCGCGGCGGCCCTTTCGGGCGGTTCACCCAAGGTTCAGCCGGGGCGCAGCGTCATAATGGCAACTGTATTGCCCGCCAAGCTGGGCGAACGACCCTAGGAGACTTCTCATGCGCCTCATCGCCCTCGCCCCCTTCACCCTCGCTGCGCTCATCGCCTCGCCGGCGTTCGCCGCCGGCTCGATGCAGATGACCGGCCACGGTGAGGTGATGGGAACGCCCGATACTGCCTACATCACCTCCGGCGTCACCTCGCAGGGGGCCACCGCCAAGGAAGCGCTCGACGCCAACACCGCCGACATGACCGCATTGATCTCGACCCTCAAGGCCGCCGGCATCGACGACAAAGACATCCAGACCTCCGGCTTCTCGGTGAACCCGAACTACGTCTACTCCGACACCCGTGACGCCAACGGCTATCAGCTTCCTCCCAAGATCGTCGGCTACACCGTGACCAATTCCGTCACCGTGCATGTGCGCAAGCTCGATGGGCTCGGCACCATCCTCGACCAGTCGGTCGAGGTGGGGGCCAACACCATCAACGGCATCAGCTTTGCCATCGAGGATCCCAGCAAACTCTACGATGAGGCACGCAAGGCCGCCTTCGCCGATGCCAAGCACCGTGCCGACCTCTATGCCGAGGCCGCCGGAGTAGAACTCGGCGCCATCGCCAGCATCAACGAGAGTTCCGGCTACACGCAGCCACCGCAGCCCTACATGGCCAAGGCCATGGCCGCCGACATGGCCTCGGCCCCAGTGCCCGTCCAGGCCGGCCAGCTCACCTATTCGATCGACGTCAACGTGACGTGGGATCTTGAGCAGCCGCGCTAGCCCTGCGCCAGCGACAGTCTCTCCAACCCGATGATGTACTGCCGAAATGTCAGCGGGCCGTCGGACGGCAACGGCTCGTCCTTGTAGCTGAGCTTCTGGATCAGTGACCGTGCGAAAATCTCGCGCAGCCGTTCCGCGTCGAACGGCTCGTCGAGTGCATCCTGCAGCTCGCGCGGCACTGGGCGCTCCGGGATTTCCTCCCACATTTGCAGCAGCGACCGCGACGAAAGCACAACAGCTTCGACGATGAAGTGGAACATGAAGTAGCTTTGTCTTTCCTTCGTCGTCATCCAGTAGCGCTCATAGGCGACGCGGCATGCCGAGATCAGTGGGTGCCCTTGAACGGAATGCATGAACCAGTTGGCGAGCAGGCGGAAGTCGTTCCGCCGGAAGACGAAGAGCGGCGAGTCCTCGACGTATCGTGGGAGCGGCGCAGCGAGGAAAACGGTCGCGTCGATCCACGTGCCGCCATACTTCTCTAGCAGCATGAGACGGACCAGGTTCGCAACCTTAGTCCAGCTCCAGAACTGGAATCGGGCCACGGCCTCGGGAGAAAAATCGAGGTAATCCTTAAGCGTATCGACGGACAGCAAGACGTGCTGCCGCCCCGACGTGTTCGCTCGGACTGACTCGACGCAACTTCGCACGATCGGCGGCGCCCCCTCCCACCCCTGTGCCCAGAACTGCCAGACGGGTCCCACCTCGCCCGTGGCCGATGTGGTCGCGAGGGGCGGGGCGCAATAGTCGACCGCCGCGATTCTGCCACGCAGGCCTTCCGGGTTGCGGAGCCTGACAAGGGCGGCGATGGCCTCTCGACGCGCGCTCCAGGAAGCGCCTTCATTCGTCGCCAGATCGAGCAGTTCTCTGCCCTGGCCGTCCATCAACGTCGAGAACATCGCTCGCCTCCACCCTGCCGATGTGCACCCGCCACGGCGGGGCACGTCAACCCCGGCCCTACGCCACGACCGCTTTCCAGATCATGTTGAGCCCGACCACCACGAGGAATACCGCGAACACATAGCGCAGCGTCCTCTGGTTGAGCCGGTGCGCCAGCGCCACGCCGAGTGGCGCCGTTAGCGCCGCGAACACCCCCACCAGCACCAGGGCGATGAGATTGACAAAGCCGAGGCTCAGGGGTGGCAGGCCGGCAATGCCCCATCCCGAGATGACGTAGCCAATGGTGCCGCCGATGGCGATGAACACCCCGATCGCCGCGCCGGTCCCCACGGCCCGGTGCATGGTGGCGCCGAACGCCATCATCGTCGGCACGCTGAGCGAGCCGCCGCCGATACCCATCAGCGCCGACAGGAAGCCCACGACGGTCGCCGACATGCGATGCGTCGTCGCCGAGCCCTTGAGGTGGCCCATCAGCCGCTGCTGGAATGGC
>JBDTVO010000283.1:0-3079 GCA_040007135.1 Devosia sp. | reverse complement strand
CGCGCTTTTTGCGTTCCACGGAACCCCGAGGGCACGCTAAGGATTGTAGAGAACCCGTCTGCGTCAGCGAGAAGATCCCATGAAAGCCCCCGATATCGGCCTCAAGTCGAACACCAAGTCCGCCATGATCGCCCTCTGCAACGCGCGGCTTGCCGACGCGCTCGACCTGTCGCTTGCGGTCAAGCAGGCGCACTGGAACCTCAAGGGCATTTCGTTCATCGCCGTGCATGAACTGCTCGACGAGGTCCGCGCCCGGCTCGACACCAACTCGGACACCGTGGCCGAACGCGTCGCGCAGCTCGACGGCGTGGCGCTGGGAACGACCCAGACCGTCGGCGAGGCGACGACGCTGCCTGCCTACCCCACCAATATCCGCAAGGTGGAGGACCATGTCGGCGCGCTGGTCGAGCGCTTCGCCGCGCTCAGCAAGTCGGTGCGCGCCGCCATCGACGCCGCCGACGATGCCGGCGACGCCGCCACCGCCGACATCTTCACGTCCTTTGCCCGCGACCTCGACAAGGACATGTGGTTCCTCAAGAGCCACATCGAATAGCTTTTGGGGACACGTTTTCGCGTCGAAAACCGCTGGCCGGGCGGCGTGAGAAATCCGCTTGCCGGCAAATCACTGTTGTGACATTGTAGCCCGATAGGACAGCGTTGCTGTCTTAAAACGTGGCTGCCCGGTCTCCCCGGATCCAGCCACACGCCGGACCGGCTGGCCCGCTTGTCGAAAGCGGAAACGGGAGGCGGGGCGAAAAGCCCGAACGAGCGGCCATTTGGATGCAGAGCCGCTCCTCATTGAATAGGATTGCGCCGCTCGGCCTGAGCCGTACCATGTACGACCCGGATCAGAGGCGTGTCGAAAGGAACTGAGCACCCGGTTCGCCGGATCACTGACGGCCCAAACGAGGAATACGCGATGGCACAGACCCCAGACGGAACGGTACCCCACCCTGCCGCGGACCTGGCCTTTCGCAAAGCCAACACCCCCTCCGCCTTCGGCCTCTACGACCCGCTGCGCGAGACCGATGCGTGCGGCGTCGGCTTCATCGTCGATCTGAAGAACCGCCCCAGCCACCAGATCGTCACCAACGGCCTCGACATCCTCGAGAACCTCGAGCATCGCGGCGCCGTGGGCGCCGATCCGCTGATGGGCGACGGCGCCGGCATCCTGGTGCAGACCCCGCACGCCTTCTTCGTGCGCGAGATGGCGAAGGAGGGGGTCACGCTTCCGGCGCCCGGGCACTATGCCGTGGCCTTCCTGTTCATGCCGCAGAACCGCGACCTCCGCGTCAAGATGGAGAAGGTGGTCGAAAAGGTCATCGAGGACGAGGGCCAGACCGTGCTCGGCTGGCGCGATGTGCCCTCGGACAATTCCTCGCTGAGCAAGGCGCCCGAGATCGTCGCCACCGAGCCCTTCCACCGGCAGGTGATCATCGGCCGCGGCACCCGCGTCGCCGACGACGAGGCGTTCGAGCGCAAGCTCTACATCATCCGCAAGGTCTGCTCGGGCAAGATCTACTCGGCCTACGAGGGCAAGCCGAACGACTTCTATGTCGTGTCGATGAGCTGCCGCACGCTGATCTACAAGGGCATGTTTCTCGCCGCCCAGCTGCGCGCCTATTACACCGATCTGAGCGACCCCGAATTCACTTCGGCGCTTGCCCTCGTGCACCAGCGTTTTTCGACCAACACCTTCCCGAGCTGGCGCCTCGCGCACCCCTATCGCTTCGTCTGCCACAACGGCGAAATCAACACCGTGCGCGGCAACGTCAACTGGATGGCGGCGCGCGAGGCGTCGGTGAGCTCGGACCTGTTCGGGGCCGACATCACCAAGCTGTGGCCGATTTCCTATCCCGGCCAGTCCGACACCGCCTGCTTCGACAATGCGCTCGAGTTCCTCATGCGTGGCGGCTATTCGCTGCCACATGCGGCGATGATGCTGATCCCCGAAGCGTGGGCCGGCAACCCGCTGATGGACGAGGACCGGCGCGCCTTCTACGAGTACCACGCGGCGCTGATGGAGCCCTGGGACGGGCCGGCGGCGATGTGCTTTTCCGACGGGCTCTATATCGGCGCGACGCTCGACCGCAACGGCCTCAGGCCGGCGCGCTACATTGTCACCGACGACGACCAGGTCATCATGGCCTCGGAGATGGGCACGCTTGCCGTGCCGCCCGAAAAGATCGTCCGCAAGTGGCGTCTGCAGCCCGGCAAGATGCTGCTGATCGATCTGCAGAAGGGCGCCATCGTCTCCGATGAGGAGATCAAGGCCGAGCTGGCGAAGGCTCATCCCTACAAGCAGTGGCTCGGCCGCACCCAGATCCAGCTCGAGGAGCTGCCGGAGGTCGCCGCAACCGCCCCGCAGAACGACGTTCCATTGATAGACCTGCAGCAGGCCTTCGGCTACACCCAGGAAGACGTCAAGCTGATCCTGCCGCCGATGGCGACGACGGGCCAGGAAGCCGTCGGCTCGATGGGCACCGACACGCCGATCTCGGCGATGTCGGACAAGTCGAAGCTGCTCTACACCTATTTCAAGCAGAACTTCGCCCAGGTCACCAACCCGCCGATCGACTCGATCCGCGAGGAATCGGTGATGAGCCTCGTGAGCTTCATCGGCCCGCGCCCCAACATTCTCGATCTCGAAGGCCACGGCACGCGCAAGCGTCTCGAAGTCCACCAGCCGATCCTGACCAACGCCGATCTCGAAAAGATCCGCGCCATCGGGGCGATGGAGGACAACCCGTTCCGCTCGAAGACGCTCGACATCACCTACCCGGCCGCCGAAGGCGCGGCAGGGATGGAATCGGCGCTCGACCAGTTGTTCTCGGACGCCGAACTGGCCGTGCATTCGGGCGACAACATCATCATCCTGTCGGACCGCATGCTGGGCCCGGACCGCATCGCTATTCCGGCGCTGCTGGCGACGGCGGGCGTGCATCATCACCTGATCAGGAAGGGCCTCCGCACCTCGGTGGGCCTTGTGGTCGAAACCGGCGAAGCCCGCGAGGTGCACCATTTCTGCGCCCTCGCCGGCTACGGCGCCGAAGCGATCAACCCCTATCTCGCCTTCGAG
>JBDTVO010000282.1:0-3087 GCA_040007135.1 Devosia sp. | reverse complement strand
GCCAGGTCGCGCAGGCGATCGACGGTGTCGCGGGACACGGTGTGTGCGGCGACCGGGGCGACAGCGATTTCGCTCGGCGGCACGGCTTCCGCCTGCGGTCTCGGCTGCGGACGGACGGCGCGTGCGCCGGCGGCTGCACGCCGCGGCGCTGGGGGCTCGGGAGCGGGAACGCCGGACTCGATGACGAGGTCCTGTGGGCCGCCCGTCATGATCAGATGCTCGACGTTGTCGCGGCGGATGATGATCACCTGCCGCTTGCCGTCGACCATGGCGCTGTCGACGATGGTGAGCCGGCGGCGACCGCCCCTGCCGAGGTTCCGGCCGGCGCGGCTGAAAGCCTTGAGCGCCCACAGCCCCAGCACGATCAGCACCAGGACGATGCCGAGCGCGAAGGCCGAATTGAGGATGGCGTTGTCCGGCGCCCCGAACAGGGAGGTGATGAACTGCATGCCGTGCTCCATGGCTCGCCGACCCCCCTCTACGGCTCACCCAGCAATATCTGCCGAGTCTCGTGCAGGAGAATTATGCAAAATGCGAGGCAAAGGCCGCAGGTTCCGTTGTGATTAACCCGTCCTTAACCATCGACCGGCAGATTTTGCCCATTGGTGATGAACAGAGTCTCAACATGACGGCACTTTCGAGCACATCACTGTTCTCGGCGCTGGCGGCGAAGATGCGGTGGCATCAGGCGCGGCAGCAGGTGCTGGCCGAAAATATCGCCAACGCCGAGACCCCCGGCTACACCGAGCGCGACCTGAAGCCGTTCGAGCTGACACTCGACAGCCTCAATTCGTCGGCGAGCGTGACCATGAGCGGCACCAGCCCGAACCAGATTCACGTCGCAAGCCAGGGCGGCGGCTTCGAGGTCGAATCGGCTCCCGATCAGGTTTCGCCAGGCGGCAACGGGGTGACGCTCGAAGACGAGATGATGAAAGTCTCGATGAACGACGTCGACTACCAGACTGTGGCTGCGCTCTACACGCGCTCGATGCGGCTGATCCGCGTCGCGCTCGGCAAAACCGTCTGAGGAGGCGGCCCATGAACGATTTCATTTCATCGCTGAAAATCGCCGCAAGCGGCATGCACGCGCAGAACTCGCGCATGCGGATCATCGCCGAAAACATCGCCAACGCCGATTCCGCCGGCAAGACGCCGACCGACGACCCGTACCGGCGCCGCGTGCCGACGTTCGAGCAGGTGCTCGACCCGGAGACGGGGGCGCAGATGGTCGAGATGGGCAAGGTCGGCGAGGACATGTCGGATTTCCAGAGCCGCTTCGAGCCCGGACACCCGGCCGCCGACGCGCAGGGCTACGTCAAATATCCCAATGTCGACACGCTGATGGAATCGATGGACATGCGCGAGGCGCAGCGCACCTACGAGGCCAACCTCAACGTGGTGACGGTCACGCGGCAGATGCTCACCCGCACCATCGACATCCTCAAAGCCTGACTGGAGCCGTAGATGGCTATTCCGTTCAACGCCGTAACCGCTGCCTACAACAATGCGGCCAAGCTCATCACCGATACCGTCAAGTCGCCGGGCGCGGCGGGCGGCGGGCAGGACGGCGGCGATTTCGGCAAGCTGCTGGCGCAGCAGATGCAGGGCGTCGTCAACGCCGGCAAGCAGAGCGATGCAATGTCCCTAGATCTCATCAACGGCAAGGGCAACGTCGTCGATGTGGTGACCGCCATCAGCCAGACCGAGCTCGCCATGGAGAGCATGGTGGCCGTCCGCGACAAGGTGATCTCGGCCTACGAAGAGATCATGCGGATGCCGATCTAGCGGCCGTCCACAGCGTCATTGCCGCGCCGGCTGGAATGGTCGTTGCGAGACTCAGCGGAGCGGACGAAATAGGGATTTCCCGCTGTCGCGGGGAGCACCGGGGGACCGGATGGACGGCGCACAGGTTCTCGATATTGCCCGGGACGGCATCTGGGTGATGATCCTCGTCGCCGCACCGATGATGGCCGTGGGCCTCGTCGTCGGCATCGTCATTGCGCTGTTCCAGGCGCTGACGCAGATCCAGGAACAGACGCTGGTGTTCGTTCCCAAGATCATCGCCATCTTCATCACCATGCTCATCGCGCTGCCGTTCATGGGGGCGACGATGGGCAACTACATGATCCGGCTGGCGGACATGATCGCGACCGGCGGATGAGTTTCTCGCTCAACTGGCTGCCGGGGACTGCGTATTTCTTCATCCTGATCTTCGCCCGCGTCGGCAGCATCCTGATGCTGGTGCCGGCGCTCGGCGAGGTGTCGATCCCGGCCCGGGTGCGGCTCGGCTTTGCGCTGGCCTTCTCCTTTCTTCTCTATCCGGTGATCCAGCCGTCGCTGCCGGCACTCCCGGGCGATGTGCTGCAGGTGCTGGTCTATCTGCTGCACGAACTGGCGGTGGGACTGATCTTTGGGGCGATCATCCGGCTGGTGACGCTGGCGACGTCGGTGGCCGGCGGGGTGATCGCGTTCCAGTCCGGGCTATCTGGCGCCCAGGGCGCCGACCCGATCAACGGCGGGGCGCAGGGGGCGCTGATCGGCGCCTTCCTGTCGATGCTCGGGGTGACGCTGATCTTTGCCACCAACCTCCACCATGTGGCGCTGATGGCGATCCGCGACAGCTACGAGGTGATGCCGCCGACGGCGCCATTGATGTTCGGCGACGCGGCGCAGATGGCGATCCAGTCGGCGGCGTCGGCCTTCATCATCGGCGTCCAGATGTCGGCGCCGTTCATCGTGCTCGGGCTGGTGTTCTATCTCGGCATGGGACTGCTGGCCCGCATGATGCCGCAGTTGCAGGTGTTCTTCGTCGTCATGCCGGCGACGATCTGGGTCGGGCTGATCCTGATGGCGCTGCTGCTGGCGATGATCATGGGCTGGTATCTCACCAGCTTCGAGGGCGAGCTGGCGTTGTTCCGGGGCGCCTAAGTGAGCGACGACACCGAACAATCCTCCAAGACCGAAGACCCGTCGCAGAAGCGGCTCTTGTTCTCCACGAACTACGGAGATCCGAAAGGCCGCGAGTTCGACATCTGGGCGGTGAACCTCGACGGCACCGGGCTCGAGCGAATCACCTACGCCAACGGC
>JBDTVO010000281.1:0-3087 GCA_040007135.1 Devosia sp. | reverse complement strand
ATCCTGTTCGCCTTCCTCGGCCCGCCCTTCTTCAAATACATCAACACCCACCTCGCCCGCTGGGACCGCGAACTGGCGAGCCCGGACGAGGTGACGTACCTCAAGGGCAAGGGCATCTACCTGGGCGACCGGGCCTGACCTCTCCCAATGCAAAAAGCCCGCCGGACCGGCGGGCTTTCTTGTTTCGAGACGCCGATGACTAAACCGTCGGCAATCCGAGGTTCTGCCGCGCCTGCTCTTCCGTTGGCATCTCGCCGTTCGGCGTGAGCTTGTCGACGGTCTCCGGGATCGCCGTTGCCAGCCGCTTCAGTAGTTCGTCGCGCGACAGGCCGGTTTGCTGAGCGAGCTGTGTCAGGTTCTCATCACCGATCGCCTGCTGAACCTGCTCGGGCGTCAGCCCCTGCGTCGGCACGCCGGGACGTACCCAGGAGTCCGCCACCTCGGCGTGACCAGCGTTCTTGAAGCTGTTCATCAGGTCGCCGAGGCCACCCGTCAGACCGCCGGCGCCGAGGCCGGAGAGGATCTGGCCGAGCCCGCCGCCACTGCCGCCCAGCATTCCGCCGAGGCCGCCTTGTCCGGTGCCGCCCGCCGCTGAGCCGCCGCCGAGATTGTTGAGCGCCGCGCCAATCTTGTCGCGGTTCTGGTAGCCCGCCACTGCCAGCAGACCCAGCAGTGCGAGCATCGAGGGCATGCCACGATTTGCCATTTGAACCTCCTCCTAGACGCGACGACGCGCGATGAAACCCCAGACAACGAGGATGATGATCGCCCCGACGATGGCGCCGATAAGGCCAGCCCCTTCGCCTGGTGCGTACCAGCCGAGAGCCTGCCCGAGATACGAGGCGACGATGGCGCCGACGATGCCGAGGATGGTGGTGAGGATGAAGCCGCGCGGCTCATTCGGGCCAGGCACGATGAATTTCGCCACGAAGCCGGCGATGGCTCCGATGATGATCGTCCAGATAATTCCCATGGTGACGCTCCTGATTGGTCAGCCGAAACGAACGGCCGACGACAAACGTTCCTGCCGGCATCGAAAAGCGTGTCCGCCGGCTCCAGGGCCTTGACCGACTCCGCTGTGTTCCGCTTATGTTCACGCCTCGCTGGCGGGGCTGTGTGGTGACACTTTCGGCCTGCCGTGGTTAGCTTGCGGGTGCGGCGGACCCTTCCTATCTCAGTGTCTCGCCCGTTCCCGAGATTGAAACCCTGACAGCAGCCGGCGGCCATCGCCCTATGGTCCGGCTCCTGACAATGGATGCCCGATGCCCGCAAAGCCTGTGACCTCCCCCAACCGCGAAATCGTCATCCGGGGGGCGAAGGAGCACAACCTCAAGAACATCGACCTGCGCCTGCCGCGCGACAAGCTGATCGTGATGACGGGCCTCTCCGGCTCGGGCAAATCCTCGCTCGCCTTCGACACCATCTATGCCGAGGGCCAGCGCCGCTACGTCGAGAGCCTCAGCGCCTACGCGCGCCAGTTCCTTGAGATGATGCAGAAGCCCGATGTCGAGCAGATTGACGGGCTGTCTCCGGCCATCTCCATCGAGCAGAAGACCACCTCGCGCAACCCACGCTCGACCGTGGGCACCGTCACCGAGATCTACGACTACCTGCGCCTGCTGTTCGCCCGCGTCGGCATCCCGTATTCGCCGGTCACCGGCCTGCCGATCGAGAGCCAGACCGTTAGCCAGATGGTCGACAAGGTCTTGGCGCTGCCGGCCGGTACGCGCCTCTTCCTGCTGGCGCCGATCGCCCGTGGCCGCAAGGGCGAATACAAGCGCGAGCTCAACGAGCTGATGCGCAAGGGCTTCCTGCGCGCCAAGATCGACGGCGAATTCTGGGATCTTGAGGACGCGCCCAATCTCGACAAGAAGCTGAAGCACGACGTCGAGGTGGTGGTCGACCGTATCGTCGTCGGCCCCGATATTGCCCCGCGCCTCGCCGAGAGCTTCGAGACGGCGCTCAAGCTCGCCGACGGCATCGCTTTTGCCGAGTTCGCCGACGCAAAGGCCGAGGATGGCTCGGCCCGGCGGCTGATCTTTTCGGAGAAGTTCGCCGATCCGGTGTCGGGCTTCACTATCCCCGAGATCGAGCCGCGGTTGTTTTCGTTCAACAACCCGTTCGGCGCCTGCCCGATCTGCGACGGGCTCGGCACCGAGCAGAAGATCGACCCGGACCTGATCGTCCCCGATATCACGTTGAGCCTGCGCGACGGCGCGATTTTGCCCTGGAGCAAGACCAGCGCCCCCTACTACCACCAGACGCTGCAGGCGGTGACCAAGCATTTCGGCGCCTCGACCGGCACGGCCTGGGAAGAGCTTCCCAAGCCGGTGCAGGACGCCGTTCTATTCGGCACCGGCAAGGAGGCCGTGCAGTTCACCTACGACGATGGCCTCCGCACCTACAAGACCAAGAAGCCCTTCGAGGGCGTCATCGGTAATCTGGAACGGCGCTACAAGGAGACCGAGAGCGCCGGCATGCGCGAGGAAATCGAGAAATACATGTCCTCGAAGCCGTGCCTCGCCTGTAACGGCTACCGGCTGAAACCCGAGACGCTGGCGGTCAAGATCGACGGCCTGCACATCGGCCAGGTCTCGGAAATGTCGATCCGCGCCGCCGCCGCATGGTTCATCGGACTGCCCAAGCGCCTCACCGCCCAGCAGAACCAGATCGGCGAGCGCATCTTCAAGGAAATCCGCGAGCGCCTCGGCTTCCTCAACGATGTCGGGCTCGATTATCTGACCCTGAGCCGCGGTTCGGGCTCGCTGTCGGGTGGCGAGAGCCAGCGCATTCGCCTCGCCAGCCAGATCGGCTCGGGCCTCACCGGCGTGCTTTACGTCCTTGACGAGCCCTCGATCGGGCTGCACCAGCGCGACAACGAACGGCTGCTGGAGACGCTGCGGCGGCTGCGCGACATTGGCAACACCGTCATCGTCGTCGAGCACGACGAGGATGCGATCCTGACGGCCGACTATGTCGTCGATATCGGCCCCGGCGCCGGCGTCCACGGCGGCCACATCGTCGCCGAGGGAACGCCCGCCGACATCCTCAAGTCCAAGGAGTCGATCACCGGGCAGTATCTCAGCG
>JBDTVO010000280.1:0-3216 GCA_040007135.1 Devosia sp. | reverse complement strand
GTCGGCGCCGACGGCCCGACCCACGCCGGCAACTACGACAGCGCCTATCTCGGCGCCATCCCCAACATGGTGCTGATGGCCGCCGCCGACGAAGCCGAGCTGCGCCACATGGTGGCCACTGCTGCCGCCTACGACAGCGGCCCCATCGCCTTCCGCTACCCGCGCGGCGACGGCGTCGGCGTCGAGCTGCCCGAGCACGGCTCCATCCTCGAGATCGGCAAGGGCCGCATCGTTCGCGCCGGCTCCGGCGTGGCACTGTTGAGCTTCGGTACGCGCCTGGGCGAAGTGCTTGCTGCTGCGGAAAAGCTCGGCGCCTACGGCCTCACGCCGACCGTCGCCGACGCACGGTTCCTGAAACCGCTCGACGAAGACCTCATCGCCCGCCTCGCCCGCGACCACGACGTGCTCGTCACCATCGAGGAGAGCGGCATCGGAGGCTTCGGCAGCCACATCGCCACCTTCCTCGCCGAGAACGGCCTCCTCGACGGCAAGCTGCGTTTCCGCCCTCTGATGATCCCCGACAGTTTTGCCGAACAGGCGAGCCAGTCCGACCTCTACGCCGCTGCGGGCCTCGATCGCGCCGGCATCGTCCGCACCGTGCTGGCGACGCTCGGTCGCGACGCCAAAGATCTGCCGGCGCGGGCGTAGTCCGGCCCATGCGGATCGCAATCACCGGCGCGCGCGGCAGGGTTGGCACGGTTGTGACGGCCGAGGGACTGGCGCGCGGCCACGACATCGTCGCCATCGATGTCTCGCCGCCCGACCCGGTTCCGCATGATCGTCGCCGCGACATCGTCGCCGACACCACGGACTACGCCGCGCTGCTCGCCTCCCTCGCCGGTTGCGACGCGCTCATCCACCTCGCGGCGATTCCGCATCCGCTGACCGACCCCGACCATGTCGTCCACAATCGCAACGTCGTCTCGAGCTACAACGCGCTTCGCGGCGCCATCGAAGTCGGCATCACGCGCCTCTGCCAGGCCTCCAGCGTCAACGCCATCGGCCTCTCCTTCTCGCGTGCCCCGCGCTTCGACTACTTCCCGATCGACGAAGCGCACCCGCCTTACATCGAGGACCCCTACGCTCTGTCGAAATGGATCTGCGAGCTACAGGCCGACAGCCTGGTGCGCCGCTACGACGCCATTCGCATCGCCTCGCTGCGCCTCCATCTCGTCACGCCGAGCCGCGAGGCGGCGCAGCCGAGCCTTGCGCAAAACCCCGCCGCGCGCGCCCGCGAGCTCTTCGGCTATGTCCGCGGCGACTCCGTCGCCGACGCCTGCCTCAAGTCGCTCACCGCTGCGTTCACCGGCCACGAGATCTTCAACATCGTGGCGCCCGACACCGTGCTCGACGAGCCGACCCTCGACGTCGCCCGGCGCCTCTACCCCGGCGTCGAAATCCGAAAACCCCTGCCGGGCACTGCGAGCTTCTTTGATTCATCCAGGGCCGCGCGCCTGCTCGGCTGGGTGCACTCGCGCGGCTGAGCCCGGAGGAGTGGGTTACCCTACTCCTCGTCCTCGCGTGGCGCCGCCTGCATCCCGAGTGCCGCCATGTAGAGATCGAGCAGCGCTTCCTGCTCCATGCGCTCGGCGTGGTCCTGCTTGCGGATGGCGACGATCTTGCGCAGCACCTTGGTATCGAAGCCGTTGCCCTTGGCCTCGGCGTAGATCTCCTTGATGTCCTCGGAGATCGCTGCCTTCTCCTCTTCCATCCGCTCGATACGCTCGATGATGGTCCGGATCTGGTCCTGGGCGACGCTCTCGGGCGACGGCTTGGTCTTGGCGGCCATGGGCAACTCCACGCGAAAAGGCCGCCCGTTCAACCCGCTCCCGCCGCTCAACTCAAGCGCAAACCGCGCCCGTCCACACCGCGTCCACAGCCGCGAGCGCTGCCTGCGACGCATTCCCGCAATTCCGCCAAATCGGGGCGCTATCGGTTGACATCGCGTCTCCCCGTGCGCTCACTGACGGCAATCCCGATGGTCCACCGCCCGCTCGTGTCCCCGCTTCGCCTCGTCCTCGCCGTCGCCGGCCTGCTGCTCACCGCGCTGGTCTTCGGCGCAAGCCCGGCCCGGGCCGATTTGCGCGTCTGCAACCAGTCGACCAACCAGGTTTCGGTGTCGCTCGGCTATCGCGCCGACAAGGGCTGGCAGTCCGAGGGCTGGTGGGTCGCGCCGCCGTCCAAATGCGCCATCATCTACCAGGGCGACCTGCACAGCCGGTACTTCTACCTCTACGTCGCCGACGACATCGGCGGCGGTGCCTGGCAGGGCAGCAACTTCATGTGCACCCGCGATGAGCAGTTCACCATTTTCGGCACCGAGGACTGCCTCGCCCGCGGCTACGAGCGCACCGGCTTCTTCGAGGTCGATACCCAGAACAAGCCCGATTGGACCTTGCAGTTGACCGATCCGGCCAATACCGACACAACCACACCTGCCGATACCGGCGACGCGGCTCCGCTCGAGGACGACACCCAGAGCGGCACCGACCCCGGCACCGATCCCAGCCTCGATCCCGGCGCTGGCGACGGGACCGACGCCGGCACCGATTAGTCCGCTCCGGCGCTCCGGGGCACCAGCGTTCGCGGGGGCGATACGACCATGAGACGGCTGCGACGCGTCAAGATCATCGCCACCCTCGGCCCTGCCTCCAATACCGAGGCGGTCATCGAACAACTGGCCCGCGCCGGCGCCGATGTCTTCCGCATCAACATGAGCCATGCCAGCCACGATCTCATGCGCGACACCGTGCAGAAGATCCGCAGCGTCGAGCGCACCCTCGCCCACCCCATCGGCATCCTCGTCGACCTGCAGGGCCCAAAGCTCCGCGTCGGCCGCTTCGCCGGCGGCTCCACCACCCTCACCGCCGGCCACAAATTCATCCTCGACGGCTCCGAGACTCCGGGCACCGCCGAGCGCGTCAATCTCCCGCATCCCGAGATTCTGCAGTCCGTCTCGGTCGGCGATCGCCTGCTGCTCGACGATGGCAAGCTGCAGCTCAAGGCGACCAAGGTCGGCGGCGGCGCCATCGAGACCGAAGTGATCTACGGCGGCAAGCTCAGCGACAAGAAGGGCGTGAGCCTTCCCGATACGCTGCTGCCGATGGGCGCTCTCACCGAAAAGGACCACGCCGATCTCCTCGCCGGCCTCCAGGCCGAAGCCGACTGGATCGCGCTCAGCTTCGTGCAGCGCCCCGAGGACATCATCGATGTCCG
>JBDTVO010000279.1:0-3253 GCA_040007135.1 Devosia sp. | reverse complement strand
TTCATCCGCATGAAGAGATTGTCGCGCGTCATGCCGGCGTTGTTGACGAGGATGTCGAGCCCGCCCAGCGCCGCCTCGGCATCAGGCACCAGCTTGTCGACGGCGGCATGGTCGGCGAGATTGCAGGGCAGGATCGGGTGCTCGCCGCCCATTTCCTTGAGCGTGTCCTCGAGCGCGGCGACGCGCGTACCCGAAAGCGCCACCCTCGCGCCGGCAGCGGCCAGCGCCTTGGCGATCTCGCGGCCGATGCCGCCGGAAGCACCAGTGACCAAAGCTCTTTTGCCGGTCAGATCAAACATTTGGCGGCTCCTTTGGAGGACGTGATTCAGCCAGCAAGGGCCGTGGCCAGTGCGTCGATATCCGCCGGCGAGTTCACCGCCGTCGCACTCGCATCCGGCGCAATTCTCTTGGCAAGTCCGGTCAGCACCTTGCCAGAGCCCAGTTCGTAAAGCTCGGTCACGCTTCCCTCGCCGACGAGCCAGCGAACACTTTCGGTCCAGCGCACCATGCCGGTCACCTGCTCGACGAGGTGCTGCTTGATAGCGGCCGGATCGGAGGTGGGGCGTGCCAAGACGTTGGCGACGACCGGCACGGAGGGGGCGTTGGTCGTCACGGCATCCAGCGCATGTTCCATGGCGTCGGCCGCCGGCCGCATCAGCGCGCAATGGAACGGGGCGGTGACCGGCAGCGGCAGCGCCCGCTTGGCTCCGGCCGCCTTCAGCAGTTCGATCGCCCGGTTTACAGCGCCGACATGGCCGGAAATCACCACCTGGCCCGGGGCGTTGTCGTTGGCGACGCCACAGACCTCGCCGTCCTCGGCGTCGTTGACAGCTGCGAGCACGGTTTCGAGGTCGAGGCCAAGGATCGCCGCCATCGCCCCCTGCCCGACGGGAACGGCCTGCTGCATGGCCTGGCCGCGTATTTTCAACAACCTCGCGGTGTCGGACAGCGAGAAGACGCCTGCCGCACAGAGGGCTGAGTACTCGCCCAGAGAATGCCCGGCGACGTAGGCCGCGGAATCCTTGAGCTTGATGCCCCGCGTTTCGAGCACCCGGACAATCGCCATCGAAACGGCCATCAGCGCCGGCTGGGCGTTTTCCGTGAGTTGCAGGGTCTCAGCAGGGCCGTCAAACATGATGGCGCTCAGCTTCTGGCCGAGGGCGTCGTCGACCTCGGCAAACACCTCGCGCGCCTCGGGAAAGGCGTCGGCGAGGTCCTTGCCCATGCCGACGGCCTGGCTGCCCTGCCCCGGAAAGGTGAATGCGCGCTTGCCCATTGGGCGCCTCCCGCCGCTGCTCGCCGGACCCTAGGCTCGACGCCGGGGCCAGTAAAGTTGGCGGGCGTTTGCAGGAGCGAGCCCACGGTGTCAAGCAAAGCCGCCGAAAGCCTTGCTTCCGCCCGGGTTTTCCCCTATTGCCCGCCTCGCATTCGTTCGGCCGGGGGCTGAACGGAGGGCCAGCGCAAGCTGGTAGGGTTCGCCCGACCTCCCGTGTTCCCGCTCTTTAGAAGACTGCTTTGGTGCCTTCCCGGCTTCAAAGGGGCTCCGCGCCGACGATGCATGTGAAACCAGGAGGAAGGCGCTCAATGCCCCTTTACGAGCATATCTATCTCGCCCGCCAGGACGTTTCGCCCCAGCAGGTCGAGGAAATGACCAATGCGCTCACCGAAGTTCTGACCCAGGGCGGCGGCAAGGTCACCAAGAACGAGTACTGGGGCCTCAAGTCCCTCAGCTACCGCATCCGCAAGAACCGCAAGGCGCACTACAGCCTGCTCAACATCAGCGCCCCGGCTCCCGCCGTGGCCGAGATGGAGCGGCAGATGCGGATCAACGAAGACATTCTCCGCTTCATGACGGTGCGTGTCGATGAACTCGAGGAAGGCCCCTCGGCGATGCTGCAGAAGCGTGACCGCGACGACGACAAACTGGATCGTCCGGGCGGCCGCGGTGGGTTTGACCGAGGCGACCGCGGCTCGCGTCCGCCCCGCCGGTTCTAGGAAGGAAACCAGACATGGCCATCAAGGATCTCTCTTCCTCGCAATCGCGCCGCCCGTTCCAGCGCCGTCGCAAGACCGACCCGCTGTCGGGCTCGAATGCACCCAAGATCGACTACAAGGACGTGCGGCTGCTGCAGCGCTACGTCTCCGAGCGCGGCAAGATCGTGCCGTCCCGCATTACCGCGGTGTCGGCCCTCAAGCAGCGTGCCCTCGCCCAGGCGATCAAGCGCGCCCGCTTCCTCGGGCTGATGCCCTACGCGGTGCGCTGAGCGCCCAACCGACCGTTGGGGTGGCGGATGGTCCGCCGCTCCTAACCAGCCTCGTGCTGGGACAGCAAAGGATCAAGCAATGAAAATTATCCTGCTCGAGCGTGTGGGCAAGCACGGCCACATCGGCGACGAAGTGACCGTCAAGGACGGCTACGCGCGCAACTTCCTCCTGCCGCAGCATAAGGCGCTGCGCGCCACGGAGGCCAACCGCAAGAAGTTCGAGACGGAGCGTGCCTCGATCGAAAAGCGCAACGCCGAACGTCGCGAATCGGCGGCCGGCATTGCCGCCGGCCTCAACGGCAAGACGGTGGTGATCATCCGCCAGGCCGGTGAAACCGGCCAGCTCTACGGCTCGGTCAGTTCGCGCGACGTCGCCGATGCGCTCAGCGCCGACGGCTTCTCGGTGGCGCGCTCTCAGGTCGACCTCGCCGATCCGATCAAGACGGTCGGCCTCCATTCCGTGGCGCTTCACCTCCACGCCGAGGTGGCCGTCAGCGTCTCCGTCAACGTTGCCCGCTCCGATGACGAAGCAGCGCGCCAGGCCAAGGGCGAGGATCTCACGGTCCAGACCTTCGACGACGAGGCCGCTGCCGAGTTCGCGCAAGGCCAGGCCGAAGCCGGCTCCGCCGCCGCCGACGCCGGCGGCGAAGAATAAGTCGATCTATCAGCCTGCATTGAGCACGGCCGGGAGCAATCCCGGCCGTTCCCTTTTGTGCGGCTGTCGACCCTAAGCCCGCCCTAGCCCCATGCGTGCCAGCAGGTGGTCGCGGCGGATAAGCTGGTGATAGAGTGCCGCGCCGACGTGGACGACGAACAGCAGCAACAGCAGCCGGCTCATCAGTCCATGCGCGATGCGCGGGATAAGCGCCGAGAAATCGGGCACCGGGCCGCCGGCGAGGATCGTCGGCAGCGCGCCCGACAGAATCAGCGTCGTGATCCCGCTCGACGCCATCAGGATCAACAGGACGTAGAACGACAGGTGGACGGCA
>JBDTVO010000278.1:0-3287 GCA_040007135.1 Devosia sp. | reverse complement strand
ATTGCTCGGCGTCGGGCAGGGCTCGGTGCGCGAGAGCCGCATGGTCATCATGCGCTGGGACGGCGGCAAGAAAGGCGAACAGCCGGTCGCGTTCGTCGGCAAGGGCGTGTGTTTCGACACCGGCGGCATCTCGATCAAGCCGGCAGCCAACATGGAAGACATGAAGGGCGACATGGGTGGCGCCGCCGCGGTGATCGGCGTCATGCACGCTCTGGCGCGACGTCAGGCCAGGCTCAATGCCGTGGGTGTGGTCGGACTCGTCGAGAATATGCCGAGCGGCACGGCAATGCGCCCCGGCGACATCGTCCGCGCTGCCTCGGGCACCACCATCGAGATCGTCAACACCGATGCCGAGGGTCGCCTCGTCCTCGCCGACGCACTCTGGTACACCCAGCAAAAGCTCGCGCCCGCCGCGATGATCGACCTTGCAACGCTCACCGGCGCCATGGGGGTTGCGCTCGGCAGCGACCATGCCGGCGTCTTTGCCAACGACGACGATCTTGCGGGCGGCCTCGTGGCTGCTGGCCTGGCCACCGGCGAAAAGCTCTGGCGCATGCCGATGGGCCCCGCCTACGACAAGCTGATCGAGAGCCGCTTCGCCGATATCAAGAATTCAGCCGGACGTCCGGCCGGCTCGATCACCGCGGCGCAGTTCCTCGGCCGCTTCGTCGGCAAGGTGCCGTGGGCCCATATCGACATCGCCGGTGTCGCCCTCGGCCCGCCGCACACCGAAACCAACACTTCATGGGCGCCCGGCTTTGGCGTTGCCCTGCTCGACCGCTTCGTCCGCGATCGCTACGAGGGGAAATGATGCGCTGCCGTGGCTGAAATCCTGTTCTATCACCTCGAGACCCAGCCGCTCGAGCGGGTGTTGCCGCAGTTGCTCGAAAAGACCGTCGAGCGCGGCTGGCGCGCCGTGGTCGAGACCTCGAGCCGCGAGCGCGCCGTCGCCCTCGATGCGATGCTCTGGACCTATCGCGACGATGCTTTCCTGCCGCACGGCATCGCCGGCGACGACACCGATCCCGACCAGCCGGTGCTGATTGCGCTCGACTCCGGCAACGCCAATGCGGCGACGGTGCGCTTCTTCGTCGACCGCGCCGTGCCGCAGGATGCCGGTGGATATGCTCGGATCGTCTACCTGTTTTCGGGCCACGACCCTGACGCCGTCAGCGAGGCGCGCGTCGCGTGGAAGGCGATGCAGTCCGGCAACGAACTCACCTACTGGCAGCAGGAAGCGTCCGGCCGCTGGGTCAAGCGCGGCTAGCGCTCGGCCGGCGGATACGGCTGACAAGACTGAGGGTAAACACCTCGACCGGCAGCAGCAGCTGCGCCAGCGCGAATGACGCGAGCACCGAGGCGGTCGCGATCAGCAGCACGTCGAGATCGTCGATCGGCCCGAAGCTCGCGGTCCACATCACCAGCAACGCCGTGAACGAGATCGCGACGATGCCGTGGGCTAGGTAGACCGGAAAGCTCAGGTGCGCGAGCCCCTGCGAGAACGGCCGCATCAGGAAGCGCGACACAGGCAGGCTGCGGACCGCAGCGAAAGTCACGACGACACCGGTCAACGCCGACGGGATCAGGTATTTCGTGGTCGCGAGGCTCATCGTCTCCGACGACACGTGCATCCACCCGGCTCCTACCACGCCAGCGACGAACAGCACCGTCGCGATCATGCTCTCGCGCGGTGTCGGGGGATTCTTGAACAGCACACCGTCCCGTTGCAGCAGCGCCACCAGCGCGCCGAGGAAGAAACAAGCCGCCAGCGGGAAGAGGAACAGCCAGAGCACCGCGAACAGCAGCAGCGGCGAATACGGCTCCCGGAACACCTTGGTGTTCTGCGAGAAGAAGAACACCAGAAACGAGCCCCAGAGCTCGATGAACATCGTCCACAGGAACGGGTGGTACGCGTGATAGAATCCGGGCCAGTAGGCGTAGAGCACACCGAAGCGCAGCGCCTCGAGGAAGTTCGGCTCGAAATTGCCGAACACTCCCACCGGCGCCCGGTTCTCGATGATCACCGAAGCCGGTCCCACCGGGGCAAGCCCCAGCGCCATCACCGCGAAGTAGAGCATCGATGCCACGAAGATCGGGATCGTCAGCCGGACATAGCGGCGGAAGGCTGTCAGCCAATACGGTGGGTTGTCGTCGCGCCGCCAGCGGCGGATGGTCAGCACATAGCCAGAGAGGGAGAAGAAGATCGCCACCGCCAGCCGGCCGCTGCCGATGACGTTGAAGGGCAGGGCGCGGAACTCGGGCCGCGCATGGCCCCACAGCTCGTAGGTGAGATGAAAGATCACCACCGACAGCGCCGCCCAGCCGCGGAGGCCGTCCATCGCCGAGATGCGCGACGCGGCGTCCGAACTGGCCACTACACCCGCTCCGCGTCTTCGAGTTGTGAGCTGAGCGCCAGCCAGCGCTCTTCCGTCGCCGCGATCTCAGTCGCGAAGCGCGCCTTGTCCTTGCCCAGCAGCGCCACGCGCTCGGGTGCCCCGTCATAGGTCTTGGGGTTGGCGAGGATCGCCTCGACCTTGCCGAACTCGACCCGGAGCCGCGCCAGTTTCTGCTCGGCGTCCTTGATCGATTTGCGCAGCGGCGCAATCTCGGCGCGCCGTGCCGCCGCGTCCTGCCTTACAACTTTCCGATCGACGGGAGACGCCGCCGGAACAGAAGTCTTCGGCGTACGGTCCTTGCCACTCGTCAGCATGCGCTGGTAGCCGTCGAGATCCTCGTCGAACTCCTCGATCGTGCCGTTCTGCGCGATCCAGAGCTTATCGACCGTCGCCTCGATCAGGTGTCGGTCGTGGCTGATGATGAGCACCGCACCTTCGTACTCGTTCAGCGCCTCGACCAGCGCGTCGCGGCTGTCGATGTCGAGATGGTTCGTCGGCTCGTCGAGGATCAGCATCCCCGGTCCGCCAAAGGTGATGAGCCCGAGCAGCAGCCGCGCCCGCTCGCCGCCGCTCAGTTTCTTGACCAGCGTATCCATGCGCGAGGTGGTGAGCCCCATCTGCGCCACGCGGCTGCGGCGCTTCGCCTCGCTGTCGTAGGGCATGAGGTCGATGACGTGCTCGAGCGGCGTGTGCTCCGGCTTCAGCTTGTCCATCTGGTGCTGGGCGAAATAGGCGATCTCCAGCCCGCGGCTGCGGCGCATCTCGCCGCCCATCGGCTTGAGGTCGCCGGCCAGCAGCTTGGCGAAGGTTGACTTGCCATTGCCGTTGACGCCCACCAGCGCGATCCGGTCATCGGGGTCGATGCGGTTGCTGATGTGGCGCAGCACGACG
>JBDTVO010000277.1:0-3324 GCA_040007135.1 Devosia sp. | reverse complement strand
GCAAGGGCAAGAACAACGCCTTCAACCGCGACGCCGTCCCCGACGACTATCGCGAGGAGGCAACGCGACGAAACATGAACCCGCGGATGCTGGTCGAGTTCGTCGACGGGTCAAAGACCATGGTCGAGATGGCCTGCATCGCCAACGCCACGGGCCTCGTGCCGGACGTGCCGGGCATGCACGGCCCCGCCGCCGACCGCGACCAGATGGTCAAGGTGCTGATCCCCAAGGCTGATGGCGGCATCCTCGATCGCAAGGGCGTGGTGGATTTCACCGTCGGCAAGGGTGTGGCGCCGGGCGTCTTCGTCATCGTCGAGGCCGAACATCCGCGCATCATCGAGCGCATGGATGATCTGCACATCGGCAAGGGGCCGTACTACGCCTTCTTCCGGCCCTATCACCTGACGTCGCTCGAAGTGCCGCTTACTGCGGCGCGCATCATGCTCAACGGCAAGCCCGACATGGTGCCGCTGCCGCACGCCGTGGCGGAAGTCTGCGCCGTTGCCAAGCGGGATCTCGCGGTGGGTGAAGCCTTCGATGCGATCGGCGAGACCTGCTATCGCAGCTTCACGCTGATAGCCGCGGATGCGGTTGCAAAGAACGCCGTTCCGGTGGGCCTGCTCGAGGGGGGCACGGTCACGGCCCCGGTGAAGAAGGGCGAGTTGCTGACGCTGGCCAACGCCGCGCCGGACGCATCGACGCGGCTCTACGCACTGCGCAAACTGCAGGATGCGATGACGACCTAGTCCAGCGTCTGCCGGTAGCGCAGCATGGCGATGATCGAGATCACGACGAGGATGATGCATAAGGCGCCGCACTCGAGCGCCACATCGCCGACATCGCCGCCCTTCAGCATCACGGCGCGGATGATGCGGAGGAAATGCGTCGCCGGTACGCCCTGGCCGATGAACTGCGCCCACTGCGGCATGCCGGCGAACGGGAACATGAAACCCGACAGCAGGATTGAGGGCAGGATGGAGAAGAAGCTCAGCTGCATCGCCTGCATCTGGTTGCGCGCCAGCGTCGAGATGAGAAAGCCGAGCGCCAGGTTGACGACGATGAAGAGATTGAAGCCGAGAAAGAAGGCGCCCCAGCCGCCCTCGAACGGCACGTTGAACACGAGCTTGGCGGAGAGCAGGAAAACGAGGGTCTGCACGTAGCCGACGAACACATAGGGGAGGATCTTCCCCAGCATCACCTCGAAGGGGCGCACCGGGGTCGCGATCAGCATCTCCATGGTGCCACGCTCGGTCTCCTTGACGATGGCGACGGCCGTGATCATCACCATGGTCATCGACAAAATAATCGCCAGCAGTCCCGGGACGATATTGGTCGAGGTCTTGCCCTCGGGGTTGTATTCGCGATGCACGCTGACGCTGAACGGCGCGGCGCCGCCGGCCCCGGCGGCCAGCGGTCCGGTCATCGTCTCGCGGATGGCAGTGGCGACGATCCCCGACAGCGCCCCGGCTGCCCCGCCCACCGCTGACGGGTCCGACGCGTCGGCGGCGATCAGGATTTCGGGCGTGCGCCCGCGGATGACGTCGCGTTCGAAATCGGGCGGGATGACGACGATGAAGTTGGTCTCGCCGCGGCGCAGCGCTTCCTCGCCTGCCGCCTCGCCGGCGACCTGGCCGCGGAAGTCGAAATAGTCCGACTGCTGCATGCCGGCGATCACGGCGCGGCTCAGGGGACCATTGTCCCCCATCTCGACGAGCGTCGGCAAGTGGTGCGGGTCGGCATTGATGGCAAAGCCGAAGAGGAACAGCTGGATCAGCGGCAGGCCAATCATCATGCCAAAGGTGATGCGGTCGCGCCGCATCTGGATGAACTCCTTGTAGAGCACCGCTCCAAACCGGCGCAGCGAAAAGCCGCGGCTTGCCGCGCGCCGGGGTTTGGCTTCGACACCCTTCGCCGTCACAGGGGCCTGCCGGGTGTGGGGATTGAGCGTCGGGTGTACGTTCATGCCGCCACCGCCGGCGGCGCGTCGCTGCCGTAATTGTCGCGGGCGCCGGCCATAAGGTAGATGAAGGCTTCCTCGAGTCCCGCGACCTGCAGCGTCCAGCGATGCGCGCTTTCGGCCTTGAGCTTTTCGACAGTGCGGTTGAGCGCCGCCTTGTCGGTTCCCGAGACGTGCAGCACAGCGCCGAAGCGCGCCACCTGCTCGACCCCGGGTTCGCCCTTCAGCCGGGTTTCGAGCGCCGCCAGGTCAGGCCCCTCGACGCGCCAGGTCTCGAGCCCGACGATGCGCGGGATTTCGGCGGAGGGTCCATCGATCAGCTTCTTGCCGTAGGCGATGTAGGTGATGAAATCGCATTGTACCGCTTCGTCCATGTAGTGGGTCGAGACCAGCACCGTGACGCCTCTGGCGCTCAGCCGCCGGATCTCGTCCCAGAAGTCGCGACGTGCCTTGGGGTCGACGCCGGCGGTGGGCTCGTCCAGCAGCAGCAGCTGCGGCTCGTGCAGCAGGCAGGCGGTCAGCGCCAGCCGCTGTTTCCAGCCGCCGGAGAGCGAACCCGCGAGCTGGTACTGCCGGTCGGCGAGGCCAAGATCGGCGAGAGCCTGATCGACCCGCGCCCTGCGCCGGTCGAGCCGGTACATGCGCGCGACGAAATCGAGGTTCTCGCGGATGGTGAGATCCTCGTAGTACGAGAATTTCTGCGTCATGTAGCCGACCTCTTCCTTGATGAGGCCGGCCTCGTGCCGCACGTCGAAGCCGAGGCAGGTACCTTCGCCCTCGTCGGGGGTCAGCAGCCCGCACAGCATGCGGATGGTCGTCGTCTTGCCCGAGCCGTTGGGGCCGAGAAAGCCGTAGATGGCGCCCTTCGGCACGCGGATGTCGAAATGGTCGACCACGGTGCGCTCGCCGAAGCGCTTGGTGAGACCGCGTACATCGATGACCTCTTCGGTCATTTGAGCAGCCCGACGGTGACCGGCTGACCTGGAAGAATGCCATTCTGCTGGTCGAGAGTTGCTTCGGTCAGGAACACGAGGCGCTTGCGCTCGTCGCGCGAGTAGATGATCGGCGGGGTGAACTGCGGGTCCGAGGCAAAATAGTCGATGCGGGCGGTCAGCCCCGTGGCGCAGCCGTCGCAACTGACGCCGAGCCGCTGGCCCAACGCGAACAGCTGTCGGTCGGCTTCGTTGACGTAGAATTTCAGCTTCAGCGCGTCGGCGCCGCGCAGCGCCAGCACCGGAGTGCCAACGGGGGCGACTTCGCCGGTCTTGAAGTAGAGCCGCTCGATGCGGCCGTCCTCGGGCGCGCGCACGGTGCGGATATCGAGCGCGGCGGCGGCGGTCGCGGCGTCGGCCTTCGCCGCTGCGAGG
>JBDTVO010000276.1:0-3331 GCA_040007135.1 Devosia sp. | reverse complement strand
TTGCCGACATCTTCTACAACAACTGCTTCAAGAACGGCATTCTGCCCATCGTCGTCACCCCCGATCAGTTGAAGCTCTTGATGGACGACGCCGAGCGCGGCAGTAACGCCACGATCTCCGTCGACCTCGCGGCGCAGACCATCAAGGGGCCGGATGGCGGCACGCTGCATTTCGACATCGATCCGGCGCGCAAGCACACATTGCTCGAAGGCCTCGACGATATCGCCGCGACCATGAAGGAAGGCGCCGAGATCGCTGCCTTCGAAGGCAAGGTCGCGCAAAGCCGGCCCTGGATCTGAGCATGGTGCAGCGCATCTCAACCGGCTCTCCGTTCGAGGAGAAGTTCGGCTATTCCCGTGCCGTGCGTCATGGCGACACCGTCTATGTGTCGGGCACCACCGGCTACGACTATGCAACGATGAAAATGCCCGACGCCGTCGGAGATCAGGCGCGCAACGCGCTCCAAACCATCGACAAGGCGCTGCAGCAGGCGGGCTCTTCGCTCAAGGACACGGTGCGGGTCGTCTACTACGTTGGCGATGCGTCCGACGTGGACGAGGTCGTCGCCGCCGTTGGCCCGGTGTTCCGCGACATCAAGCCAGCAGCCAGCATGCTCATCGTCAAGATGATCGAGGCGGCCATGAAGATCGAAATCGAAGTCACGGCGCGCATCGGCACGGCAACCTCACAAGGCTAGAACTATGTCCCACAAACTGCTCCTGCTCCCCGGCGACGGCATCGGCGTTGAGGTCATGGGCGAGGTCGAAAAGCTCGTCGCCTGGCTGAACGCGCAGCAGAGGGCCGATTTCGCGATCGAGCGCGGCCTCGTCGGTGGCTCGGCTTACGACAAGCACGGCGCCGCCATATCCGAGGCCGACATGGCGAAGGCGCTGGCCGCCGATGCGGTGATCTTCGGCGCGGTGGGCGGGCCGAAATGGGACAAGGTGCCGTACGAGGCGCGACCCGAAGCGGGCCTGCTCCGGCTGCGCAAGGACCTGAAGCTGTTTGCCAATCTCCGTCCCGCCATCTGCTATCCGGCGCTGGCCGATGCCTCCTCGCTGAAGCGCGAGCTGGTCGAGGGCCTCGATATCCTGATCGTGCGCGAGCTGACGGGTGGGGTGTATTTCGGCGAGCCGAAAACCATCACCGATCTCGGCAATGGCCAGAAGCGCGCCATCGATACGCAGGTCTACGAGACCTACGAGATCGATCGCATCGTGCGCGTCGCCTGCGATCTGGCTCGCACCCGCCGCAAGCTGGTGCACTCGGCCGACAAGAAGAACGTGATGAAGTCGGGTGTGCTCTGGGACGAGGTGGCGCAGGGCGTCGCCAGGGACTATCCGGACCTGACGTTCCAGCACATCCTCGCCGACAACGCGGCGATGCAGCTGGTGCGCGCTCCAAAACAGTTCGACGTGATGGTCACGGACAATCTCTTCGGTGACATCCTGAGCGATGCGGCGGCGATGCTCACCGGTTCGCTCGGCATGTTGCCATCAGCCTCGCTCGGCGCGCCCGACAAGGCGAGCGGCAAGCGCAAGGCGCTGTACGAGCCGGTGCACGGCTCGGCCCCCGACATCGCCGGCAAGGGCATCGCCAATCCCATCGCCATGCTGGCGAGCTTTGCGATGGCTCTGCGCTATTCGTTCAACATGATCGAGCTCGCGAACCGGCTCGAAGCCGCCATCGCGGCGGTGCTCGGCGACGGACTGCGGACCGGCGACATCGCGCAGGGTGGCAAGTCGGTGGGCACCGAGGCGATGGGCGCGGCGATCCTCAGCAAGCTCGGAGCTTAGCGCTTCTTCAGATCGCGGAATGGCGTGAACAGCGCCGAGACGCTGCGCCCTTCCTGGGCGTCGCGGAAGTCTTCGGCGTTGAGGCCGATCTCGCGCAGCATGGTGGCGTCGATATGCTCGAGGTCGGCACGGCCCCTGGCGGGCCGGTGGCGGATGTTGCGAGTCTTCATTGTGGCCTCACGGTCGTATGCCCCGCCGCTTCGAACACTCGCTCTAGTCGATTCATCCGGCTTCCGCCCATGATAAATTCTGATGACATTCAGCAGCGGTTCAGATGACCGTGCGCGTGGTGCCAGAGCTAATGGGAGCCTGCTCATGAGTGAATTTCGCGAGCTTTTCGCCGCCGCTGCATCGCACGCCGCGGCGTATCGCGAGGCAGCGTCGGTGGAGCCGACGCCGCTCGCCGTCGACTACGCGCACATGGTCGAACGCGTGTCGGCGCCGCTGCCCGAGACCGGCACCGATCCGCAGGAGATCATCGAGGAGCTGGTGCAGGTCACCGCGGGCGGGTTGATGCCGATCACCGGCCCGCGCTTCTTCGGCTGGGTCATGGGCTCGTCGCATCCCGCGGGCGTTGCCGCCGATTTCCTCGTTTCGGCCTGGGGCCAGAACACCGGCTATCATTCGCCGACGCCTGCCACCTCGGCGCTCGAAGCGGTTGCGGAGCGCTGGTTGCTCGAGTTGCTCGACCTGCCGCGCGACAGCGCCATCGGCTTTTGTACCGGCGCCACCGTCGCCAACGGCATCTGCCTCGCGGCGGCCCGTACCGGCACGCTGCTCAAGGCCGGGTGGGACCCGGATGCCGACGGCCTGTTCGGCGCACCGCCGGTGCACGTGCTCATCGGGGCCGACGCGCATTCGTCGCTGTTTTCGTCGCTGCAGCTCATCGGCTTCGGCTACAAGCGGGTCATCAAGATCGCCACCGACGACGAGGGACGGATGCGGCCCGATGCGCTCGAAGCCGAGATCGCAAAGCTCAGCGGCCCCAAGATCGTCATCGCGCAGGCCGGGCAGATCAACACCGGCTGCTTTGATCCCTTCACCGAGATCGCCCGCATCGCCAGGGCCCACGATGCCTGGCTCCACGTCGATGGCGCCTTCGGCCTCTGGGCCCGCGCCACGCCAGCCCGCAAGCATCTCACCGAGGGCATCGAGCTCTGCGACAGCTGGTGCACCGATGGCCACAAATGGCTGCAGGTGCCCTACGATTCCGGCTTCGCCATCGTCCGCGACAAGGAGATCCTGCTCAAGGCGATGACCCAGTGGTCATCCTATCTGCCGGCGATCGAACAGGGAGCGCGCGTGCCGTCCAACTACGTGCCGGAGCTGAGCCGACGGGCCCGTGGCGTGCCGGTCTGGGCGGTCATCAAGGCCTATGGCCGCGACGGCGTCGCCGAGATGGTGGAGCGCGGCTGTGCGCTCACCGCCCGCTTCGCCGAGCGGCTGGTGCGCGAGCCGGGCATTGCCCTGCTCAATACGCCGGTTGTCAACCAGGCGGTGTTTTCGTTCGGCAGCGGTGACCCGGCGGCGCGCCG
>JBDTVO010000275.1:0-3381 GCA_040007135.1 Devosia sp. | reverse complement strand
ACTTTGCCATGCAGGCCATCGACCAGGTCATCAACTCCGCCGCCAAGCAGCTCTACATGTCCGGCGGTCAGGTCCACGCCCCCATCGTCTTCCGCGGCCCCAACGGCGTCGCCTCGCGTGTCGGCGCCCAGCACAGCCAGGATTATTCGGCCTGGTACAGCCACGTGCCCGGCCTCTACGTCGTCGCGCCGTTCTCTGCGGCCGACGCCAAGGGATTGCTGAAGGCGTCGATCCGCTCCAACAACCCCATCGTCTTTCTCGAGAATGAAATCCTCTACGGCTCGACCGGCCTCGTACCCAAGGTCGACGACTATGTGCTGCCCATCGGCAAGGCCCGCATCGCCCGCGCCGGCAAGGACGTCACCATCGTCTCCTTCTCGATGGGCATGCGCTACGCCACGCAAGCCACCGAAAAGCTGGTCGCAGCCGGCGTCGATGTCGAACTGATCGACCTCCGCACGCTTCGCCCGATGGACAGCGCCACGGTGATCGAAAGCGTCAAGAAGACCGGCCGCATCGTTACGGTGGAAGAAGGCTGGCCGCAGGGTGGCATCGGCGCCGAGCTTTGCGCCCGCGTCGTCGCCGAGGCCTTCGACTACCTCGACGCCCCACCCACTCGCGTCACCGGCAAGGACGTCCCCATGCCCTACGCCGCCAACCTCGAAAAGCTGGCGCTGCCCAATGTCGACGAAGTCATCGCGGCGGTGAACGCCGTCACCTATCGGAGCTGACGTGATGAACAGCAACGACACCCTCGACGAACTCGACCGCAAGTTTCTCGACGCCGCCTACGAGGAAGCCCAGCAGGGCCTCAAGGAAGGTGGCATTCCGATCGGCTCGGTCCTCGTCCGCAATGGCGAGATCATCGGCCGCGGTCACAACCGCCGGGTGCAGAAGGGTGATCCGATCCTGCACGGCGAGATGGATGCGATCCAGAACGCCGGGCGGCAGAAGACCTACAAGGACGTCACCTGCTACACCACGCTCAGCCCCTGCATGATGTGCACCGGAACGATCATCCAGTTCGGCATCTCGCGCGTTGTCGTCGCCGAGAGCAAGAACTTCAAGGGCTTCCAGGATGTCATGACGCTCGCCGGTGTCGATGTGGTGGACTACCACGAGGCCCGCTGCGAGCACATGATGGCTGACTTCATCACCAAGCATCCGCACCTGTGGAACGAAGACATCGGCGAGTGAGGCCCAAATGAGCATCGACATCACCATGCCGGCCCTGTCTCCCACGATGGAGGAGGGCAAGCTCGCCAAATGGCACGTCAAGGAGGGCGACAGCGTCTCCTCCGGCGACGTCATCGCCGAGATCGAGACCGACAAGGCGACGATGGAGGTCGAGGCGGTCGATGAGGGCAAGATCGGCAAGATCGTCGTCGCCGAGGGCACCGACAACGTCAAGGTCAACGCCGTCATTGCCGTGCTGCTGACCGAGGGAGAGAGCGCGGCGGACGTGAAGGCACCTCCGCCTGCCGCCAAGGCGCCAGCGCCCAAGGCCGACGCGCCGCAGACACCTCCTGCTGGCGCAACGATGCGCGAAAACTCCGCCACCCAAGCCCCAGCGCCTTCCCCTCGCCCCTCCGGGGAGAGGGTGGCCGCCTCGCGGCCGGGTGAGCAGAGCCCCGTGAACGGCGCCCGCGTCTTCGCCTCGCCGCTCGCCCGCCGCCTCGCCAAGGACGTCGGCATCGATGTCGCGGCCATCAACGGCTCCGGCCCGCATGGCCGCGTCGTCAAGGCCGACGTCGATGCCGTGGCCTCGGGCAAGACCCAGCTCAAGGCCGCCACCACCCCGGCTCCTGCCGGGGCGCCAGCCGGCGCCATGGCCAGCGGCCTGACCAAAGCGCAGGTGCTGGCCCTCTATCCCGCCGGCAGCTACGACGTCGTTCCAAACGATGGCATGCGCAAAACCATCGCCGCCCGGCTGACCGAAGCCAAGCAGACCATTCCGCATTTCTACCTGACCCTCGATTGCCGCATCGACGCCGTGATGGAGGCGCGCGAAAAGCTCAACTCGGCGGCCCCCCTCAAGGACGGCAAGCCCACCTATCGGCTGTCGCTCAACGATTTCGTCATCAAGGCCTGGGCCCTGGCGCTGATGAAGGTGCCGACGGCCAATGCCACCTGGGCCGTGGATTCGATCCTCTACCACAAGCACGCCGACGTCGCCGTTGCGGTCGCCATCCCCGGCGGCCTGTTCACCCCGGTGGTCCGCTCCGCCGATACCAAGACGCTGAAGGAAATCTCCGCCGAAGTGAAGGATCTCGCCGGCCGCGCCCGCAACAAGCGGCTCGCACCGCAGGAATATCAGGGCGGCGCCACCTCGGTCAGCAATCTCGGCATGTACGGCATCAAGGAGTTCGGCGCCGTCATCAACCCGCCGCACGGCACTATCCTCGCTGTCGGTGCTGGCGAGGAGCGCACCTATGTCGAACGCGGGCAGGTCAAGATCGGCACTTTCATGACCGTCACCTGCGCCTGCGACCATCGCTCGGTCGACGGCGCCCTCGGCGCCGAACTGCTCGCCGCCTTCCGCGCGCTGATCGAAACCCCGATCATGATGCTGGCATGAAGACCATCCTCTGCTACGGCGACAGCCTGACCTGGGGCGCAAGCCCGATCCAGAACGGCCCGCGGCACGGCTTTGAGGATCGGTGGCCGGCAGCGCTCGAGGCTGGGCTCGGCGGCAAGGCCCGGTGCATTGCCGAAGGCCTCGGCGGCCGTACCACCGTCCACGACGACTGGTACACCGCCGCCGATCGCAACGGCGCCCGCATCCTGCCGACGCTTCTCGCCAGTCACTGGCCGCTCGACATGGTCATCGTCATGCTGGGCACCAACGACATCAAGCACATGCTCGGCCGCACCGCCCTCGAGGCGAGCTACGGCGTGCGACGTCTCGTCGATGTCGTCCGCGCCTACGCCGCAACCGAGAATGTGCCGCCGCCAAACATCATCCTCGTCGCGCCGCCCGGCGTCGTAGCGGCCACGGCTCATCCTGAAATGACGCTCCACTTCGGCTTGGACGGCATCACCGACTCCGTCAATTTCGCCAAGTGGTACAAACTGCGGGCCGAGGAGGAGGGCGTCGGCTTCTTCGACGCCGGCTCCGTCGCCGCCACCAGTCCGCTCGATGGCATCCACCTCGACGCCGCCAACACCCGCGCCATCGGCTCCGGTCTGGTGCCGCTGGTCACGCAGATGCTGGGCCTATGAACGCCGTTCTCACCACCCGGCCGGCCCGCAAGTCCGATGCCGCGGAAATCGCGCTGCTCGTCAACATCGCGCTGCATGGCGGCATCGCCCAGGGCTGGGCGCACGGCAAGCGGGCGGCCGACACCTACGATCCCATCGAGGTTGGCCGGCTCGACTTCC
>JBDTVO010000274.1:0-3397 GCA_040007135.1 Devosia sp. | reverse complement strand
GTGCCATGAACACCGGGATCAGCGGCGCGGTCACCAGGAACAGCACCCCGACCATCCAGTCGACGGGAAAGACCGCCACCGCGAACGCCAATGGCAGGATCGCCGCCTGCGCCATCGCCGGCAGGTACCGGGTCAGGTGGCCATCCATCGCCTCGACCTGCTCGACAACGAGGCTCGACAGCGCGCCCCCCGAGCGCGCCGCTGTCCACACGGGCGGCTTTGCGAGGATCGCCGAGGTCAGCGCGCCCCGCAGCCGGCGCTTGATCGCTTCGCTCGCAGACGCTGCGCAGATCTCGCCGGCAAGGCCGAGACCGATCCGCACGGCGAGCACGCCGCCGAACAGCGCGATCGGCAGCACGAGGCCGGCCAGCGGCACACCGCCGGCGATCGCCTCGCCCAGCACATGGGCCAGCAGCCACGCTTGAAGCAGCAGCAGCGCCCCGGACAGCAGCGGCAACGCAAGCGACAGCATGGAGGCGACCCCGCCGCTCCGCGCCAATGTTCCGAGCCACGTCGCGGTGGCTGTCGCCGGGGGGACTGGAGCGGAGGGCGGGGTCATCCACTCTCGATAGCCGGCGGTCGCCGCGGGGCTTTGACATCAATCAAACCTCGCCGTCGCGACTGCGGCTACGACCGGCCCATCCGGCAGGGGGCCGGGCACTCAAGGGGCCAATGCCGACATGACCGATCCACTTGTCGTCGAACTCTCGCGGCTGCAATTCGCCGCCACCGCGATGTATCACTTCATCTTCGTGCCGCTGACGCTCGGCCTCTCATTCCTGATGGCGGTGATGGAGAGCGTCTATGTCATGACGCGCCGTCCGGTGTGGCGGCAGGCGACGCTGTTCTGGGGCGTCCTGTTCGGCATCAACTTCGCCATGGGCGTCGCCACCGGTGTCGTCATGGAATTCCAGTTCGGCATGAACTGGAGCTACTACAGCCACTATGTCGGCGATGTCTTCGGCGCGCCGCTCGCCATCGAGGGGCTGATGGCGTTCTTCCTCGAGGCGACCTTCATCGGTCTCTTCTTTTTTGGCTGGGATCGGCTGAAGCCGGTCGGCCACCTCGTCGTCACCTGGCTCGTCGCGCTCGGCGCCAATTTCTCTGCCCTGTGGATCCTCATCGCCAACGGCTGGATGCAGAACCCCGTGGGCTCGAGTTTCAACCCTGACACCATGCGCATGGAAGTTACCGATTTCGTCGCCGTGATCTTCAATCCCGTGGCGCAGGCGAAGTTCGTCCACACAGTGTCGGCCGGCTATGTCACCGGCTCCGTCTTCGTCCTTGCGATCAGCGCGCTGTTTTTGCTGCAAAAGCGGCACCGCAGCGTCGCCATCCGCTCGATGGTCGTCGCGGCGAGCTTCGGGCTCGCCTCGGCCCTGTCGGTGGTCGTGCTGGGCGACGAGTCGGGCTACGTCGCCACCGAGCACCAGAAGATGAAGATCGCCGCGATGGAGGCGATGTACGAGACCGAGCCGGCTCCCGCGGCGCTCACTTTGTTCGCCGTCCCCGGTGCCGACGGCCGCCCGGCCTTCGAGGTGCAGTTCCCCTTCATCCTCGGCCTCATCACCACGCGCTCGCTCGACCGCGACCTGCCCGGCATCACCGAGCTGACTGAGCACGCCGCGACCCGCATCACCAGCGGCATCGAGGCCTACAAGGCGCTGCAGCTCATCCGCGCCGACAAGTCCAACGCCGACGCCCGCGTGGCATTCGACAGCCACAAGGCAGACCTCGGCTACGCGCTGCTGCTCAAGAAATACCGGCCCGACGTCGGGAACGCGACCGGCGAGGAAATCGCCAAGGCCGCGCTCGACACCGTCCCCGATGTGTGGCCGCTGTTCTGGAGCTTCCGGCTGATGGTCGGCATCGGCTTCTTCTATATCGCCTTCTTCGCCTTCTGGTTCTGGAAGGCCTCGCGGCACACGCTGGAGAGCAACCCAGTGCTGCTGCGGATCGCCTTGTGGACGCTGCCGCTGCCGTGGCTCGCCATCGAGGGCGGCTGGTTCATCGCCGAATATGGGCGGCAGCCCTGGGTGGTGGAGGGCGTGCTCCCGACCTTCTACGCCGCGTCGGGCCTCCATGTCTGGGACCTGGTGATCTCGCTCACCTTTTTCCTCGTCACCTACAGCGTGCTGCTCGTCGTCATGGTCTGGCTGATGATCCGCGCCATCCGCTCAGGACCGTCGGAAAAGTCCATCCTTGATGTCGCCGACCTTTCGCAAATCGCAACCCCGGAGCCGGCCCGATGAGCGCCATCCCACTCGACTACGAAGTCCTCCGCCTCATCTGGTGGGCCCTGCTCGGTATCCTGCTCATCGGCTTTGCCGTCATGGGCGGCATGGATCTCGGCATCGGCGTGCTGCTGCCTTTTGTCGCCCGCACCGACGACGAGCGCCGCGTCCTCCTCAACCTCAGCGGCCCCACCTGGGAAGGCAACCAAGTGTGGCTGGTGCTCGGCGGCGGCGCCATCTTCGCGGCCTGGCCGGCGATCTATGCCGCCAGCTTCTCGGGGTTTTACATTGCCATGATCGCCATCCTCCTGGCGCTGATCCTGCGGCCGGTCGGCTTCAAGTTCCGCGGCAAGGTCGCGGATCCGCGCTGGCGTTCGGTCTGGGACTGGGCGCTGTTCGTCGGCGGCTTCGTGCCCTCGCTGGTGTTCGGCGTCGCCGTCGGAAATTTGCTGCTCGGCGTCCCGTTCCGTCTCGATGACACGCTGCGCCCCAGCTACGAGGGCAATTTCTTCCTGCTGCTCTCGCCCTTCGCGCTGATCGCCGGCCTCGTCAGCCTGTCGATGCTGGTGACGCAGGGGGCCACGATCATCGCCATGCGCACCGACGGCGCGGTCGCCGACCGGGCCCGTAAATACGGCCAGTGGTCGGCCGCGGCGAGCGCCGTGCTGTTCATCCTCGGCGGCATCGTCACCCTGTTCATGCTGTCTGGGTTCCGCGTCACCAGCCTGCAGGATCTCGTCGGCCCGTCCAATCCGCTGGCCAAGACGGTCGTCGTCGAGCCGGGAGCCTGGCGCGGCAACTACGCGAGCATGCCGTGGATGATCCTCGCGCCGACGCTGGCGATCATCGGCAGTGTCATCGCCTATCTCGCGCTCGGCCTCAAGGCGAGACTGGCGGCCCTTCTCGGCTCGAGCCTCGGCATTGCCGGCATCGTCGCGACCGCGGGACTGACGCTGTTCCCGTTCCTGATGCCGTCCTCGGTCGATCCCGCCTCGAGCTTTACGGTGTGGGACGCCTCGTCGAGCCAGATGACGCTCTTCATCATGCTGTGCGCCACCATCGTCTTCCTGCCGATCGTCCTCGCCTACACCGCCTGGGTCTACCGCGTCATGCGCGGCCCGGTGACAGCGACCAGTCTCGGCCGCAACCCCAACGCCTACTAG
>JBDTVO010000273.1:0-3409 GCA_040007135.1 Devosia sp. | reverse complement strand
AGGTGAAGCGCTTCGACGGCAGCCTCAAGGACTTCCCGATCAGCCGCGAGGAGGCTGAGGACATGATCCTGCAGGCGCGCCTCAAGGCCGGCTGGATCACCGAGGCGGACCTGGCGCCGCCGGCCGAGGAAATGCCGGCGGAAGGAGCGCCCGCGTAATGCGGGCGACTGTCGCCCGATGCCCGGCAAGGACGATGTGGAACGGCGCTGCGCCCTCACCCGTGAGGTGAAGGCGGCGGCCGACCTGGTGCGTTTCGTCGTCGGTCCCGACGACGTGCTGGTGCCCGATACCGACATGAAGGCGGAAGGCCGCGGCGTGTGGATCACGCTGGGGCAGGCGCAGATCGCCGAGGCGGTGCGCAAGAAGGCGTTCGCCAAGAGCCTCAAGACGGCCGTGACGGTGCCGGCCGATTTGCCAGAGCTGACGCGGCTCAGGCTCGAACAGCGGCTGCTTTCGGCGATGCAGATGGCGCGCAAGGCCGGGCAACTGGCGACCGGCGCAATGAAGGTCAAGGCGGCGCTGGAGACCGGCTCGGCGGTGGCCCTGCTGACTGCCACCGATGCCGCCGAAGATGGCCGCAAGAAGCTTCTGGCGACGCTCAAGGCGTCGACGAAAAGTGCCGAGGAACAGGGCTTTGGAACGGTAAACGTTCCGCATTTTGAATTGCTCGATTCCGCCCGAATGGGTTTGGCACTGGGGATCGAAAGTGTGATACATGCTGCGCCGACCCAAGGGGCAGCAGGTGAAGCGGTGGTGAAACGAGCCGAGAGATTGGCACGTTACGCCGCCAACTAACCTATGAAAGAGACGAGTGCTTATGGCTGATAGTGACGACAAGACCCAGGACGGTACCCACAAGAAGACCCTGACCCTCAAGGGCGGGCCTTCGGTCGGTGCACGTCCAGGCATGTCGCGTGGCGGGCGATCGACCGTGGTGGTCGAACGCAAGACCCGGGTGGTGCCGCATGTCAGCACCGGCGCACCGGCGCGTCCATCGCCGGCCGCCAGCCCAGCATCGCGACCCGCGACCCCGCCGCGGGGCGGCGAGGCGCGCGCGCCAGGTCGCGGTCCGGCGCCGGGGACCACTGCATCCGTGCCGCGTTCGCCCGGGCTGTCGAGTGCCGAATCCGAAGCGCGCGCCCGCGTGCTGCGCGAGGCCGGGGCCCGCCAGGCCGAAGACACACGCCGTGCCGCCGAGGCCGAAAACCGCCGGGCCGAAGACGAAGCCCGCCGCCGCGAAATCCGCGAGCAGGCGAGCCGCGATGCGGCTGCCCGCGATGCCGCCACGGCCGCAGCCGCGGCGCCCGGCGGCAGCGATACACTCGAGGCCGAGCGCTCCGGCGCCCCGGCTGCTCCCGCATCCGATCGTCCCGGTTTCCGCCGTCCGGTGGCACCCGGCGCCGACCGGCGTCCCGGTGGTGCGCCGACCGATCGTCGTCCCGGTGCTGCGGCCCCTGCCCGTCCGGGCGCGCCCGGCGCCGATCGCCGACCCGCAAGCCCCGCGACGGCGCGGCCCGGCGGCTTTGGCGCCGACCGCCGCCCCGGTGGGTTCAGCCGCGGCCCCGCTCCCATTGCCAACGTGCCCGCGGGCCCGTCGGAGGCCGACGGGCGCCGTACGCGCACCGTGCCGCCCGCCGGCGGAAGGCCGATGGAAACCGAGAATCCGCGCCGCGCCGGGGCTACGCCCGAGCGTCCGGTGCGCCGCGCCGGCGAAGACAATGCCTTTGCCCGGGCGCGGCTGACGGTTTCGACCGCCACCACCGAGTCCGATCGCGACCGCGGTCCGTCGCTTGCCGCCATGCGGCGGCGGCGCGACAAGAAAATGGGCCGCAACCAGCAGGCCGCGCCCAAGCTCGCCCGTGAAGTGATTATCCCCGAGGCGATCACCGTCGGCGAGCTCGCCAATCGCATGGCCGAACGCGGCGTGACCGTCATCAAGATGCTGATGGCGATGGAAAAGATGGTCACCATCAACGACGTCATCGACGCCGACACTGCCGAGCTGATCGCGACTGAGCTGGGCCACACGGTGAAGCGCGTTTCCGACGCCGACGTCGAATCCGGGCTCTACGATCTGCCCTCCGACGACAAGGCCGAGGACCTCACCAGCCGCGCCCCGGTCGTCACCATCATGGGCCACGTCGACCACGGCAAGACATCGCTGCTCGACGCCATCCGCGAGACGAACGTCGTTTCAGGCGAAGCGGGCGGCATCACCCAGCACATCGGCGCCTACCAGGTCGAGGTGAAGGGGCAGAAGATCACCTTCCTCGATACGCCGGGCCACGAGGCGTTCACCGCCATGCGGGCCCGCGGCGCGCAGGCAACCGACGTCGCGATCCTCGTGGTCGCGGCCGACGACGGCGTCATGCCGCAGACGGTCGAGAGCATCAAGCATGCCAAGGCCGCCGGGGTGCCGATCATCGTTGCCATCAACAAGATGGACAAGCCGGGCGCCAATCCGCTGCGCGTGCGAACCGAACTGCTGCAGCACGACGTGCAGGTCGAAAGCATGGGCGGCGATACGCTCGACGTCGAAGTCTCGGCGGTGAAGAAGACCGGCCTCGAGAAGCTGCTCGAAACCATCCTGCTGCAGGCCGAAGTGCTGGAGCTGCAGGTGCCGCGCGACGGCCGGGCCGAGGGCCTCGTCATCGAGGCGAAGCTCGACCGCGGCCGTGGCGCCGTTGCCACCGTGCTGGTGCAGCGCGGCACACTGAGGATCGGCGACATCGTCGTGGCTGGAACGGAGTTCGCACGGGTCCGCGCGCTGCTCGACGACAAGGGCGAGCAGGTGAAGGACGCCGGCCCCTCGACTCCGGTCGAGGTGCTGGGCTTTGCCGGCGTGCCATCGGCCGGCGACCGCTTCTCGGTGGTCGAGAACGAGGCCCGCGCCCGCGAGATCACCGACTACCGGCAGCGCCAGGTGCGCGAGAAATCGGCCGGCGGCGGCGCCACCAGCCTCGAGCAGATGATGAACCAGCTGAAGCAGGCTGGCATCGCGAAGTTCCCGCTGATCATCAAGGGCGACGTGCAGGGCTCGGTGGAAGCGATCGTCGCATCGCTCAACAAGCTGAGCACCGAGGAAGTGTCGGCGCAGATCCTGCTGTCGTCGGTCGGCGGCATCACCGAATCCGATGTCACTCTGGCTGAAGCCAGCAACGCCATCATCATCGGCTTCAACGTGCGCGCCAACAAGCAGGCCAACGACCTGGCGACGCGCGGCGGCATCGAAATCCGCTACTACAACATCATCTACGACCTCGTCGACGACGTGAAGAACGCCATGTCGGGGCTGCTGAAGCCGGAACGCCGCGAGACGTTCATCGGCTACGCCACGATCAAGGAAGTCTTCCAGATCACCAAGGTCGGCAAGGTTGCCGGCTGCCAGGTCACCGAGGGCATCGTCGAG
>JBDTVO010000272.1:0-3518 GCA_040007135.1 Devosia sp. | reverse complement strand
CCGGGCTTGCGGCCGAAATGGCCGTAGGCCGAGGTCTTGGCGTAGATCGGCTTGTTGAGGTCGAGCCTGGTGCGGATGCCGCGTGGCGACAGATCGAAGACGTTGCCGAGCACTGCCTCCAGCTTTTCTTCGGCGACCTTGCCGGTGCCGTGCAGGTCAACATAGATCGACAACGGCTTGGCGACGCCGATGGCGTAGCTGAGCTGGATGGTGGCGCGGTCGGCGAGGCCGGCTGCAACGACGTTCTTCGCCAGGTAGCGTGCGGCGTAGGCGGCCGAACGATCAACCTTGGTCGGGTCCTTGCCGGAGAAGGCGCCGCCGCCATGCGGGGCTGCTCCACCGTAAGTGTCGACGATGATCTTGCGGCCGGTGAGGCCGGCGTCGCCATCGGGGCCGCCGACGACGAACTTGCCGGTCGGGTTGACGTGCCACACCGTGTCCTTGCCGATCCAGCCTTCGGGCAGGGCCTTACGCACGTAAGGTTCGACGATCTTGCGGACATCTTCGGAGCTGAGCGAGGCATCGGTGTGCTGGGTCGAGACGACGATCTGGGTGACGCCGACCGGAACGCCGTTCTCGTATTGCACGGTCACCTGGCTCTTGGCGTCGGGGCCGAGCTTGTCGGCGCCCTTCTCGCCGGCCTTGCGGGCTTCGGCGAGGACCTCGAGGATCTTGTGGGCGTAGTAGATGGGGGCGGGCAGCAGCTCGGGCGTCTCGCGGCTGGCGTAGCCGAACATGATGCCCTGGTCGCCGGCACCGACATCCTTGTTGCCCTTTTCGTCGACGCCCTGGGCGATATCGGCGGACTGGCCGTGCAGCAGCACGTCGATCTTGCAGGTCTTCCAGTGGAAGCCGGCCTGCTCGTAGCCGATGGCCTTGATCGCCTTGCGGGCGGTGGACTTGAACTTCGCCGGATTGACGCGCGGGTGGCCGGCGGCGTCGGTGAGGACGTTGCCCGACTTGTCCTTCTTCAGCAGCGTCGAGGGCACGCGCACCTCGCCGGCGATGATGACCCGGTTGGTGGTCGCCAGCGTCTCACAGGCAATTCGCACCTGGCTCGGGTCCATGCCGGTCTTTTTGGCTTCGCGGAAGACCAGGTCGACGATCTCGTCGGAGATGCGGTCGCAGACCTTGTCGGGGTGACCCTCGGAGACCGATTCTGACGTAAAGAGATAGGACTGCCGCACGGCCGAAACCCCCGAAAATGGACCAAAAATGTGAAAAATCGCCGAGATAGGGCGTGGTTCTGTCACCTGAACGGCAGCCGGTCAAGGCGGACATAAAGAAAGCTTGATATGCTCGGCGGGGCGTTGCGGGAAATCTATGCCCTGAGCCGCGGACGGCGGCTGCGGCTGAGCAGCGCCGCGACGAGGCCCAGCAGCAGAGCGGCAAAAAACGGCCAGTTGCCGAAGCGGTCGAACGGCGTCGGCGCCAGCTTTTGCGGCAGCACCACGTCGAGCACGCCGGCCGCCACCGGCGGCAACGCCGAGGTGATGCGGCCGAGCGGATCGGCGAGGAAGGTGAAGCCGGTATTGGCGTCGCGCAGCAGCGGCAGGCCGGTCTCGACGGCCCGCAGCACGGCATGGTGGGCGTGCTGCGCCGGCCCGATGGTGCCGTCGAACCACTCGTCGCTCGACACATTGAGCAGGAAATCGGCCTTGCCCGGGTCGGCGCCGAGATCGCCCGAAAAGATCGATTCGTAGCAGATGAGGGCGATGAAGGGCGGAAGGCCCGCAACCGTCATGAGCCGCTTGCCGTTGCCGGGGGCCCAGCCGTTGGTCCCGGGCACCAGCTGGCGGATGCCGAACAGCTTCCAGAAACTCGCGAACGGCAGGTACTCGCCGAACGGCACCAGGTGCGCCTTGTCGTAGCTGGCGAGGATCTCGCCGCTGCCGTCGATGGCGAGCAGCGAATTGTAGCCGGGGTTATCGGCGCTCGCCGCGGGGTCGGCGGGATCGACCTCCGGCTCGCGCGGCGCACCGGCGAGCAGCAGCGCGCCCGGCGGCAGCATGTGGCCGAAGCGGGCGAGCGCCTCGGGGTACTGGCTCATGAAGAAGGGGAACACCGATTCCGGCCAGACGACGAGCTTCTGGCCGGCGAGGCCGCCGCTGGAGGTGCTGGTGGCGACCAGCCGGCTGACGATCTCGGGCGGGCTGACGGTGCTCCAGTCGAGGTTGCCGGTGATCGCCGGCAGCACCAGCCGCACCGTCAGCTCCGGCCGCGGCACGATGGTGGTCGCGTTGATCCGCCAGTTGCCGTAGCCGAGCTGAGCGGCGAGCGCCGCGATGGCGAGGAAGAACGGCACCAGGCGGAGGGTGAGGTTGCGGCCGTCGGCGGGCCAGATCAGCGCCGGGGTGAACACCAGCAGCGCCGCCAGTGCGGTGAGGCCATAGACGCCGATGACCGAGGCCAGTTGCATCATCTGCGGGTTGGCGGTGAGGGCATAGCCGAGCAGGTCGAACGGGAAGCCGGTAAAGAAGGTGCCGCGCGCATATTCGGCGGCGCTGAGGAAGGTGGCGAGGACGACGACGCGCCAGGCGCCGTGGCTCCAGCAGAGATGCGCCAAGGCGGAGGCGAGGCCCCAGAACAGCGCGATCAGAGCCGCCAGCGCCAGGATCGCCGGGGGCATCAGCAGCACGAACCACGGATCGGACTGGGCGAAGAAGGCGCCGCCCAGCCAGTGGAAAGCGACGATGAAATAGCCCCAGCCGAAGGCAAAGCCGATGCGGAAGGCGGGGCCGAACAGGCGGCCGAAGAGGGTGCTGCGGCGTTCAGCGCCATCGAGCGCCCAGACCCAGAACGGGAAGGTGACGAACAGCACCGGCAGAATGAAAAGCGGCGGCACCGACAGGCCGGCGATGGCGCCCGCCACCAGCAGCAACAGGAAGCGACGCCAGCCGTGGGACAGCATGGCCCATTCGGCGAGGCGGGTCACGGGGACGAATCAGGCGAGGGTTGGCGCACCGGCGGTGACTAGCACGGCCCGATCGCGGCTCGCTATTCGGCCGCCTTGCCGGCGGGTATCTGCGCTGCCGTCCCGTCATCCGGCTTGGACGCGGCCTTGCGCTGCTTCAGGCGCTTGATCTTGATGCGCTTGAGCTGGGTGGCGTCGGCCTGCAGCACCTCGAACTCAAAATTCTTGATGCCGCCGATGACCTCGCCGCGCACCGGCACGTGGCCGGCCAGTGCGAACACCAGGCCGCCCAGCGTCTCGACATCGTCGGCGGCTTCGCCCGGGCTGAAGTCGGGCCCGATCAACGCCTCGACCTCGCCAAGCTCGGCGCGGGCCGAGGCGATGAAGATGTTGGAGTTGATCTTGCGCAGCAGCGGGCCGTCCTCGGTGTCGTGCTCGTCCTCGATCTCGCCGACCACAGCCTCGAGCAGATCCTCGATGGTAACGAGGCCGTCGGTGCCGCCATACTCGTCGATGACCACCGCCATGTGGACGCGCTTCGCCTGCATCTGCTGCAGCAGATCGCCCACCGGCATCAGCGGCGGCACGAACAGCACGGTGCGGA
>JBDTVO010000271.1:0-3564 GCA_040007135.1 Devosia sp. | reverse complement strand
ACAATGGCAGCGTGGTGGTGATGAACGTCTCCCACGGCAGCCCGGCGGAGCGGGCCGGGATCAAGCGCGGCGACATCATTTCCGATGTGCGCGACGGCGAAGTGGGCGGGCTGGCCGACTTCTACCGCAAGGTGTGGGAGAGCGGACCGGTGGGCGCAGAGATCCCGATGCGCATCGTCCGCGACGGGCGCGACACCTGGCTCCGGGTGAAATCGGCCGATCGCAACAGCTTCCTCGTCAAGCCGCAGCTGCAGTAGCGCCCTATCCCCCGGGCTGGACGCCTAACAGCGATGGCCGTATAGGCGTTGCCGACCCGCGAGGAGCCGAGCGCCATGAACCTCATCCAATTCGTCCGCGACAACGGCAAGCGCAGCGTCGGCCTCATCGACGGCAAATCGGCGCACCGGCTCAAGGGCGTGAAGACCGTCTACGAGCTGGCGGAGGAGGCCATCGCCAAGGGTATCGGTCTTGCGGCGATGGCAAAGGAGAAGGGCCTCGGCGACGCGATCGACCCCAGGGCGATCCTCGCCGAAGGCCGCATGCTGCCCCCGATCGACCATCCCGATCCGGCGCATCTTTATGTGACGGGCACCGGGCTGACGCATCTTGGCTCGGCCTCGACCCGCGACGCCATGCACAAATCCAACCAGCAGGCCACCGAAGCGCCGCTGACGGATTCGATGAAGATGTTCCGCATGGGCCTCGAGGGCGGCAAGCCGCAAGCCGGCGAAGAGGGTGTGCAGCCCGAATGGTTCTACAAGGGCAACGGCAGCATCGTCGCCGCGCCCGGCGCGCCCATCCCATCCCCGGCCTTTGCCAAGGACGCCGGCGAGGAGCCGGAAATGGCGGGTCTCTATCTCATCGGCCCCGACGGCACCCCGCATCGGCTCGGCTTCGCGCTCGGCAACGAATTTTCCGACCACGTCACCGAGCGGGTCAACTATCTGTTTCTCGCGCACTCGAAGCTGCGCGCCTGCTCCTACGGCCCCGAACTGCGGCTCGGCGACCTGCCCGGCAATGTCAGCGGCATGTCGCGCATCGTGCGCGGCGGCAAGGTGATCTGGGAAAAGCCGTTCCTGTCCGGCGAGGACAACATGTCCCACACCATCGCCAATCTCGAGCACCACCACTTCAAGTACAAGCTGTTCCGCCAGCCCGGCGACGTACACGTGCACATGTTCGGCACGGCAACGCTGAGCTTTGCGGACGGCATCAAGACCGAAGCGGGCGACGTGTTTGAGATCGAGGAAAGCCAGTTCGGCCTGCCGCTGCGCAACTCTGTTGCCTGGGACAAGCCGGAATCGGTGACTGTAAAGCCGCTCTAGCGGGGTTTAGAGCCCGCCGCGCAGATGTAGGTCGCGCTGCAGCCAGCCCCGGATGAAGCTGTAGCGGTCGCCACTGGTGGCGAACACGATCTCATCCATCAACGCCGTCGCGAAAGTGGCGGCTTGAGCGTTGGTGGCGCGCTCGCTTCGCGGTAACGCCCGCCAGCGGCGAATGCACTCGCGCTCGGCGTCGGACTTCAGCATGGTCATCGATGCCCTCCCCGGCCGCATCATCGGTCACGCCGATGGCCGGCCCACGATCCCGGCGGGAGCAGGGGTGCCCGGACCACGGCCTTGCAATAGGCGTCAACGGCCGAGAGTCCTAGCACAATCTCTCCCGGCGCAAGCCGCGACAGCCCTGCGGGCGGCAGGTTCACCAAGGCATAGCGGCCCTGCCAAAGAAAGCGGCCCGCTCCGTCGTCTTCGCGGATAGAGTGTTGCGGCTGGCCCTCGGTGCGCCGCACGTCACTCCACGAGTCCGATGACAATTCTCAAGGTCCACCACGTGACCACCTATGACTACCGGCGGCCGGTGGGCTTTGGTGAGCATCGCATCCTGTTTCGGCCGCGCGACAGCCAGGACCAGCGGCTGCTTGCCGCGCGGCTCGATATCGTACCGTCGCCGAGCGAGCTGTTCTGGGTCCACGACGTGTTCGGCAACAGCGTCGCCGTCGCCAACTTCGATGTTGAATCGGCGCGCCTGCGTTTCGACACCGAGATCGTCCTCGAGCACACGCCGCAGCTCGGCCTGCATTTCCGCGCCGAGGAGCGCGCCCGCAGTTGGCCCTTCGCATACGACGATGAGACTTTGCCCGACCTCGCGGCGCTGATGCATCGGCAGTATCCCGATGACGGCACCACGGCCGCATGGGCGCGCCGCTTCGTTGCCAATACCGGCAGCACCGACACCGCTCGCCTGCTTGAGGCAATGACGGTCGCCATCAAAACCGAGTTCAAATACATCCGCCGGACCAACCCCGGGACGCAGACGCCGGCCATGACCCTCGACAGCCTGAGCGGCACCTGCCGCGATTTCGCGCTGCTGATGATCGAGGCGGCGCGGTCGCTGGGCTTTGCCGCGCGCTTTGTCACCGGCTACATCTATGTGCCGTCGCGCGATGGTCAGGAGCTGCTCGGCGGCGGTGCCACGCACGCCTGGACGCAGATCTACCTGCCGGGCGCCGGCTGGGTCGAGTTCGATCCGACCAACGGCATCATCGGCAATCGCGATCTCATCCGCGTCGGCGTTGCGCGCGACCCGCGGCAGGCGATCCCGCTCTGGGGCACCCACACCGGCATGCGCAACGATTCGTCTGGAATGACCGTTCGGGTCAACGTCACGTCGGTCGATGCCGAAACCGAGCGCTCGGCCATACCGGCCTGAAGGAATCCCAATGCAGATCAAGGCCGGTTTTTCGCTGACCTACGATTGCCCGCAGCCGACACCCATGCTGCTGTGCCTCAACATCCACCCCTCGCGCCGCCCCGACCTGCTCAGCCCGCAGATCCTGCGCTATTCGCCGCAGGTCGACTCGTGGGACTATGCCGACGGCTTCGGCAATGTCTGCACCCGCATCACCGCGCCGACCGGCTCCATTACCCTGTCGACCGAGTTCGAGATCTATGATGCCGGCACGCCGGACTACGTTCCGCTCGACGCCGTCCAGCATTCGATCCGGGACCTGCCCGACGACGTCCTCGTCTTCCTTCTCGGCTCTCGCTACTGCGAGACCGACCGGCTGTCCAACATTGCCTGGAGCATGTTCGGCACGACGCCGCCCGGATGGGCGCGCGTCCAGGCCATCCTCGACTTCGTCCACAATCACATCAGGTTCGACTATCAGCGCGCCGATGCGACGCGGACGGCTTACGGCGCCTACACCGAAGCCATCGGCGTCTGCCGCGACTTCGCCCATCTGGCATTGACGCTGTGCCGCTGCATGAACATTCCGGCGCGCTACTGCACCGGCTACCTCGGCGACATCGGCATTCCGCCGATGCCGGGGCCGATGGATTTTTCCGGCTGGTTCGAGGTCTTCCTCGGCGGCCACTGGTACACGGCGGACGCGCGCAGCAACAAGCCGCGCGTCGGGCGCATCCTGATGGCGATCGGCCGAGATGCGACCGACGTCGCGATCTCCACCCAGTTCGGCCCGGCGACGCTGACCTCGTTCAACGTCGTGACCGACGAGGTGGTCGCCGCCAATGGCTGAGCCAGCCGACTGGCCCGAGCCGGTCG
>JBDTVO010000270.1:0-3572 GCA_040007135.1 Devosia sp. | reverse complement strand
GGAATGTCCTGAGCTCACCCATGACTGGCCTTTCGTGCCACTCTATATGGCACCTGCGCCACTACGCGCAAGCTATTGAAATACAATAGCTTTTATTTTCCCCTGAGGCGCCGCCCATTGGAACGTCAGTGGGCGCATGCGCCTCGATCCGCCAATCCATTGCGCCGCGGACCATGCGCTTGGAATGTTAAGCTAGCCCTGCCGGCTCGGCACCCGCATGATCAGCCCATCGAGTTCCGGCTTCACCTTGATCTGGCAACTCAGCCGACTGTTCGGCTTCACCTCATAGGCGAAGTCGAGCATGTCCTCTTCCATCATCGATGGCGCGCCGACGATGGCGGTGAACGCCGGATCGACATAGGCGTGACAGGTGGCGCAGGTGCAGGCGCCGCCACACTCCGCCACAATCCCCGGCACACCGTTCATGATGGCTGTCTCCATCACGGTCGAGCCAACCTCGGCTTCGGTCTCAAAGCTCTGGCCATCGGCGGTAATGAAGGTGATCTTGGGCATGCCGCCGCTATACCGGCGCGCCCCCTGGCCTGCAAGGCAAGCCCTTGGCAGCGCTGCTATGCAGCCACTTCGAGCTGGTCGAGCCGCGACGCAATGAACTCCGAGACGTCGTCGACCGCAAAACCAAGCCGATCCAGCATCTCGTCCGTCAGCATCTCGCCACCGCGCAACCGGGCCTCGACCGCACGCGCCAACTCCGCCAGCACCGTCGCCCCGATACCGGCCGCGGCGCCCTTCAGCGTGTGAAGACTCATCAGCCGCGCCTCGACATCAGCAGCCGCCTTCAGCCGCTCCATATAGGTATGCGCCATCACCTCGAAGAGCCGCAGAACTTCGGCCTCGAGGCCGGGGTCGCCCATCGTCTGCCGACTGAGATAGCCGCAGTCCACCGGCGTGCGCCTGGAGGGGGCGGGGGCGTGGTCGACTCGGACGACGTTCTGGGACATCTTGGTCTCCGTGCCGCCTCATTGGCAGCCCCGGAACCTTACGCCCTTCGTCTGAGGCCGCTTTTAAGCCGGAATGTCCAATCCGAGCCGGTTGCTTCAGGCTTTGGTCACCAATCCGCCCAAATTAACCTTTGCTTAAGATACCGCTCGGTTTGCCTCAAATTGCTTGTATGGTGAGGCTTACCCAGCGCGCGGCGGCGTAGGGGACATAGGGATTAGGCGGGGCTTTTGATTCGCTTTTTACCCAAATGGTCCGGAGACCCGAAAGGGCCGACGGTCCATCACAACTCCCGATGCCGCCCCTAGTCGCAAACTGCCGACGCGAGAGTTGTTAGAGTTATGGCGAAGAAATCGAACACCCAGGACGATCCCGCGACCCTGGCCTTCTCGGCTGTTGAAGATGCCTTGAAGGACTCAGTCTTCGGGGGGCCGTCCGATGGTCCCCAGGGTCAGCAGATGCCGCCCCCGCAGCCACGCTCGACGCGCGGCGATCGCGGGCGCGTCTCCGACAAGCAGGCGTCCCTCGCCGGCTCCGTCGCCAACGACGATCGCTTCCAGGGCTCCCGTATCCTCTACGGCCTGCAGTCGCGCTCCAGCGCCGCACCCAACTACATCGCCTTCCTCATCGCCGGCCTCTGGCTGTTCGGCATCTTCGGCCTCGCCGTGGTGCGCAACGGCAAGGACTTCGCCACACCCGGGTTCTTCTCCTCCAACGATTTCCTCGGCCTCATGGCGCTGGCCGTCATTCCGGTCCTCGCCTTCTTCGCCATCGCCACCCTGATCCGCCGCGCCACCGACCTCCGCAACGCCGCCGCAGCGGTGACCCACGCCGCGATCCGTCTCGCCGAGCCCGAAACCACCGCGTCCGAAAAAGTCGCTTCAGTCGGCCAGGCCGTCCGCCGCGAGGTCAATGCCTTGGGCGACGGCCTCGAGCGCGCCCTCAGCCGCGCCGGCGAGCTCGAAGTGATGATCCACAACGAGGTCACTGCCCTCGAACGGACATATTCCGACAACGAAGCCCGCATGCGTGCCCTGATTCAGGAACTTGCGAGCCAGCGCGAAGCCGTCATCACCAACACGGAGCGCGTCCGCGAGGCCATCACCGAGAGCCACACCGGCCTCGTCTTCGATCTCGACATGATCAGCCAGCGCATCGCCGGCACCATCGTCGAATCCGGCGGCAATCTGACCAAGGCACTGGAAACCGCCGGCAATTCACTCAACGGCGCCTTCGGCGAGCGCACCGAAAGCTTCGTGTCGCTCATCGATCAGCGCACCAGCCACCTGCTGGGCGCCCTCGACGACAGCGCCAGCCGCCTCAACATCACGCTTGAGGATCGTGCCGGAACCATCTCCGCCGCCTTCGAAAACCGCACCATGGAGCTGAGCTCCGTCATCGACGGCCGCATGGCGTCGTTGTCCGAGGCCCTCGACACGCGTGCCCTCACCCTCTCCGAGGCGATCGAGAACCGCACCTCCTCGCTCGCCAAGCTGCTGAGCCAGGGCGGCATCACCCTCCTCGACCAGCTGCGTGACCGTGGCCATGAGGTGTCGTCGGCCCTCGACATGATCGGCAACCGCATCTCGTCCGATATCCAGGCCCGCACGCACGAGGCCGAGACCGTTGTCACCACCCTCGCCAAGCAGCTGGACGAATCCGTCCAGACCCAGGTCACCGCGCTCGAGAGCAAGCTGCAGACGGCGCTCATCGAGCTCAACAGCGCGCTCGACGAGACGACAGAGAAGGCCCGGGTCACCCTTGCCGGAGCCGGCTCGCAGAACCTCAGCCAGTTTGACGCGCGCCTCGACGAGATCGCGACTGTCATCGATACACGCCTGCAGTCCCTCGACACCGTCGTCGGCGACAAGGGCGAAAAGCTTGTCGCCTCGCTCGAAAAGCACAATGCAGGCTTCGCCGCCCGCGCCAACGTCCTCGAAATGGCGCTCGACGAAAAGTCCGGCCACTTCAACGACGTCGTCAACCAGCGCACCCGCGAGATGGTCGAGACGCTGACGGACCGCTCCAAGCAGATCACCGAGGTCATCGGCAACCGCAGCCGCGAAATTACCGACGCGCTCGAGGGCCATGCCCAGATCCTCGCCGACGCCCTCGACGGACGCCACCAGGCCCTCAACGACACGCTGCAGAACCGCACGCAGCAGCTTTCGGATGCCCTCGGCGGCCGCGCCACCGAGATCAACGAAATCCTGACCGGCGGCACCTCGTCGCTCGACAATCAGCTCATCCAGCACGCCGCCACCATCGGTGCCACGCTCGACCAGCGCAGCCAGATCATGGCGACTGCCGTCGCGCAGCGTTCGGCCGAACTTGTCGAAGCGCTGAATACCCGCACCGAACAGCTCGGCGAAGTCCTCGGCTCGCACGGCGCCGCGATCGCCGCCGCCATCGGCGACCGCACGCTGGAGCTGGCCCGCACCATCGACGCGCAGGGCAATGCGGCACGTGAAAAGATCGACGGCTCCCTCCGCTCGGTCACCGAGATCATGTCGGATCGCGCCAACTCGCTGTCCTCGATGGTCGCCAGCAAGGTCGCCGAGGTCAACGACAACCTCGGCCGTGGCATCGAATCCGCCATCCTGCGCATCGCCGAT
>JBDTVO010000269.1:0-3629 GCA_040007135.1 Devosia sp. | reverse complement strand
ATCGCTGTGCGCCGCATGCTGGTGGCGCTGAACCGGCATGAGATCGTCGCCGGCGCCTAGAGCCGAGACTGCTGACATCGCCTGTCGCGCAGTGCTATTGCCCCGCCCATGACCACCGAGCTTCGTCCAAAGCGGGTCTTCATCAAGACCTACGGCTGCCAGATGAACGTTTACGACAGCGACCGCATGGCCGATGCGCTGGCGCCGTCGGGCTATGAGCCGACGGCAAGCGCCGACGATGCCGACCTCGTCGTCCTCAACACCTGCCACATCCGCGAGAAGGCCAGCGAGAAGGTGTTCTCCGAGCTCGGCCGGCTGGCGGAACTGCGCCGCGACGGCGGCCGCGACTTCAAGATCGCCGTCGCCGGCTGCGTCGCCCAGGCCGAGGGCGCCGAGATCGCCCGCCGCGGCGAGGCCGTCGATCTGGTGTTCGGGCCGCAGAGCTACCACCGCCTGCCCGACCTCGTCGCCCGCGCCACGGCCGGCGAGCGGGTGATCGACACCGAGTTCCCCGCCGAGGACAAGTTCGCCGCATTGCCGCCGACCGCCGAAAAGCTGATCCGCGCCCGCGGCCTCACCGCCTTCCTCACCGTGCAGGAAGGCTGCGACAAGTTCTGTTCGTTCTGCGTCGTCCCCTACACCCGCGGCGCCGAGTTCTCCCGGCCGGTCGAGCAGGTGCTCGACGAAGCCCGCCGGCTGGTCGATGCCGGGGTGCGCGAGATCACCCTGCTCGGCCAGAACGTCAATGCCTATCACGGGCTCGATCCGAACGGCCGCGCCGTGGGCCTCGGCGGCCTCTGCGCCCGGCTGGCCGAGCTCGATGGCCTCGCCCGCATCCGCTACACCACCAGCCACCCGGCCGACATGGGCGACGAGCTGATCGCCGCGCATGCCGGCAATCCCAAGCTGATGCCGTACCTGCATCTGCCGGTGCAGTCGGGGTCCGACCGCATCCTCAAGGCGATGAACCGCCGCCACAGCCGCGCCGACTACCTGACGCTGATCGCGCGCATCGTCGCCGCCCGCCCGGATATGGCGCTGTCGGGCGATTTCATCGTCGGCTTTCCCGGCGAGACCGAGGCCGATTTCGAGGCGACGCTGAGTCTCGTGCGCGAGGTTGGTTACGCCTCGGCCTATACCTTCAAATATTCGATCCGCCCCGGCACCCCCGGCGCCAGGATGGACGGGCAGGTGCCCGAGGCGCTGAAGACCGAGCGGCTGGGCCGGCTCAACGCTTTGATCGGCACGCAGATACGCGCCTTCGCCGAGGCCTGCGTCGGCAGGACCCTCGACGTGCTGCTCGAAAAGCCCGGCCGCCGCCCCGGCCAGCTCGGCGGTCGCTCGCCGTACCTGCAGGCGGTGCACCTCGATGCCCCGGCCGAGCTCATCGGCAGCGTCCAGCCGGTCGAAATCGTTGCCGCCGGCGTCGCCTCAATTGAGGGCAAGATTGTCACACACCGGGAACGCAAACCTGCTAGCGTCATTGAGTCCAAAGCGCTCCCGGCCTGACGGCGGGAAGCCACAAAACAAAGGGTTTTCAAGCACTTGAACAGGCATTTGTCCGCCACTCCCGACAACGCCCTAGCCTCGCAGCTTGAACTCGCCTTCGAAGACAACCGCCTCGCCGCCCAGCTCTATGGCGATTTCGACCAGAACCTCGCCCTCATCGAGCAGCGCCTCAAGATCACCGCTGCGCCGCGCGGCAATCATCTGCTGCTGAAGGGTCCGGCCGCCGCCATCGACCAGGCGCGGCGGGTGCTCGATTCGCTCTACGGCATGCTCGAGGAAGGCCAGCCGGTCGACGCCGCCAATGTCGACAGCATGATCCGCATGATCGAAGGCGAAGACAGCCAGTTGACGCTGCCGACGCTCGAAAAGAAGGGCAAGGTGCGCATGGCCCAGATCGCCACGCGCAAGGCGACCATCGTTGCCCGCACCCCGGCGCAGGACGCCTATATGCGCGCCATGGAGCGGGCCGAACTGGTGTTCGGCATCGGTCCCGCCGGTACCGGCAAGACCTATCTGGCGGTGGCCCATGCGGCGACCTTGCTCGAGCGTGGCGACATCAACCGCATCATCCTTTCCCGTCCGGCCGTCGAAGCCGGCGAACGCCTCGGCTTCCTCCCGGGCGACCTCAAGGAAAAGGTCGATCCCTATCTGCGGCCGCTCTACGACGCGCTCTACGACATGATGCGCCCCGAGCATGTGGAACGCTGTATTACCTCGGGCGTCATCGAGGTCGCGCCGCTCGCCTTCATGCGCGGGCGCACCCTCGCCAACGCCGTCGTCATCCTCGATGAGGCGCAGAACACCACCTCGATGCAGATGAAGATGTTTCTGACCCGCCTCGGCGAGAACTCGAAGATGATCGTCACCGGCGATCCGAGCCAGGTCGATCTGCCGCCGGGCCAAAAATCCGGGCTGACCGAAGCCATCGGCCTGCTCGATGGCATCGAGGGCGTCCACATCTCGCGCTTCAACGACAAGGACGTGGTGCGCCACGCCCTCGTCGGCCGCATCGTGCGCGCCTACGACGCGGCCGGCGCGAAACAGTCCAACGGGTGAGCCGCCCACCGGCCCCGCGCACCCAATGCCCGCCCCGCTGAGCATCGACATCACCCGCAATACCGATGGCTGGCCCGAGGCGCTCGATGCCCGCGCCGACACGGCCGTGCGCGCCGCGCTCACTCAATCGAAGGCGAAAATCGCCGGTGCCGCCGAACTCTCGCTCGTCCTCACCGACGACGCCGAGCAGCGCCTGCTCAACCGTGACTGGCGCGGCATCGACAAGCCGACCAATGTCCTCAGTTTTCCTCAAATCGAGCCGTTCGGCCCGGTGATTGGGCTCCTGGGCGACATCATCCTTGCCAGGGAGACGCTGCAGCGCGAGGCGGCCGATCAGGGCGTCAGCTTCGACGATCATTTCACCCATCTGGTGGTCCATGGCTTTCTGCATCTTCTGGGCTATGATCACATCGACGACGACGAGGCCCTTGTCATGGAAGGCCTCGAGACCCAGATCCTGGCCTCCCTCGGGGTCGCTGACCCCTATGATGAGCAATGAGCGACACCGCAGCACCGGCTGAGCAACGGGGCGGGCCTGAGCCCGAGCCCTCCCCAGGTCCCGCCCCCGCCGCGCCGCGGGGGCAATCGCTGTGGACGCGCCTCAAGGCAATGTTTGCACTGCGCACCGCCTCGCTGCGCGACGGCATCGAGGACGCCCTCGAATCGGAAGCCTCCGGTGAAACCGCCGACTTCTCGCCCTCCGAGCGCACCATCCTGCAGAACGTGCTCGAACTCGGCGAGAAACACGTCGAGGACGTCATGGTGCCGCGCGCCGACATCGAGGCGATCGACGTCGAGTGCAATCTCGGCGATCTCGTCGCCCGCTTCCGCCGCGTCGGTCACTCGCGCATGCCGGTCTACGCCGACTCGATCGACAACATCACCGGCTTCATCCATGTGAAGGACGCGCTGCGGCGCATCACCGCCGAAGTCACCGACCCCGAAAAGGCGGCGACCGTGCGGCTGGTCTCGCCCGCCCTCAAGCAGCGGCTCAACAAGCTCGAAATCATCCGCACCGTGCTGTTCGTGCCGCCGCTGATGCCGGTGGGCGATCTGCTGCAGCA
>JBDTVO010000268.1:0-3632 GCA_040007135.1 Devosia sp. | reverse complement strand
AGTTCGGCGTCTATCTCGTCTCCGACGGCACCAACAAACCCTATCGCTGCAAGATCAAGGCGCCGGGCTTCGCGCATCTCAGCGCCATGGATTTCATGACGCGCGGCCACATGCTGGCCGACGTTTCGGCCATCCTCGGATCACTCGATATCGTCTTCGGCGAGGTGGACCGATGAGCGTTCGCCGTCTCGCCGCGGAAACCGTGCAGCCCGCAAGCTTTGCCTTCACGGCCGACAACCAGTCGTGGGCCGAGCAGGTCATTGCCCGCTATCCCGCCGGCCGCCAGGCATCGGCAGTGATCCCGATCCTCTGGCGGGCGCAGGAGCAGCAGGGCTGGGTCACCCGCGCCGCCATCGAAGCCGTCGCCCGCATGCTGGGCATGGCGTACATTCGCGTGCTCGAGGTGGCGACCTTCTACACGCAGTTCCTGCTGAAGCCGGTGGGCTCGGAAGCCCACATCATCGTCTGCGGCACGACGCCGTGCATGCTGCGCGGGGCAGGCGACCTGCTCGAAGTCTGCCACAACAAGATCGCCCACGACGCGCTCGAGGTCTCGGCCGACGGCAAGCTCAGCTGGGAAGAGGCCGAGTGCCTCGGCGCCTGCGTCAACGCGCCGATGATCATGATCGGCAACGATACCTACGAAGATTTGTCGGTCGCGCGCTTCGAGGAGATCGTCGAGACCTTCCGCGCCGGCAACGGCAAGTCGATCCCGGTCGGCACGCAAGTCGAGCGGCAGTTCTCGGCGGCCCAGGGCGGCGCCACGACACTGCTCGAACGTCCGACTGCCGAGCGCACCTACAAGCCGTTCCCGCCACCGCCGCCGCCGGCGGCTCCCGCTGCCGCTCCCGTCGCGGCGCCGGCTGCGCCCGCGGCGACCGCAGCGGCCGCGCTGCCTCCAGCGGCGCCTGCCGCGCCGCAGTCGCCAACCAACAAGGGCAGGGGCAGCGAGACGGCCGAGGAATCGGCTCCGGCTCTGAAGGGCCCACCGGGCTCCCCGAAAGTCTCGGAGGCCAAGGCCGAAGGCGAGCGCGCCAGCGCCAATGCGTCGGCCAATGCCAACGGCAAGCCAAACGCCGCCATGCGCGAGCAGGCAACGGGCGCCGAGTCCCCGGCCGGCAAGGTCGACGGCGGCAAGTCGGTGAAGAAGGTGAAGCGGCTGTTCGAGCCGCCCGCCGGCAAGTCCGACGACCTGACCCTGATCATGGGCATCGGCCCGGCCATCGGCCGCACCCTCAACGACATGGGCATCACCACCTGGCGGCAGGTCGCCGACCTGACCGAAGCGCAGATCGAGCAGGTCGAGGCGGAAGCCGGGTTCCGTGGCCGCGCCACCAAGAACAACTGGCTGCACCAGGCCGACGTGCTCGACCGCGGCGGCGTCGAGGAATACCGCAAGGTGTTCGGCAGGGACCCCAAGTAAATGCTTTCCGATAAAGACCGCATCTTCACCAATCTCTACGGCCAGGGCGACTGGATGCTGGCCGGTGCGCGGGCGCGCGGCGGCTGGCAGGACACCAAGACATTCATCGAGCGTGGTCGCGACTGGATCACCAACGAGGTCAAGGGCTCAGGCCTGCGCGGCCGTGGCGGCGCCGGCTTTCCGACGGCGCTCAAATGGACCTTTATGCCCAAGGTCAGCGACGGACGCCCGCACTACCTGGTCATCAATGCCGACGAGTCCGAGCCCGGCACCTGCAAGGACCGCGAGATCATGCGGCACGATCCGCATCATCTGGTCGAGGGTGCGCTGCTGGCCTCGCGCGCCATGGATGCGCACGTCGCCATCATCTACGTCCGCGGCGAGTTCATCCGTGAACGGCACCATCTCGAGCACGCCGTGCAGGAAGCCTATGACGCCAAGCTCATCGGCAAGAACAACATCCACGGCTGGGATTTTGACATCATCGTCCACCACGGCGCCGGCGCCTACATCTGCGGCGAGGAAACGGCGCTGCTGGAATCGCTCGAGGGCAAGAAGGGCCAGCCCCGCCTGAAGCCACCGTTCCCGGCGGCAATGGGCGTCTATGGCTGCCCGACCACCGTCAACAACGTCGAATCCATTGCCGTCGTCCCGGAGATTCTCCGCCGCGGCGGCGCTTGGTTCGCCGGCATCGGCCGCGCCAACAACACCGGCACGAAACTCATGTGCGTGTCGGGCCACGTCAACAAGCCCGCGACCTTCGAAGAGGCGATGGGCATCCCGTTCGACGAAATGATCGAAAAGCACTGCGGCGGCATCCGCGGCGGCTGGGACAATCTGCTCGCCGTGATCCCCGGCGGCGCCTCCGTCCCCTGCGTGCGTGGCGAGAAAATCCAGCACGCGCTGATGGATTTCGATGGCCTTAAGGACGCCGGCTCCTCGCTCGGCACCGCCGCCGTCATCGTTATGGACAAATCCACCGACATCATCCGCGCCATCTGGCGCCTCTCGGCCTTCTACAAGCACGAGAGCTGCGGCCAGTGCACGCCGTGCCGCGAGGGCACCGGCTGGATGATGCGCGTCATGGAGCGCATGGTCGAAGGTCGCGCCCAGAAGCGCGAGATCGACATGCTGTTCGAGGTCACCAAGCAGGTCGAGGGCCACACCATCTGCGCCCTCGGCGACGCCGCCGCGTGGCCGATCCAGGGCCTCATCCGCAACTTCCGCGACGTCATGGAAGCGCGGATCGACGAATACACCTATCGCTCGGACAACGACGACGCCGTGCCGTCGATCGCAGCGGAGTAGAGATGCACGTTGCTGAGCTCAATATCGGCCGGCTGAACGCCCCGATCGACGATCCGCGAATGGCGGATTTCGTCGACAACCTGGCGCGCGTCAACGCCATGGCCGACCGCATGCCGGGCTTCGTCTGGCGGCTCGTCGGCGACGGCTCGAACGGCGGTGCGCTTGAGCTGCGCCCCTATGCCAACGATTCGATGATGGCCGTCAACATGAGCGTCTGGGAGACGGTCGAGCAGCTCGAGGCGTTCGTGTGGAAGACCGTTCACCAGCGCTTCTATAGCCGCAAGGCCGAGTGGTTCTCGCCGATGAAGTCGCATCACTTCGTGATGTGGCCGGTCGAGGAGGGGCAAATCCCCACGATCGAAGAGGCCAAGGCACGGCTCGACCATCTCGAGGCGCACGGCAATTCCGATTTCGCCTACGACTGGGCGCATCTCGAGCACATCAAGCTGTGGATGAGCCAGAGGTGCTCGGCATGATCAGCGAGCAGCAGCGCAAGGCCAATGCCGCGCACGCCCTGTTCTTTGCCGGCCTCGCCTTCATGGCGGCCGCCGCCGCATGGTGGCTCATCTACTACAGCCAGTGGCACGGCATGTTCAGCCTGCTCGACGTCAAGCTCAGCTGCATCTCGGGCGACAGCTTCGAGTGCAGCACCTTCCAGAACTTCATCGGCCCCTCGATGATCCCCGTGTACCAGCCAACGCTGCTGTGGGGCGGCGTGGTGGTGACGCTGATCGGGCTCTACCTCACGCGCCGGAACAAGGCATAGCGACATGGCCAACATCAAAGTCGACGGCAGGCTGGTCGAGGTCCCCGACTATTTTACGCTGATGCAGGCAGCGGAAGCGGCGGGCGCCGAGATTCCGCGCTTCTGCTACCACGAGCGCCTGTCGGTCGCCGGCAA
>JBDTVO010000267.1:0-3632 GCA_040007135.1 Devosia sp. | reverse complement strand
GGTTGGTGATGGCGATATTGTCCGCGACGGTCAGGTCGGGCAGCAGCGACAATTCCTGGAACATGCACGCGACGCCGGCGGCGTTCGCGGCATCGGGGGACGCGAACGACTTGGGCTGGCCCTCGATCAGGATGCGGCCGGCATCGGGCCTGATCACACCGGCGAGCACTTTGATGAGGGTCGATTTGCCCGCGCCGTTCTCGCCCAGAAGCGCATGAATCCGACCGCGGTCGGCGGCGAACTGCACGCTCTCGAGCGCGCGGACGCCGCCGTAGTGCTTGGTAATCCCCTCCATGCGCAGAAGCTGCGCGCCGTCCACGGCTGCCACCCGCGATCCCCCCTGTGCGAAAGCAACTGCCGCCGGCGAGCCTCTCACCGGCGGCAGCCCATGCCTATCCCCAAAGCTTAGTTGTTATCACCAGTCTGCTTGGAGATTTCTTCGTTGGTGAAGCCGATCTTGCACGCCGGGAAGCTGTTGCCCGTGAACGTGCTGCCGGGCAGCTCGGGGAACGCCTCGGTTCCGACCTTGTAGGGCGAGAACGAGAACGAGGTGGGCAAGGCGAGCTTCTGCGGGATCGCTTCACCCTTGAGCGCGGCGATTGTCACCTTGAGGGCAACGGCCGACTGCGCCGGTCCGGTACCACCTGACTGGCAGTGCATGCCCGCGTCATGGTTGTCGTTGCACATCAGACGGTAGGCGTTCTCGTCTTCGCCCACCATCGGAACCTTGACTCCGGCGTCCACCGCGGCCTGGGCAGCGCCCTGTGAGCCGGCCTCGACGTAGATGCCATCGAATTTGCCGCCGGCGGCGATGGCGTCGGCCGTCACCTTCTGCGCGTCGCCCGGGTTCCAGTTGCCAACCACTTCGGTCACGTTGAACTTGCGACCGGATGCCTTGAGCGCCTCGGCGAAGCCCGTCGCGCGGGCCTGGTCGACCGGCTGGCCCACCGGGCCGCGGACGAAGAGCAGGTTGGCCGGGTCGGCCTTGACTTCCTTGATCAGGAATTCGCCGGCCTTGGTGCCGATGCCCTTCTGGTCGACATTCACCTCGACGCCCATCGGATCTTCGATGACGTTGTCGAACGAGAGCACGACCACACCCGCGGCATTGGCCTTCTTGACCACGCCGGCAAACGCCGTGGTCGAATTGGCGTCGACGACGACGGCGTCATAGCCCTGGTCGATGAAGTTGTTGACGGCCGCGATCTGAGCGGGGACGTCGGGTCCAACGGAGACGACCTTGAGCTCCTTGATGTCCTTGGCAACATCGGGCTGCGCCGCGTAGGCCTTGGCGACGCGGATCATCTGCACGCGCCAGTCATTGGCGATGAAGCCGTTGACGAGGGCGATGCGGAACGGACCGGCATTTGCCGGATATTGCAGGAACTTGGTATCGGCACCGTCCGGTGCAAAGCACGCCGGGTCGGTGGACGGGCCGGCGACGACTTCGGGGCCGGCGGCCAACGTCGGGCCGACGGCGAGCGCCATCAGAACCCCTGCGGCCGCGCCGGTTGCGAACTTTACGAAATGGCTGGACTTCACGTTATTCCTCCCTTTTGCGGGGAAGGTTCCACTCCGATCTACACCCAGTCGAACGCGGCCCCGCCTGCGCGAAGCCGCCCCGGATGGGCATCGGATTTCCTCCCCTGAATTTTAGGCTATGGATTGGCGAAAGCGCTGTCAAATAGTTTTGGAAGCGCTATCACTTAGAGCCATTGCGATCTTGGTTAGCCATGTCGCATTGCGCTGTCGGCTGGCACATCTATGAAGGATCGATTGATCGTCTGGGGGCAGGTTTGAACAAGAAGGTCCGCGCGACGCTGTCCGATGTCGCCGAGCGCGCAGGGGTGAGCCCGGTAACGGTGTCGCGCGCCATCCGCCATCCCGAAATGGTCTCTCCCGAGCTGCGCCAGCGCGTCGGCGATGCAGTGACGTCGCTCCATTACATTCCAAATCAGCTGGCGAGCGCGCTCGCCTCGATGCGCACCAACATCGTCGGTGTCATCGTGCCGTCGCTGACCAATGGTGTGTTCGACGATTTCCTCGCTGCCATCCAGGACGTGCTGGAGCACGCCGGCATCCAGATGCTGGTGTCGAACTCGCGCTACTCCGAAGCCGAGGAGGAAAAGGCGGTCGAGACCATGCTCGGCTACCACCCCGAGGCCATCATCGTCATCGGTGTCGACCAGGCCGGTCGCGTCCGCCAGCTGTTGACGGAATCCGGCGTCCCGGTGGTCCAGGCCATGGACATGACCGACGATCCCATCGACCTCAATGTCGGCTTCAACCACCATGCGGCGGGCGCCGCTGCCGTGCAGTTCCTTTACGATCTGGGCCATCGCCGCATCGGCCACCTAACCGTGCGAACCGATCCGCGGTCCGGTCGGCGCCTCGCCGGGTACCTCGCGGCCATGGGGCGGCTGGGCTTGCCCACGCAGGGCCTGGTTGCGGCCTCGACCCGCCCGACGTCCGTGCAGCGGGGCGCCGAGCTGCTCTCCGAAGTGCTCACCCAGACCGACGACATCACCGCCGTGTTCTGCTGCAACGACGATCTGGCTCTGGGGGCCCTGTTCGAGTGCCAGCGCCGCGGCATCAAGGTGCCCGGGGACCTGGCCATCATCGGCTTCAACGATCTCGACTTCTCCGGGGCGACCGTGCCGCCCCTGACCACGGTCACCACCGAGCGGCCGCTGACCGGCACCCGTGCCGCCCAGGCCATCGTCGAGATCATCCGCGGCGGCGGCAGGCGCGCCACCCAGGTCTCCGAGGACATCGGCTTTCACATCATTACCCGCGGCAGCACGGCCCCGCCGTCCCGTCCGGCCGGCAAGCTGCCGAGATAGCCGAGGGCTGATTTCAGCGCTCGCGGCAAATGCCGGAACCGACGCCCAGCCGCCTCGTTTAGCCACCACCGTGCCGCTCCGGTGCGAGGTGGATCAGATGCGTCACGCCGCACTCCTCAGACTTGTCGCCTGGCCGCTGACACTTGTTGCGGCGCTCGGTCTGTTCGGCATCAGCATCAATGGCACGCTGGCGCTGGTCGCCTCCGAAGTTCACCCCGTCGCCATCGGGGAGCCGCGCCGCCCGATGTTGCCACCGGCGGCGCTCGTAAAGCCCGAAGAGGCATTGGTGGTCACGGTCGCACTGCCCGAGGCCGTCCCGGCACCGTCAGCCATCGCCTCGAGCAGCGTAGCGCTGCAGCAGGTGATGGTCGTATCGGACGGGTTGGTCATGCACGGCGCGCCGGGCACCGGATCGACCCGCGTCTGGGTGCTGCAACAGGGTGAGGTGGTCGACCTTCTCGACCGGCGCGACAAATGGCTCCGCGTCCGCCAGAGGGGGCTCGAAGGCTGGGTCTACGCCGCCAACACGAAACCGCTGCCGGCGAACGCCACCTGGAGCGCACGTCCAGCAGGCGTTTCACCCTCTCGGGGCGTCAGCTCTTGGGAGCGGTGACAGTGACCTTGGGCAGGTCGAGCGTTGCCGACGCCGTGTTGCCGCTGCGGCTGAACACCAGGTAGCCGCCGGCAATCAGCAGCACGACCACGAGCACGATCGCGGCGATCACGCCGGCGCCGATGCCGCCATCGCCGCCACCGCCGGTTTCGATGATTGTTTCACGATCTGCCATG
>JBDTVO010000266.1:0-3638 GCA_040007135.1 Devosia sp. | reverse complement strand
GCAAACATTTCTTACGATATATCTTGACGAGAACACGATCGGTTCGTATCTGCGATCGATCGGAAGATATATCGGAGACTGAAATGCACAACCACAACACTGAGGATCGCTTCGAGCAGCACCTGCATCGCGCCTGGCATCGGATGCAGGCGGGCGGACGCCGCGGCTGGGGCTGGGGCGGACCCGGCTGGGCCGGTCCGCGCGGCGGTGGCCCGGGCGGCGGCTGGGGTGGCGGCTTCGGCGACGAGTTCCGCATCGGCCGCATGCTCGCCTCGGGCGATCTGCGCCTGATCGCGCTCTACTTCATCGAGCAGCAGCCGCGCCACGGCTACGACCTGATCAAGGCCATCGAGGAGAAGACCTCGGGCATCTACGTGCCGAGCCCGGGCGTCGTTTATCCGGCGCTGACCTTCCTCGAGGAAGCCGGCTACGTCACCTCGAGCGCCGAGGGCAACAAGCGGCTCTACACCATCACCGACGAGGGCCGCACGCATCTGGGCCAGAACCGCGAGGCGGTGGAGACGACGCTCGGCCACCTCGGCCGCATCGGCGAAAAGGCCAGGCAGTTCCGCGAGCACTGGGAGAAATCCCAGGAGCAGCATGGCGGCCACGGTCGCGACGACCACCGTCCGCCCCGGCCCGACCGCGACATGGACGACGTGCCGCCCGACGTGAACGAGGCGCGCCGCGACCTCAAGCACGCCATCAAGGATGCCGCGCGGACGCGCAATCCCGAAGTGCACCGCAAGCTCGCCGACATTCTCCGGCGCGCCGCCGAGGAAATCCGCCGCGAGGCGCGGCCCGCGGAGCGCGGCCCGGACGAGATCGACATCTGACCGGGCGGGAGGCCCCGCCCGTGTGGTGGTCCCTCGAAAACAGCGGGGCACTGGCCAATCCCGCGCAAAGCGCTAACACTCCCTCCGTCGGCGCGACGGAGGGAGAACCCGATGGCCTGGAGCGAACGCGACAAGCAACTGGGGATGGACCGGCCGATCACCCGGCGCGACTTCCTCAACGGCGTGGCCCTGACGGTGGGGGCGATGGCGCTCAACGCCGGCAGTTCCGGCAGCAGCTTCGCGGCGACGCCGGCCTCTGATCCGGCAAAACTCACCGGCCTTCGCGGCCATTCGGAAGCCGCGATGAGCGTCATGCACGCCATCCGCGACGGCAGCTTCTGGGACACGGCGCCGGCGCCGACCCCGACCGGCGAGACCTACGACCTCGTCGTCGTGGGCGGCGGCATCTCCGGGCTTGCGGCGGCGTTCCTCTATCGCCAGCAGAAGCCGGACGCCAAAATCCTCATTCTTGAGAACAACGACGATTTCGGCGGCCACGCGCGCCGCAACGAATTCGTCGCCTCGAGCGGCAAGCGCATGATCGGCTATGGCGGCAGCCAGAGCCTCGAGAAGCCATCGCGCTTTTCGCCGCTGGTAAGCAAGCTGATCGCCGACCTCGGCATCGACCTGAGCCGTTTTGAAACAGAGTTCTACAATCAGGATTGGTGGGATACGCACGGGCTCACCGATGCGCATTTCTTCCGCAAGGAGGACTACGGCGTCGACGCGCTGGTGCCCGAAGGCGACACCGCGGCCGACTGGGTGCCGCAGACGCCGCTCAACGACAAGGCCAAGGCCGACCTCATCGCGCTCATCGATTCGCCGCGCGACTATCTCGACGGCAAGAGCCGCGACGAGAAGCTGGAACAGCTCTCCACCATGACCTATGCCGACTTCCTGACCGGCATCGCCGGGGCCGACCCGCAGCTCGTCACATATTTCTACGAACAGACCGAAGAATATTTCGGCATCGGCATCGACGGCACCACCGCGCTCGACGCCTGGGCGCTCGAGTTGCCCGGCTTCGACGGCATGGACCTGGGCGACATCCCCTACAAGACCATGTCGCCCTCGGGCCGGCTCGAAAAGATCGCCGACGACGACTACATCTACCACTTCCCCGACGGCAACGCCGCCATCGCCCGGGCCCTGGTTCGCGCGTTGATCCCCGCGGCGCTGCCGGGAACGAGCATGGAAGAGCTGGTGCTCAACACGCTCGACTACGGCAAGCTGGACCTGGCCGATGCGCCGGTGCGGCTGCGGCTCGAGGCCTCGGTGGTGCGCGTCAAGCACGACGGTGACCCGGCCACCGCGACATCCGTGACCCTCACCTACGCCGAGGGCAAGGAGCTGAAGATCGTGACGGCGGCGCACGTGGTGCTCGCCTGCTGGAGCCGGGTAATCCCAAAAATCACCGACGAGGTCGCGGCGCCGCAGGTCGAGGCGCTCAACGACCAGGTCAAGGTGCCGCTGATCTATGGCACCGTGCTGCTGCGCACCTGGCAGGCTTTCGCCACGCTGGGTATCGACGGCTTCTACGCGCCGGGCAATTTCTGGAAGGGCGTCTGGCTCGACGATCCGGTGTCGATCGGCGCCTACAAATTCACCGACGATCCGGCCGACCCGATGCTGCTGCACCTGTGGGCGATGCCGGTCGATGGGCCCAAGAACCTTTCCGCTCGCGACAAGGCCACAGCCGGCCGCTACGCCCTGACGACGCTCAGTTTCGAGGACATGGAGCGCGAGCTGCGCGACCTCATGGACCGGGCGCTGCGCGATGGCGGCTTCGACGCCGCGAGGGACATCGAGGCCGTCACCCTCAACCGCTGGAGCCACGGCTACGCCCTCGAATACATGCGGCCGTGGGACCAGTACTGGCCCGACGGTCCGCTGCCGATCGAGACGGCGCGAAAAGGCTGGGGCCGCATCGCCATCGCCAACACCGACGCGGGAGCCTATGCCTACGCGCATTCCGCCATCGACCAGGCCGGCCGCGCCGTCAACGAACTTGTCGGCGGCGTCGGAGGGTTCGCGACGTTCCCCGGACCCGCGCTGGGGCCGGACGAGGTGGTGGGGTAGGAGGTCCGCTGCCTCCCCCTCATCCGCCCTTCGGGCACCTTCTCCCACGAGGGGAGAAGGCCTGACTGGACGTTTCGGCTCCATGGCCTTCTCCCTTGAGGGAAGAAGGTGGCGAAGCCGGATGAGGGTGGGGCTGCAGCTTGGACCTACCGCCAGAGCCCGAGGATCAGCCCCATCAGTGCAAAGCCAATCGTCAGGTAGCCGCCGTTGATCAGCACGTAGGCGAACGGCCGCTGCTCGAACAACGAGATGATCCAGAGGCTGAGCGTCGCCCAGCCGAGGCCGGCGGCAATCGAAGCGCCGATGGCAAAGCCGAGCGTCGTATCGGGGCCGGCGAGAAAGAAGGCGAGATTGGCGGCCATGATCAGCGTCAGGACGAACGCGCCCCCCATCACATAGATGAAGTTGGGACCGGGCGAGCCGTCGCGGCTGACGCCGGCCGCCTTCGCCCATTGCTTGACGAACAGCGCCGGCGAGTACCAGATCGCGCCGAGCCCGAACATCGCGATGGCCGCCACGATGACGGCCAACCAGTTGACTGATGGCATGTGAAACCCCCGTCTGCCCAAGACTAGGCAACGAGCTTGGCCGCGTCTTGGAAAAAACGGAAGTCCCTTCTTCCGAGCGAGATCGGCAGGTAGTTCGTGAGCCCGCGATAGGACGCGACATAGGCGCCGGGTGTCATGCCGGCGAAGGCCATGAACTCATGGTTGAAGTGGCTCT
>JBDTVO010000265.1:0-3676 GCA_040007135.1 Devosia sp. | reverse complement strand
CATGCAGCGACAGCGGATCGAGCGTCTTGCGATCGACCAGCGGCACCCGTACTTTCGCCGCTTGCCACTGCACCGTCGCCGTCAGCAACCCATCGCGGTCGCCGAACCATTTGTAGAGCGTCTCTTTGGAACAGCTCGCCCGCCTCGCCACGGCAGTCATCGTCAACCCATCGCCGGCCTCGACCAGCAGGTCGAGCGCCGCCGTCAGCACCACCTGCTGGCGCGGCGTAAACGTGTCGGACGCTGGCCGAATGGCAACAGTCACCGGTCCTCTCCCATCCTCGCGAAGTGGCACCCGCAATCAGCCCAGGCGCCAGTCCGATGGACCGTACCGTACGTTACGGTTCGCCGCAAGCTGGATCGAAGACAAGCCCGGTCTCCCCTCCCTCCTCTTGATCTTCTCGCCACCGCAACATCCCATGCGCCAATGGAAATCTTCGAATGGATCGTGGGGCTGATGTTGGCGGCAGCGCTGCTGTCGATGCTGGCCCGCCGCCTCTCAGTGCCCTACCCCTCCCTGCTGGCGCTCGGCGGCGCGGCCATTGCGCTATGGCCTGAGAGCCCCAGCTGGGCGCTCGATCCGCGCCTCGCTTTGACCCTTTTCGTTGCACCGGTTCTCCTCGATGCGGCCTTCGATTTCTCGCTGCGCGAGCTGCAGCGCAACTGGATCAGTGTCACCGGGCTCGCGGTGGTCGCCGTGATCATCACCACCGCGGCCGTTGCGGTGGTAGCCCGCTGGCTCGTGCCGGGGATGAGTTGGCCGGTCGCCATCGCCCTCGGTGCCATCGTCGCCCCTCCTGACGCGGCCGCGGCGAGCGCGGTCATGCAGCAGATCAAGCTGCCACACCGCATCAGGGCCATCCTCGAGGGCGAGAGCCTCGTCAACGATGCCTCGGCTCTGCTGATCTACCGCCTGGCGGTTGGCGCCGCGCTCACCTCCGACCTCTCGATCGCCGCGGTCGTACCCACGGCGATCGCAGTCATCGTCGGCAGCATCGCCGTGGGCATTCTGCTGGCCCTCGTCGTCGGCCGGCTGCTGCGGCTGGTCCATGATGCGCCCACCGCCATCATCCTCCAGTTCGTCGGCACCTTCGGGGTCTGGATCCTTGCCGACAATGTTGGTCTCTCGGGCATCCTCACCATTGTCGCCTTCGCCATCACCGCCGCCCGCAGCTCCTCGCGACTGCTGACGCCGCCCGGTGTCCGCATCCCCACCAATGCGGTGTGGGCCGCCGTGGTGTTCATGCTCAACGCCCTCGCCTTCGTTCTGATCGGCATGCAGTTGCGGCCTATTCTTGGGCGCCTTGGGACCGACGGGCTGGCGGGTTCGCTCATGGTCGCGCTCGCCGTTCTGGCCACGGCCATCGTCGCCCGCTTCGCTTGGGTGATGAGCTACAACATCTTCTTTCGCGCCGTGCTGCCCGTTCCCACGACTGAGAACGGCCCGGGCCGCCCGACCATTGCTGGCGGCATCGTCACCTCATGGGCGGGGATGCGCGGCATCGTCACCCTTGCCGCCGCCTTCGCCCTCCCCAATACGCTGCCGGATGGAACGCCGTTTCCCTATCGCGATCTGATCCTGCTCTGCGCCTTTTCCGTGGTCCTCGGCACCCTGGTGGTGCAGGGGCTGACGCTCCGTCCTCTCATCGCCGCGCTGCGACTCAAGGCGCCCGATCCGGTCGAGCGCGAAGTCCGGCAGGGCCGCGCCGAAGCCCTGCGTGCCGGGCTTGCCGCGATCGACGGCGACACCTCCACGGAGGCAAAAATCCTCCGCAAGGAGTTCGAGGCAACGATCGCCATCAGCGCCGATCCCAGTAGCGACGCTGCCCTCGACCAATTGCCCGGCAACGACATCCGCCGACGCGCCCTCGCCGCCGCCCGCCGTCGCGCCAACGAGCTACGGCTCGACGGAACCATCGGCGACGAAGCCTTCCGGGCGCTCGAAAGCGAGTTCGACTGGGGGGAACTCAGCGCCGGCGCCGACGCCTAGCCGCGCGGCTAGAGGACGCCCGTCAGCCAGTCGACCTGCGCTCGTTCCTGAAATGCCCCGCCGCCCTCATGGTCGTTGTAGGCGTAGCTCAGGATTTTCTTCGACGCGCCACCGTAGGCATTGAACGCGCCGTACACCGTCGATGGCGGGCAGATCGTGTCCATCAGAGCCACCGAGAACAGTGCGTGCGCCTTGGCCCGCGGCCCGAAATTCACCGTATCGAAATAGCGCAGCGTCTCCAGCGCATTCGCCACCTTGTCGCGGTGCACCGCAAGGAACCGCGAGACCTCGCCGTAGGGATCGCGCGATGCGAGCCCGATGGCCCGGGGAAAATCGGAAAGAAACGGCACGTCCGGCATGCAGGCTTTCACCGTCGGCACCAGCCCGGCCACCGCCAGCGAAATGCCGCCGCCCTGGCTTCCCCCCACAACGCCGACCCGCGCCGGGTCGACCTCATCGCGCGTCCGGATGGCTTCCACCGCGCGCACTCCGTCGGTGAACACGCGCCGATAGAAATAGCTGTCCGGGCTGGCGATGCCGCGCGTCATGAACCCGGCCTGCGCCGGGTCGGAGCCCACCGGGTCCGCGGTCTCGCCTCGCGACCAGCCGCTGCCCTGTCCGCGCGTATCCATCACCAGCACCGGCCGGCCCGTCGATGGCCACAGCAGGTGCTCGTGCGGGAACGCCCGCCCGCCATTGTAGCCGATGAATTTGACGACGGCGCTGCCATCGCCGGGAACGCCCTTGGCCTTGATGTACCAGCCGCGCACCGGATGCCCGCCGAAGCCGGCATAGGTCACGTCGAACACCTCGAAGGCCGCGAGCCCCGCATCGAACGGCGCGAAATTCGCCTCCAGCGGATGCTGCCGCGTCTCGGCCAGGGTCTTTGCCCAGAAGGCGTCGAACCCCTCGGGCGCCGTGACGCTGCTGCGGTAGTTGGGAAGCTCGGCGGCGGGAAGATCGAAAAAGGGCATGGCGACATCCGCGAGAAATCTCGAGGGCCCTTCTAAGACGCCCCCGTTCTCGGCGCAAATGCCGCTGGTCAGCCCTGCTGCGTCAACCTTCGGCGCCGATCCACGCTAACCCTTCCAGTCATATGCCGGCTTGTAGCCGAGCACGCGCTGCGCCTTTTCGATCGAGATCAGGCTCTCGTTTTGCTGCAGGGCCCGCCTGCGCGTCGTCCCCGGAAACACCTCATCGAGCAGCGCGTCGTTCGTCTTGCGCATGAGCGAGTTGGTGTTGGCGATGCCGAACACCTGGGCACCTTTGATCGACGCCTCGAGCGCCAGGCGGATCGCCTGCGCTCCGTCGCGGGCATCGATATAGGTCCACAAATTGAATCGCCGCAGTTTCGCGTCCGGCTGGAAGCTCTCGAACCGCTCGTAGTCGTGCGGCTCCATCACGTTGGAAAACCTCAGGCCCACGATCTTGGTCTCCGGGTCCCACAGCGCGTACTGCTCGGCGAGCTTTTCCCCCATCAGCTTGCTCAGCGAATACGACGTCTGCGGCAGCTCGATCTCCTCATCCACCGGCACGTATTTCGGCCCGTGGCTGTAGGGGATGCCGAAGACTGTCTCGCTCGAGGCCCACACCACGTTGCGGATCTTCAGCCGCCGCGCCGCCTCGAAAATGTAGTAGGTCGACAGCGTATTGGTCTCAAAGATCGTGTTGTCCGCGGCAAGGCCG
>JBDTVO010000264.1:0-3678 GCA_040007135.1 Devosia sp. | reverse complement strand
TGAACCGCGCAGGTAGAAGCCGCCCTGCAGGCCGTAGTCGACCTCAGGCACCTGGACCTGGGGATAGTCCGGCATGTCCGCGGCGCGAACAGAACCACCGATAAGAACGCTGAAGACCATCAGCAGCGATGCAAGAAGAATACGCATGTCACAAATCCCTGAGTTCACCACGACGACACCCGCCGATTGGAACCAGTGTCCCAGAGCTTTCTTAAAGTCGGCTTAACCCTAAGCGATAACCTTACCCGGGGGTTAACGGCGGGCCATTGCGGGTGATCGGCACTGCCGATCGCCGGCCTACGCCACCTGCTTGATCGTCGCCGCGATCTCGTCGACCACCGCGCTCACCAGCGAGGCGTCGTCGCTCTCGGCCATCACCCGGATCACCGGCTCGGTGCCGCTCTCGCGGATCACCAGTCGGCCGCCGCTGCCCAGCCGGCTGCGGCTTTCGGCAATCACCTGCACCACCAGCTTGTGATCGAGCGGCTTGCCCGACTTGTAGCGCACGCTGGTGAGTTTCTGCGGCACCTTCTCGAAGCGGCTGCACACCTCGGAGACCTTTCGTCCCGCTTCCTTGACCACCGCCAGCAACTGCAGCGCCGCCACCAGTCCATCGCCCGTCGTGGTGAAGTCGGAGAGGATGATGTGCCCGCTCTGCTCGCCGCCGACGTTGAAGTTCTTGGCGCGCATCGTCTCGAGCACGTAGCGGTCACCCACCGCCGTGCGCTCGAGCCCCAGTCCAACTGAACCGAGATAACGCTCGAGCCCGAGATTGCTCATCACCGTGGCGACGATGCCGTTGCCCTTGAGCGTGCCGCGCGCCTGCCAGCTCTGCGCGATCACCGCCATCAGCTGGTCGCCGTCGACCACCTCGCCTTTTTCGTCGACGATGATGACGCGGTCGGCGTCGCCGTCGAGCGCGATGCCGATGTCGGCGCGCACTTCCTTGACCTTGGCCTGCAGCGCCGCCGGGGCTGTCGAGCCCACCTCTTCGTTGATGTTGAAACCGTCCGGCTCCACCCCGATCGGCACCACCTCGGCGCCGAGCTCCCACAGCGCCGTCGGCGCCACCCGGTAGGCGGCGCCGTGGGCGCAGTCGATCACCACCCGCAGCCCAGATAGATCGACGTTCTTGGGCATCGTGCGCTTGGCATATTCGATGTAGCGGGTCTGGGCCGCCTCGTCACGATGCGCCCGGCCGATGGCGTGCCCCTTGCTGAGTCTGGCAAAGATGTCGCCATCCATCAGATCTTCGATTTCGGCTTCAACTTCGTCGCTGAGCTTGTAGCCGTCGGGACGGAACAGCTTGATGCCGTTGTCGTCATACGGATTGTGCGAGGCCGAAATCATCACGCCCAGATCGGCGCGCAGCGAGCGCGTCAGCATGGCCACCGCCGGTGTCGGCATCGGGCCGAGGAAGTAGACATCCATGCCCACCGCGGTAAATCCCGCCGCCAGCGCGTTCTCGATCATGTAGCCGGAGCGCCGCGTGTCCTTGCCGATGACGACGCGGTTGCGGTGCTCACCGCGCACGAACTTCAGTCCGGCCGCCAGCCCCACCTTCATCGCCAGCTCGGGCGTCAGCTTGTCGCCATTGGCGAGGCCGCGAATGCCGTCGGTACCGAAATACTTGCGCGCCATGCCGCCCATCTCCGCCAGAGTGCCGAACGACTATAGCGTGATTTGCCGGGGGCGCGTAGCGTTGCGCCAATCTGGTGTTAACGGATGCAGGGCCCGCCGCTCGAAGCCGGCGCGCCGCAAGGGGGAAGCATGGTCCGAGCCGCACTCATTGTCGTCCTGCTGGTGGTCGTCGCGGTCCTTGCTGACCGCGTCGCCCGCGAGGAGAACCAGCGCGATGCGCTCGCCACCGGCGCCTGCGCCGTCGGCGACGACGCCTGCCTCGCCACCATCCAGACGCGCAGCGCCTGGGGCTGGCAGCTCTACTACGGCCTCACCGCTGCCCTCCCCGGCGTCGACTGGACCAGCGCGCCGGCAACGGCAACGAAGGTCTAGTCCGCCGGCCCCCGGGTTACGCCCGGGGCAATCATTCGCCTGGAGACAATCATGCCCGCTGACCGCCCCTCCGCCATCGTCCACTGGACCGAGATCGAGCGGCCCGACGACAAGCACTATTCGGGCGACGACGAATTGATGAACATCAACGCGCCTCTCGGCCGCCATTTCGGCTTCAAACGGCTCGGCATTCATCACGAGCGCCTGCTGCCCGGCCGCCGCACGTCGTACCCGCACGCCGAGAGCGCCGAGGACGAGTTCGTCCACGTCATCGAAGGAACGCCCGACGTCTGGCTCGATGGCGTCCTGCATCAGCTCGTGCCCGGCGACAGCGTCGGCTTTCCCGCCGGCACCGGCGAGACCCACAGCTTCCTCAACAACACCGAGTCCGAGGTGCGGCTTCTCGTCGTCGGCGACACCAGTCGTCCCGAGAACCGCATCTACTACGCCCGCAATCCCGAACGGCGCGCCCTCCGCTCCGACTGGTGGGACGACTGGCCGGAGCGGCCGCTGGGCGACCACGACGGGTTGACGGACAAGGTCCGGTCCGAACGCGCCAAGGCCAGCCGCTGAAAACAAAAGGCCGCCCGGAGGCGGCCTCTTTCAATCTCTGTCGGGGCTGTTACGGCCCGGTCGGCTCCGGCGCCGCGTCGGGCTCGGCATCCGGACGCTTGCGCGCCGGCTTGCCGGCCGATGGAACGCCGGTCGACTTCGGTGCGGTCTCGGCCCCGTCCTCGCGCACCGGCGGAATGCCGTCCATGAGGTTGCGGATCTCGTCGCCGGTCAGCGTCTCGTATTCGAGCAGCGCCTTGGCGATGGTATGGAGCCCGTCGATGTGCTCGCGGATCACCTTCTGCGCCGTCTGGTAGCCTTCCTCGACGAAGCGCTTCACTTCGGCATCGACCACCTGCTGCGTCTCGTCCGACATATGGACCTGGCGCTGCATCATCGAGCGGCCGAGGAACACCTCGTCCTGGTTGTCGCCGTAGAGCAGCGGCCCGAGCTTGTCGCTCATGCCCCATTCGGTCGCCATGGCGCGGGCGAGGCCCGTCGCCATCTTGATGTCGGCGGAAGCGCCCGAGGTCACCTTCTCGTAGCCGAAGATTTCCTCCTCGGCGACACGGCCGCCCATGGCCACGGCAAGATCGGCGTAGGCCTTGCGGCGGGTCAGCGACACCTGGTCCCGCTCCGGCAGGCGCATCACCATACCCAGTGCGCGACCGCGCGGGACGATCGTCGCCTTATGGATCGGATCGGACGCGTCCATCTTGATCGCCAGCAGCGCATGGCCGGCCTCGTGATAGGCGGTGAGCTTCTTGTCCTCGTCGGTCAGGCTGAGGGTGCGGCGCTCGGCGCCCATCATCAGCTTGTCCTTGGCGTCCTCGAACTCGGCCATGGTGACGAAGCGCTTGTTGCGGCGGGCCGCCAGCAGCGCTCCCTCGTTGACGAGGTTCATCAGGTCGGCGCCCGAAAAGCCGGGCGTTCCGCGTGCCAGGATCTTGAGGTCCACGTCCGGCGCCAGCGGCACCTTGCGCATGTGCACCTTGAGGATCTGCTCGCGACCGACGACGTCCGGGTTTGGCACCACGACCTGGCGGTCGAAGCGGCCGGGACGCAGCAGCGCCGGGTCGAGCACGTCGGGACGGTTGGTCGCCGCGATGAGGA
>JBDTVO010000263.1:0-3759 GCA_040007135.1 Devosia sp. | reverse complement strand
TGGCGTAACCGGCCTGGACTACCTGCACCACCGTGCCTTCCGGCCGCGTCGGATCAGGCACTTCGAACATCGCCTGATGCTTGTGCGGGTCGAACTTCTGACCCTCGGCCTCGATCGGCTTGACGCCGTGCACGGCGAGCAACCGCTGCATCTCACGCTCGGTGAGCTCGATGCCGTCGATCAGCGACTTCATCGGACCGTCGGCCGTCTCGCGCGCCTCGGGGGGCAGCACGAGCAGGGCGCGGCTAAGCGAATCGGTCGCCGTCAGCATGTCGCGGGCGAATTTGGCGATGGCGTAGGTGCGGGTATCGTCGACCTCGCGGGACATGCGTTTGCGCAGATTTTCCATCTCGGCGGCAAGCCGCAACAGCCGGTCCTTGAGATCGGCATTTTCGGTCCTGAGGGTTTCGGCAAGGTCGGCTTCGGCCTCGGGCGTCTCGATGTCCGGACGCGGCTCAAAGCCGTCCTGCGCCATGGTGTCGTCGCTCATTGCAGATCCTGGAATGATCGGGGTTGGCCGGGCGTTCCCCGGCGGGCTGGCCCGCATATCGGCCAAGCGCGGCTAGTTTTCAAGTTTCTTGCGGCCCAGCACGGCGCTGATCGCCTGCGCGGTGTAGTCAACAACCGGTACAATTCGCGCATAGTTGAGCCTTGTGGGACCAATAACGCCCAGGACGCCGATGATCTTTTCGCTGGCGTCGCGGTAGGGGCTGAGGATCACCGATGAGCCGGAGAGCGAGAACAGCTTGTTCTCGGAGCCGATGAAGATGCGGACGCCTTCGGCCTTGTCGGCATCGCCCAAGAGGTCGATCAGCCCCTCCTGCCGCTCCAGCTCGTCGAACAGCTTGCGCATCCGCCCCAGCTCTTCGGACTCCATAGTTTCGTTGAGGAGGTTGGCGCGGCCGCGCACGATCACCGTCGGCGCCTGACGGGAGCCGCTGTCGCTCAGCGTCGCGAGCCCGGTGTCGACGAGCCGCTGCGTCAGCTCATCCAGCTCGGCGACGCGGTCGGCGCGCTGCCGCTTCACCTCGGCCCGGGCTTCGGCGAGGGTGCGGCCGACGGCTACGTTGGCGAGGTAGTTGGAGGCCTGCGTCAACGCGGAGGCGGTGAGGCCCGGCGGCAGCGGGACGACGCGGTTTTCGACCGTGCCGTTGTCGCCGACGAGGATCGCCATGGCCTGCGTCGCATCAAGCCGGACGAATTCGATGTGCTTGAGCACCATGTCGGATTTTGCCGCAATAACGACGCCGGCGCCGTGGCTGAGGCCCGACAGCAGCGACGAGGCCTCGGTGAGGAGGTCCTCGAGGTTGCCGGCCTGCTGGCCCTCGATCTGGCGCGAGATGGTGGAGCGCTCAGCCTCCTCGACGGCGCCAACTTCGAGCATGGCGTCGACGAAAAAGCGCAGGCCCTGCTCGGTCGGCTGCCGGCCGGCACTGGTGTGGGGGGCGGCGATCAGCCCCAGATCCTCGAGGTCGGCCATGACGTTGCGCACCGAGGCGGGGCTCAGGCCCAGCGACAGCATACGGCTCAGGTCGCGCGATCCGACCGGGGCGCCGGTCTCGAGATAACGCTCGACGATCTTGCGGAAAATTTCCTGGCTGCGGGTGTTGAGGACGCTCAGGAAATCGTCGGGGAGGTTCGGCATCAGCCTTCGATCAAATTTGAGCTTCTAACCATCTAGGCAAAAACGACGGTCGATGAAAGCGGGGGGCGGGTTGTGGGGGGCGCCAAGTCAGGGTTAAGAGGCGGTTAACGCCCAATTGCGAGTACCGCCGATGCGCCCGTCCGGACGCGACCCCAGCCAGATGCGCGCCGTCACCATCGAGCGCAACGTCGCCCAGAAGGCGGAGGGCAGCTGCCTCGTCAGCTTCGGCAACACCAAGGTCTTCGTCACCGCCTCGGTCGAAACCAGCCTCCCCAGCTGGCGGCGCGGCTCGGGCATGGGGTGGGTCACGGCCGAATACGGCATGCTGCCGCGCTCGACCGGCAGCCGCAACAAGCGCGAGGCGGTGAGCGGCAAGCAGGGCGGTCGCACGCAGGAGATTCAGCGGCTGATCGGCCGCTCGCTGCGCGCGGTGGTCGACATGCACGCGCTCGGCGAAAACCAGATCACGCTCGACTGCGACGTGCTTGAAGCCGACGGCGGCACCCGCACCGCTTCAATCACCGGCGCCTATGTGGCGCTGCACGACGCCATCCAATGGCTGAAGGAACGCTCGCTGACGCGGGCGGAGCCGCTGCGCGATACGGTCGCGGCGGTGAGCTGCGGCATCTACCGTGGCGCCCCGGTGCTCGATCTCGACTATCTCGAGGATGTCGAGGCCGAGACCGACGCCAATTTCGTCATGACCGGGGCCGGCAAGTTTGTCGAGATCCAGGGGACGGCCGAGCAGACGCCGTTCTCGCGCGACGAATTGACCGCGCTGATGGGGCTTGCCGAAAAGGGCATCGGCGAGTTGACGGCGATCCAGAAGGCGGCGATCGGATGACAGCCGCCCGTGCGCCCCGGCTCGACCCGACCCATACGCCGCACGCCATTCCCCGCCTGAAGCGCGGCTCGACGCTGCTGCTGGCAACGCACAATGCCGGCAAGGTCAGCGAATTCCGCGAGCTGTTCACGCCGCTTGGCATCGTACTGGTGTCGGCGGGCGACAAGGGGCTGCCTGAGCCGGTGGAGACTGGAACGACGTTCGTTGAAAATGCGCGGCTCAAGGCGCATGCTGCAGCCGCTGCGTCCGGGATGATCGCGCTGGCCGACGATTCCGGCCTCTGCGTCGACGCGCTCGATGGCGAGCCCGGGGTTTACACCGCCGACTGGGCGGCAAGTTCGAACGGCCGCGACTATGGCATGGCGATGCGCCGCGTCGAGGATCGGCTGCAGGCCATCGGCGCCAATTCGCCCGGTCTGCGCAAGGGTTCGTTCAACGCCACGCTCTGCCTCGCGCACCCCGACGGTCGCGACGACCTCTATGTCGGGCAGGTCACCGGCACGATGGTGTGGCCGCCGCGCGGCGACAAGGGTTTCGGCTTCGACCCTATTTTCATGCCCGACGGCTTCGACATCACCTTCGGCGAGATGCCCTCGTCGGCCAAGCACAGCTGGGCGCCGGGACAAATCGGGCTTAGCCACCGGGCGCGGGCCTTTGCCAAATTCGTGGAGGGTGCCATTGAGCTCTCCTGATACGCGCGGCAACGGCCTGTTCGGCGTTTACGTCCACTGGCCGTTCTGCATGGCGAAGTGCCCCTATTGCGACTTCAATTCGCACGTCCATCGGGGCGCGTTCGACGAGGCCGCCTATGTCGAGGCCTATAAGCAGGAGATCGCGTATTTCGCGCGGCTGAGCGGCCGCCGCACGGTGCAGTCGATCTTTTTTGGCGGCGGCACGCCCTCGCTGATGGACCCGCGCTCGGTGGCGGCGATCCTCGAGACCATCGGACAGTACTGGACCATCGCTCCAAAGGCCGAGATCACGCTCGAGGCCAACCCCACATCGGTCGAGGCTGACCGCTTTCGCGGCTATCGCGCCGCCGGCGTCAACCGTGTGTCGCTGGGCGTGCAATCGCTGCGCGAGGGGCCGCTGGCCGAACTGGGCAGGAAGCATACGGTGGACGAAGCGATCCGCGCCGTACGGCTGGCGCAATCGATTTTTCCGCGCTCGAGTTTTGACCTCATTTACGCGCGGCCCAAGCAGACGCTCAGCGACTGGGAAGACGAGCTCAAGGAAGCGCTGTGGCTGACGCAGGGCCACATCTCGCTCT
>JBDTVO010000262.1:0-3788 GCA_040007135.1 Devosia sp. | reverse complement strand
AAGGCCCGCGCCCGCCGAACTCGTCGCCGACCTCGAACGGCGCCGCCCAGAAATGCGGGCTGTCGCCGACGGTGACTGACCCGGTCGCATTGGCGCCGACCAGCGCGCCGACGATGTGGCCGCTCGGCAGCAGCAACGAGGCGGAGCCGAGGCCGCCCTTGAGGCCGGCCGTGGTGGCACCGACGCCGGCACCGGCCGTGCCGAGCGCGAATGTTTCGCTCGCTGCCGCAAGAGCGCGCGCCCCGAGGTCGCGATAGGGGTTGGCTGGCCAGTTCTTGTCGCCACCGCCGGCAAGGTCGAAGAGGATCGCGGCGGGACCGATGGGAATGGTGAGGTCGGCATAGACGAAGCCGCGGCCCATGGCGCGGAGCGCATCGCTGACTCCCGAGGCGGCGTCGAGCCCGTAGGCCGAGCCGCCCGAGAGCACCAGCGCATCGATGCCATCGACGAGCTTTTCGGGCGACAGCAGGTCGGTCTCGCGCGTGCCGGGCGAGCCGCCCATGACATCGACCGAGGCGCGGAACGGCTTGTCGCCGACCAGCACCGTGGTGCCGGTCTTGATCCGATGGTCTTCGGCATTGCCGACGCGGAGGCCGGCAACATCGGTGATGAGATTGCGCGGGCCTGGGGTCATGCGGCGAGGTGCGCGCGGACCAGGGCGAGATCGCGATTGAGCGGTACGCCGTCGGGATCCCAGGTGCGGCGCATCTCCAGCATCTGTGAGGCGACGGCCCAGTTGCCGAGCTTCAGATGGGCATCGAGCAGCAACTGGCCGAACAAATCGCGCTGCGCATGGCTGCCGCCGATCTCGGTCATGCGCGGATTGGCGATGGAGAGGTTGCGGGCAGCGCCCGCCCAGTCGCGCCGCGCATGCGCATAGACGCCGCGCGCCGCCGGCAGCGCCACGTCGCGCCAGACGAGGCGATCGAACGCGGTGGAGGTCGCGGCTTTGTCCTCGACGGCCTTGAGCAGGATGCCGGCTTCGGCGAAATCAGCGCGAGCGAGGCCGTAGAGATATTGCAGCGTCAGGAACGGCTGCAGCACGTCGCGGGCCCGCGGCCGCAGATACTCGGCCAGCGCCTGCCAGCGGTCGCCGACATCGAGGCCGGCGATCTCCATGCGGGCCAGCAGCGACACGGCGCCGACCTGGTCCTGCGAGTAGGTCGGCTCGATGCCCCAGACATGATGGTCGTAAGCGTCGAACACCGCGGCGGTATCGCCGAGCGAAATGTGGAACAGGGCTTTATGCCACCAATTGTGGGTGTACATGAAGCTGTTGAGATCGACCCAGGTCTTCTGCGCCTCACTGAGAAAGCCGACACCTTCCTGCACCCGGCCGGTCGACAGCATCACGTGGGCGAGCGCGTGCTGCGCCCACGGTTCCTTCTCGGTGATCTCGAGCGCCCGGCGAGCGGCGCGTTCGGCCTCCTCGAGCCGGTGCATCTGCTCATAGCCGAAGGCAAGCATGCCGTGGAGGTGCGGATTGTCCGGGTTCGCCGCTTCGGCGGCCGTGGCGATGTCCAGCATCGCCCGGAAGTCACCGCGGTTGAAGCTGAAGTACTGGTGCAGCTTGACGCTCGCGAGATCGGTCGGGAACGCGTCGACGATGCCGACGCCGATGCGCTGCACGGCAGGGATGTCGCCGGCGATCCAGCGCTCGAGCTGGCCGAGGAGCAGTTGTTCGCGTGGGTTCGCCCCCTTCGCCGCAGCACGCGCCCGGTCGAGATAGATTTGCGCGTGCGCCTCGGCGGTCGCGGCTTCGAGGAACATCCAGGTGAAGCCGGCATAGATGTTGGCGAGCACAGAGTCCGGGTTGGCATCGGCGGCGGCGAGGATGTTGGTCGCCTTGTTCTCGTAGCCGAGGAAGCCACTGACGAAATCGTCGATGCCGCGCAGCGCGGCATCACTGCTGCCGCTCACTTCATTTCCGAGGGTGTCTTGTGCCATTGTCCGAAGATACTCAGATCACCCTGCCGCCGTCCACTTCGAGCGCGACGCCGGTGATCATGCTGGCCTCGTCGGAGCAGAGGAAGCAGGCGGCGTTGCCCATGTCTTCAGGGGTCGAGAAGCGGCCGAGCGGGATTGTCGACAGGAACTTTGCGCGGATCTCCGGCGTGTCCTCGCCCATGAAGGTCTTGAGCAGCGGCGTTTCGCCGGCCACCGGATTGAGCGCATTGACGCGGATGCCCAGCGGCGCGAGCTCCACCGCCATCGACTTGGTGGCGGTGACCATCCAGCCCTTGCTGGCGTTGTACCAGCTCAGCCGCGGCCGTGGGCTGACCGCGGCGGTGGAGGCGATATTGAGGATCGCCCCGCTGCGGTTGGCCTTCATGTGCGGCACCAGTGCCCGCGCCGTGAGATAGACGGATTTGATGTTGACCGCGACAACGCGGTCGAAATCGGCTTCGGAGATTTCGTCCAGCGGCGCCGGCATATGGCTGACGCCGGCATTGTTGACGAGGATGTCGAGCCTGCCGAAAGCGGCGAGCGTCGCCCGGGCCATCGTCTCGACCGAGGCGGCCTCGCTGAGGTCCACCTGCTGCGTCAGTGCGCCAAGCTCTTTCGCCAGCATCGCCGCGCCATCGCCGTTGATGTCGGCGATCATCACCCGCGCACCCTCGGCAACGAACTTGCGCACGATGCCGGCGCCGAATCCGGAAGCGCCGCCGGTGACGATCGCGGTCTTGTTGGCGAGGCGCATCGGCTAGACCTGCCCCGGTCCCGGCGTCGTGACCCACCACACCGTTCCGCTGGGATCGGCGATGCCGCCGCGATGATCGCCATCGGCCGAAAGGGTGAGCGGATGGATGACAGTGCCGCCCGCCGCCAGTGCCCTCGTGAATGTCGCCTCGACATCGACGACGTAGATGTGGACATGGGCAGCCGGCCCGTCCGGGATCTCTCCCATCATCACCACTGTGTCGTCGATGCGGATCTCGGCGTGCTGCGTGCTGCCGTCCTCGCGCGGCATGATGCGGAGGCGCTGCCCTCCGAACGCCTGCTCGATGAAGCGCAGGGTGGTGTCAGCATCCTTGATGAGCAGGTAGGGCGCGACGCTGGTGTAGCCCGCGGGCTTGTAGGTCATGCGTCGTCTCCTAGCCGTGCCATGCGGCCACGGTCTTCAGCACGCTAAAGCCGTAGAGGGCTTCCATGCCCTTTTCGCGGCCATGACCGGACTTGCCGGTGCCGCCGAAGGGCAGCTCGACGCCGCCGCCGGCACCGTAATTGTTGATAAACACCTGGCCGGAGCGGATTGCCTTGGCGAGGCGCATCTGCCGGCCACCATCGACGGTCCAGATTCCGGCGACGAGGCCGTAGTCGGTGCCGTTGGCGATGGCGACCGCCTCGTCCTCGCTGTCGAATGGGATCACCACCTGCACCGGCCCGAAGATTTCGTCCTGCGCCAGGCGATTGTCCGGCGCGACCCGGGAGAGGAGGGTGGGGCGGAGGTAGTGGCCGCCCGTCGGGGCATCGTCGCCGATGTTGCCTTGCGCTGCAATTTCGGCGCCGCCGAGATCGCCGAGGAAGCTGCCGACGATCTGCTTCTGCCGTTCGCTCACCATCGGGCCGACATCGAGATCGGCGATGGCCGGGCCGACGCGCAGCGCCCGGTAACGTTCGGCGAGGCGAGCAAGGAGCTGATCGTGAATGCGGCGATCGACCAAGAGGCGCGAGCTGGCCGAGCAGGTCTGCCCGGCATTCTGGATGCCGGCATTGACGAGGAACGGCAGGGCGCGGTCGAGATCGGCGTCGGCGAACACCAGCTGCGGCGACTTGCCGCCGAGCTC
>JBDTVO010000261.1:0-3816 GCA_040007135.1 Devosia sp. | reverse complement strand
GCCGACTGGACCGATCCGGTCAAGGGCTGCGGCCATTTCGACACCGCGACCAAGACCTGCACGACCGCTCCGGCGCCGTGACCGTCTGACAAAATCCAGCAGGGGCGGTGCGCCGCCCCTGCCTCTGTCCGGGGGAACTAGAGCGAGCATGATGGCTACCCGTCTTCTTCGACTGATCGCTTTCCTGACCGCCTGCCTGTTCCTCGCGCTTCCCGCCGCCGCCCAGACTGCTGACCTCGTGGGCCTCGTCGACGCCCTCGGCCAGGGCAGCTTCCCGCAGCGCGAAGCCGCAATCAATGCTCTCGCCGCCACCGGCGACGCCCGTGCGGTGCCTGTTCTGCAGGCGCTCTCCGATGGCAACCTCTACGTCCGCAAATCCGACACCAAGGTCGTGTTCGCCGCCAAGGCCGGCGACGGCTTTGCACTGAAGGATCCGCTCGATCAGTCCGACCTCGGCGCCGCGGCCAAGGACGACCTCGACCGCATCAAGGTCAACAACAGCCTGCGCGGCAAGATCGCCACCGCCATCGGCCAGATGACGCTGCTGTCAGCCGACCGTGACACGCGTCTCTCGGCCGCCGAGTCCATCCTCAAGACCGCCGATCCGGCGACGCTCGAACTCCTCAAGAAGGCGTTGGCCGCCGAAGCGGACCCGCAGATCAAGTCGGTCATGGAGCTGGCCGAGGCCGTCATCGTTCTCAAGACCGACGCACCGATCGAGGACAAGAAGGCCGCCATCGCACTGGTCGCCTCGCACGGCGATCGCGACGCGTTGACGGTGCTCACCACCAACCTTGCGACGGTTCCGGATGAACTGAAGCCCGATATCCAGGCCGGCATCGACACGATCAACCGCGCACTGCAGCTCTGGAGCGTCGCGCAGAATCTCATCTACGGCGCATCACTCGGCTCGGTGCTGCTGCTTGCCGCGATCGGCCTTGCCATCACCTTCGGCGTGATGGGCGTCATCAACATGGCGCATGGCGAGATGGTGATGCTGGGCGCCTACACGGTGTTCGTCGTCCAGCAGATCATCCTCGCCAACGCCCCCGGTCTGATGGACTGGTCGCTTGCCTTCGCCATTCCCGCGGCGTTCGTGTTCACGGCTCTCGTCGGCGTGGCCATCGAACGCAGTGTCATCCGCTGGCTCTACGGCAGGCCGCTCGAAACGCTGCTCGCCACCTGGGGCATCTCGCTCGTCCTGCAACAGGCGATCCGCTCAATCTTTACGGCCAACAACCGGCCGATCGTCAACCCGAGCTGGATGTCGGGCAATTTCGACCTCGGTGGCCTGACCTTTACCCAGAACCGGCTGTGGATTTTCGTCTTCGCCATCGTCGTTTTCGCCGCGCTGCAGCTCATCCTCAACCGCACGCCGCTCGGCCTCCAGATGCGGGCCGTGACGCAGAACCGGCGCATGGCGTCGGCCATGGGCATCCGCACGCCGTTCGTTGACGCCATGACCTTCGGCCTCGGCTCCGGCATCGCCGGGCTCGCCGGCGTCGCGGTGAGCCAGATCGACAACGTCTCGCCCGGCCTCGGCCAGAACTACATCGTCGACAGCTTCATGGTCGTGGTGTTCGGCGGTGTCGGCAATCTCTGGGGCACGCTGGTCGGCGCGCTCTCGCTGGGCATGGCCAACAAGTTCCTCGAGCCGTTTGCCGGCGCCGTGCTCGGCAAGATCATCATTCTCGTATTGATTATCCTCTTCATCCAGCGCCGGCCGCGCGGCCTCTTCGCCCTCAAGGGCCGGGCGGTCGAGCAATGATTGCCCAGCTCGTCCTACGTGCCCTCGACCGGCGCGCCGTGTGGCTGATCTCGGCGTTGCTCGTGCTTGCCCTTGCCATCCCGTTCGCCAATCTGGTGATCCCCGAGGGCAACGCGCTGCACCTGCCCAACTATGCCGTGCCGCTGTTCGGAAAATACCTGACCTACGCCATGCTGGCGCTGGCGCTCGACCTGGTGTGGGGCTACTGCGGCATCCTCTCGCTCGGTCACGCCGCGTTCTTCTCGCTCGGTGGCTACGCCATGGGCATGTACCTGATGCGCCAGATCGGCGCCCGCGGTGTCTACGGTAACCCGATCCTTCCCGATTTCATGGTGTTCCTCAACTACAAGGAATTGCCGTGGTTCTGGTATGGCTTCGACAATGCCTGGTTCGCTGCGCTGATGATCGTGCTGGTGCCGGGCCTGCTCGCCTTCGTCTTCGGCTTTCTCGCCTTCCGTAGCCGTGTCACCGGCGTTTACCTGTCGATCATCACGCAGGCGCTGACCTATGCGCTGATGCTCGCCTTCTTCCGCAATGATTTCGGCTTCGGCGGCAACAACGGGCTCACCGATTTCAAGGACATCCTCGGCTTCAACGTGCAGGCGATGCCGACGCGCACGGCCCTGTTCGCAGCGACTGCCATAGCGCTGGCGCTGGCCGTCTGGGTCTGCTCGGCGATCGTCAATTCCAAGCTCGGCAAGGTGATGATCGCCGTCCGCGACGCCGAGAGTCGGACCCGCTTTCTCGGCTACCGTGTCGACAACGTGAAGCTGTTCGCCTTTGTCGTGTCGGCGATCATCGCCGGCATTGCCGGAGCGCTCTACGTGCCGCAGGTCGGCATTCTGACGCCGAGCGAACTGGCGCCCGCCAACTCCATCGAGGTCGTCATCTGGACCGCTGTTGGCGGCCGCGGCACCATTCTCGGGCCGATCATCGGCGGCGTCCTGGTCAATGCCGGCAAATCGGTGTTCACCGGCCTCTGGCCCGATTTCTGGCTCTATGCACTGGGCGGCCTGTTCATCCTCACGACGCTGTTCCTGCCCAAAGGCATCGTCGGCACGGTCCGCGACCTGTTCAGCCGCCGCAAGCCGTCGCGCACCGACAACACCGAGCCCGAAGAAACCGGCCAGACCGACCGGCCGCTGATCGCCGAACCGACCCCTGCCCCCGGACCCGCGGAGTAGCCCATGAGCGAAGCGCGCGACCGGCTGAAGACAGTGCTCTACCTCTCCGGGGTGAGCGTCTCGTTCGACGGCTTCAAGGCCCTCAACGACCTGTCCATCCTCGTCCATCCCAAGGAGATGCTGGCGATCATCGGGCCGAACGGCGCCGGCAAGACGACAATGATGGACATCATCACCGGCAAGACGCGGCCCGACCAGGGTGACGTCTTCTTCGACGGCAAGGTCGACCTCACCAAGCTCGACGAAGCCGCCATCGCTAACCTCGGCATCGGCCGCAAGTTTCAGAAACCAACCGTGTTCGAGAGCCACACCGTTTGGGACAATCTCGAAATGGCGCTGCGCAAGCCGCGCGGTGTCTTTTCGGTACTGGCCTACGTCGCCAGCAAGGACGACATCGCCCGGATCGAGGAAATCCTCGAGACGGTCCGCCTCACTGACCGCAAGTCCGATCTCGCCGCCAACCTCAGCCACGGCCAGAAGCAGTGGCTCGAGATCGGCATGCTGCTGGCGCAGGACCCAAAACTCCTGCTGGTCGACGAGCCGGTCGCCGGCATGACCGACAGCGAGACTTTTGAGACGGCAAAACTGCTGAAGGAGATCGCCACCACGCGCTCCGTCGTGGTGGTCGAGCACGACATGAGTTTCGTGCGCGAACTGGGCACCCGCGTCACCTGCCTCGCCGAGGGCAGCGTTCTCGCCGAAGGCTCGCTCGACCAGGTGAGCGCCAACCCCGTGGTGATCGAAAGGTATCTCGGACGATGAGCTCCGCCCTCGCCATCAAGTCTGTCGATCTCTACTACGGCGCCGCTCAGGCGCTGCGCGGCATCAGCATCGAATGTAAGCCCGGACGCATCACCGCGGGGC
>JBDTVO010000260.1:0-3866 GCA_040007135.1 Devosia sp. | reverse complement strand
TCTCGACCTTGACGCCGATGCGCATCTGCATGCCGCGCTTCCTGAGGTCGTGGACGAACTCCTCGATGATCTCGCGGTCGATGAACTCGAGGAACTGCTCGCGCGGCTCGACCAGGGTCACCGGGACGTCGAGTGCCGAGTAGATGGTGGCGTATTCGAGCCCGATGACGCCGGCACCCACGACGGTCAGGCTCTTGGGCACGCGCGGATCGGAGGCGACATCGTCGCTGTCGAACACCGAGGTGCCGTTGAACGGGATGTGGGCGGGCCGGAAGGGGGCCGTGCCGACGGCAATGACGAACTTGTCGGCCTCGTAGACGTTCTCGCCCTCGGGCGTTCCCACGGTCACCGCATGCGGATCGCGGAAGCGGGCGCGGCCGGCGACGGTCTTGACGCCGTTGCGGGCGAACTGGTGCTCGAGCACGTCGATCTCGTGGTCGAGCGTCATCCGCAAGCGGGCTCCGAGATCCTTGCCCTCGATGTCCTTCTTGACGCGGTAGGCGAGGCCATAGAAACCGCGCTCGCGCCAGCCGGAGAGGTTCAGCACCGTCTCGCGCAGGGTCTTGGAGGGAATGGTGCCGGTGTGGACCGAGACGCCGCCGACGCGCAGGCGATTCTCGATCACCAGCACCTCGTTGCCGAGCTTGGCAGCCTGGATCGCGGCGCGGCGGCCGGCCGGGCCGCTGCCGATGACGATCAGGTCGTAATGGTCCGTGGCGTCCCCCGACGATCGGGGGACACTAGCCGAGTTCCATGACGGTGTCCTTGCCGCCGCGCGCAGGGCGGCCATCCGAAACCGAGCGGCGCGAGCCTCAGCTCAGGACGCCGATCACGGCCTCAATGCGCTTCTTCATCGTGCCGGCATCGAACGGCTTGATGATGTAGTTGTTGACGCCAAAGGAGATGGCTTCCTTCACCTGCTCCTTGTCGGAGCGGCCGGTGGCCATGATGAACGGCATGCCCTGCGTCTTGGGATGCTTGCGGATGACGCGCAGCAGGGTCAGCCCGTCGATGTCCTCCATGTTCCAGTCCGAGATGATCAGGTGGACGTGGGACTTTTCGAGTTTGGCGAGCGCGTCGCGGCCGGACTTGGCCTCGATGATGTCCTTGAAGCCGAGCTGGGTCAGGATGTACTTGCAGATGCCCCGCATCGACTGCTGGTCATCGACGATCAGGATGCTGAGGTCGCTCGCCTTGGGCAACTATGCCGTTCCTCGTGCCGGGACATGACTGCGGGTACCCTGAAACGCTAGGGACAAAGGGTTACAAATCCCTCAACCCGGACGGTGCAGCTATGCGGCGGAGCGGAGCCGTGTCAGCGCGGCCACAAGCCTCGCGGCGACCTGCTCCAGGGCCACCTGCTCCATCACGGCGCCTTCCTCGAAGGCCACCCGCGGCATGCCGTAGACCAGCGCCGAGCCGGGCGACTGCCCGACGGTGAAGCCTCCAGCGTCCCGCATCTGCCGGAGGCCAGTGGCGCCGTCGCGTCCCATGCCGGTGAGCAGAGCGCCGACGGCGAGCGGCCCGGCGATGCGGGCGACGGACTCGAACAGGGCATCGACGCTGGGGCGGTGGCCGGACACTGCATCGTCCTGGGTCAGGCGACAGAAATATGCCCCCGACGCCTTTTGCACCCGCAGGTGCCAGTCGCCACGGGCCACGTAGGCATGGCCGGCGAGCAGCGGCATGCCGTCCTCGGCCTCGGCGACGGCAAGATCGCACAGCTCGTCGAGCCGCGCGGCGAAACGGGCGGTGAAGCCGGCCGGCATGTGCTGGGCAATGACGACGGGTGGACAATCGGTCGGCAGTTGCGAGAGGACGATGCGGATCGCCTCGACGCCGCCGGTCGAGGCGCCGAGCGCAATCAGGGCTCCGGCAGGCGCCGTGGCCGATTTGAGCCGCAGCGGGGCGGCTCCGGCCACGGGGGCGAGGCGTTCCCGCACCTTGGCGCTGGCCGCGGCCCGGACCTTTTCGCGCAACTGCGCGCCGAAGGCGTCGAGGGCGCCGACGAGATCGACATCGGGCTTGGCGACGAAGTCGACAGCGCCCAATTCGAGCGCCAGCAGCGTCTCGCTGGCGCCGCGCGTGGTGAGGGTCGAGACCATCACCACAGGCAGCGGATGCAGCCGCATCAGCCGTTCGAGGAAGGCGAGCCCGTTCATGTTGGGCATCTCGATATCGAGCGTCACCACGTCGGGCTGCAGCGCCTTGATCTTGGCGCGGGCCTCGATCGGATCGGCGGCGGTGCCGACCACGACGATGTCGCCGCTGCGCGCCAGGGTGCGCGACAGGACCTCGCGGATAAGGGCCGAATCGTCGACGACGAGCACCGAGATGGTCATGCGGCGTTCCTTGCGCGGTGCTGGCCCGGATTGGCCTGGTAGACGGTCTTGCCGACAAGGTGGAAACCGGGAGCGCTGAGCCCCAGGTTCTCCGAGTGCCCGATATAGAGGTAGCCGTCGGGTGCGAGGATCTCGCCCATCCGGGCGAACACTTCGGTCTGGGTGGGACGATCGAAGTAGATGGTGACGTTGCGGCAGAAGATGGCGTCGAACGGGCCTTTCATCGGCCAGGGCGCCATGAGGTTGAGCGGCTTGAACGACACATGGGCGGCGACCGCTGCCGGAATGCGGGCCCGGCCATCGCCTGGGCGATCGAACAGCGCCAGGCGATCGGGCGGCAGGTCGGCGACGTCGCCTTCGGGATAGCTGCCGGTCGCGGCCTTGGCGATCACCGCGGTATCGATGTCGGTGGCAAGGATCTTGAAGTCCCAGCGCTTGAGGTCGGGATAGGCCCGCAGCAGCGTCAGGGCGATCGTGTAGGGCTCCTGTCCGGTCGAGCAGCCGGCGGACCAGATGCGCAAACGGCGCTGCCGGTGCGGCGTGCGCATCAGTTCGCCGACATGGTCCACAAGGTGGGTGAAGTGATGTTCTTCGCGCCAGAAGCGGGTGAGGTTGGTGGTCAGCGCGTTGACGAATTCCTGCTGCTCGGCCGGGCTTGCCCGATGCTCGAGGTGGTCGAGATAGGCGGTGAACGAGGCGAGGCCGAGGGCGCGGAGCTGGCGGCCGAGCCGGGCGATCACCAGGGTCCGCTTGGCGGCCGACAGCGAAATGCCGGAGACCTCGTAAAGGCGCGCGCGGATGCGGTCGAACTCATGGTCGTCGAGTGCGAATTCGTTGGGGTCCAGCATGGTTCCCTCAGCGCCCCTGCTGGCGCCTGGCCGTCGCATCCGGCCGGCCGGCGTCCGCGGTGGCCTGCGCCAGGTCGCTGCGCAGCCGGCCGATGGCGCCGCCGCTCTCGTCGAGCGTGGTGGCGATCATGTCGGTGTCATCGCTTAGATTGTCTAAAAGCGCGGTCAAACCGGAGAGGATATTTCGCAGCGAGGTGACCTCGCCGACGCCCAGCGTCGACTGGCCCCGGCTGTGGGTGACGAGCGTGCGAATCTCGCGCGCGGTCTTTTGCGTCGCTTGCGCCAGGGTGCGCACCTCGGCGGCGACCACGGCGAAGCCGGCGCCCTTGTCGCCGGCCCGTGCGGCTTCCACCGCGGCGTTGAGCGCCAGCAGGTTGGTCTTGAAGCTCACATCCTCGATGGCCGCGACCAGCTTGTCGATTTCGCCGGTGGTGCCGTCGAGGCCGCTGACCGACACATCGGCGCGGGCCGCGGCGGCGTTGGCGCCGGCCAGCGCGGTGCGTGCCTCGCGGCCGGCAAGGCGCGCGTGGCCCGCCCGCTCGCGACCCTCGGCGAGCTTGGCGCCGGCATCGCCGAGCGCCCCGGCGACCGATTGCGCCGTGCCGGTGATGGCGGCGATCGAGCGGCGATAGCGGTCGATGGCGTTCACCGCCGAATCCATCTTCATCTCGAGGCC
>JBDTVO010000259.1:0-3904 GCA_040007135.1 Devosia sp. | reverse complement strand
CGCAGGGGATTCCGGCCGGAGAACTGACGTTCTTCCGCTCGTCATTCGGGGTGATCCCGGTGCTGGTTTTCCTTGCGGCACGCGGGGAACTGCGAGGCGCGCTCAAGACCAAATCGGTGACCGGGCAGGTGTGGCGCGGGCTGGTCGGTACCTGCTCGATGATGCTGGGTTTCTTCGCTCTCACCAAGCTGCCGCTGCCTGAAGCGGTGACCCTCAACTACGCCACGCCGCTGATGATCGTCGTGGTGTCGGCGCTGTTCGGCCATGAGCATGTGCGCGCCTATCGCTGGACTGCCGTTGCAGTGGGACTGGTGGGTGTCGTCATCATCGCCTGGCCACGGCTGACGCTGATGTCGAGCGGCGTCGGCGGCGACGCAGCGCTCGGCGTCGGCGCGGCGCTCGCCGGCTGCGTCGGCGCCGCCTTCGCGATGCTGCTGGTGCGCAAGCTGACGCAGACCGAGCGATCGACGACCATCGTCCTCTACTTCATGCTGTCGTCGAGCATCATTGCCCTCGTCACCGTGCCGTTCGGCTGGGTGATGCCGACGCCGCTGCAGGCCGTGTACCTGATCGGCGCCGGCATCGCCGGCGGCATCGGCCAGATCCTCCTCACCGAGAGTTACCGGCACGCTGAAATGAGCGTGATCGCGCCGTTCGAATACTCGTCGCTGGTGTTCTCGGTGCTGATCGGCATGGTATTCTTTGCCGAGGTGCCGACGCTCTACATGCTGGTCGGTGGCGTCATTGTGGTCGGCTCGGGGCTGTTCATCATCTATCGCGAACACCGCCTCGGCCTGGACCGTGCCGCCGCGCGCCAGGCCCTGACGCCACAGGGGTAGGGCGAATTTTCGGTCTGTCCTCAAGCCAAATTTCATCTTGCTGAGGTAACAGTAGCAACCAGCCCCTCGAATGGCCCTACGGGGTTCGGCGATTGTCTATGGACGCGCAACTGCTGGTCTGATTGTGGAAATCCGTCATTTAGACAGCAAGCTACGGGGCGAGGATGCTCTGAAGGCGCTGACCGCGGCACAGGTTGCTGTGAAACTGTATCTCGAACTCGACCTCGCAGAACTCGAGCGAAGGGCAGACGGTGGCGACACCATAGCGATGATCGCGAGAGGCGACGCATGTCTCGGAGCCAAGGTTGCAGTGAGCAGGAGCGAATACTTTGGCAATCTCCCTGCTGCTGGGGTCTGGTTTCAACGGGCCTACGATTCCGATCACTCGATCGTGGCGATTCACCGTTTGGCGTTGACGTACATCCACCGAAATTATGTACGCCGAGCTGTCGATCTATACGAAGAAGCGGCATCGATGGGCTGTTGTTGTGCGGCCTACTTGGCCGCGGTCCATCGCGCGCGGGAGCAGTGGGCCAGTCAATCAGAGGTACGCGGACTGTTTGAAAGGGCTGTTGCGCTCGGTGATATTGCGGCACGTGCAAGACTGGCCAACATGTTGCTGTACGGCAAGGGCGGCCCGTGTCGGCCATGGCGGGCGCTTCGGTTGCTTGTGTCTATGATGCGGGAGTTGAAAAGCTTGAAGGAAGATGATCCTAGACTGCTTGCGCTGAACTAGGCTCACCCCTTGCTGATAAAACTGTCGAGCACCTTCTTCTTGCCGGCCTTCTCGAAATCGATGCTCAGCTTGTTGCCCTCGATCTGCTCGATGCGGCCGTAGCCGAACTTCAGGTGGAACACCCGTTCACCGACGGCGTATTTGCTGCCGCGGCCATCGTCGGTCGAGCGGGCGACGAGGTCGCCGTCGATGGTGAGCGGGCCACCGCCGCGGCGGTCCTTGGCCTGGGCTTTGGCGCGCTGCCAGCCGGGCGTTTCGTAGGCGCTGTCGAACGGATCGGCCATCGAGAAGCGCGATGAGGCGCGGCCGCCATAGGTGTAGCCGCCGTAGGCGGAGCCGGTGTCCTTGACCTCGACCGCCTCGGGCGGCAACTCGTCGAGGAAGCGCGACGGGATCGCCGACTGCCAGAGGCCGTGGATGCGGCGGTTCTGGGCCACCGAGATGCGGGCGAGCTTTCGCGCCCGGGTGATGCCGACATAGGCCAGACGGCGCTCCTCCTCGAGACCGGCGCGACCGCTTTCGTCCATGGTGCGCTGGCTCGGGAACAGGCCTTCCTCCCAGCCGGGAAGAAAGACCGTGTCGAACTCGAGACCCTTCGCCGAGTGCAGCGTCATGATTGAAACAGCGTCCTGCGCCTCGCCCGAGTCACGATCCATCACGAGGCTGATGTGCTCGAGAAAGTTCCCAAGAGTCTCGAACTCGGCCATCGAGTTGACCAGCTCCTTGAGATTTTCGAGGCGACCGGGGCTGTCCGGCGATTTGTCGGCCTGCAGCATGCCGGTGTAGCCGGACTCGTCGAGGATCTGTTGCGCGAGTTCGGCATGCGGGATGGTCCGGGCGCGCTCGCTCCAATTGTCGAACTGGGCGATGAGATCGCGCAGCGTCGTGCGCTGCTTGGGCTTCAGTTCCTCGGTCTCGAGCAGGATACGGGTCGCGGCGAGCAGCGGCTGGTTGGTGGCGCGGCCGGTATCGAACAGCGTCTTGATGGTGGTGTCGCCGATGCCGCGCTTGGGGGTGTTGATGATGCGCTCGAAGGCGAGCGTGTCGGATGGATTGGCGACCAGCCGCAGATAGGCGAGGGCGTCGCGGATTTCCCTCCGCTCGTAGAAGCGTGGACCGCCGATGACGCGATAGTTGAGACCCAGGGTGATGAAGCGTTCTTCGAATTCGCGCATCTGGTAGGAGGCGCGAACGAGGATGGCGATGTCGTTGAGGTTGCGGCCGTGGCGCTGCAACTGCTCGATCTCCTCGCCGATCATGCGGGCCTCCTCCTCGCTGTCCCACACCGAGGTGACGCCGACCGGATCGCCGGTCTCGCCGACGTCGGTCTGCAAAGTCTTGCCGAGGCGGGATTCGTTGTGGGCGATGAGGTGCGAGGCGGCGCGCAGGATGTTGGAGGTCGAGCGATAGTTGCGCTCGAGCCGGATGACCTTGGCGCCGGGGAAGTCCTTCTCGAAACGGAGGATGTTGTCGACCTCGGCGCCGCGCCAGCCGTAGATCGACTGGTCGTCGTCGCCGACGACGCAGACATTGGCTTCGCTCGCCGGCCGGCCCTGCGCGAGCAGCCGCAGCCAGAGATACTGCGCGACGTTGCTGTCCTGGTATTCGTCGACCAGCATGTAGCGCAGGCGCTGGTGGTAGTCGGCGAGCACGTCGGGGTGTTCGCGGAAGAGGCGGATGTTTTCGAGCAGCAGGTCGCCGAAGTCGACGGCGTTGAGAACCTTCAGCCGGGCCTGGAAATCGGCGTAGAGAGTCCTGGCGCGGCCGTTGGCGAAGGCCCCGGCCTCGGCGGGCGTGACATCACCCGGCAGCATGCCGCGGTTCTTCCAGTTGTCGAGCATGCCGGCGAAGGCGCGGGCGGGCCAGCGCTTCTCGTCGATGTTGGCGGCTTCGAGCAGCTGCTTGATCAGCCGGATCTGGTCGTCGACGTCGAGAATGGTGAAATCGGATTTGAGGCCGACCAGCTCGGCATGGCGACGTAGGATCCGCGCGCCGATGGCGTGGAAGGTGCCGAGCCAGGGCATGCCCTCGACGCCGGCGCCGACGAGCTTGCCGACGCGGTCGCGCATCTCGCGGGCGGCCTTGTTGGTGAAGGTGACTGCCAGAATCTCACTGCCGCGCGCCTTGCGGGTGGAGAGGATGTGGCCGATGCGGGTGGTGAGGACGCGGGTCTTGCCGGTCCCGGCGCCGGCGAGGACCAGCAGCGGGCCTTCGGTGGTCAGCACCGCATCGCGCTGCTCGGGATTGAGGCCCTTCAGATAGTCCGCATCGCCACGACCGAACTGGCTGGTGATCGGATTGGCCGCACTGGGGGCGGCGCGCTGCGGCT
>JBDTVO010000258.1:0-3947 GCA_040007135.1 Devosia sp. | reverse complement strand
CAGGTGCCATCGACCGGCGGCCACACGCCGCCGCCCGCATCGCCCGAGTAGTTCGCAAACGTCCACAGCCGCGAGAAGTCCCACGTCTTGGTGGCAACAAGGCAGACGATCGTCAGCACCGCGGCGGTGGCAAAGATCAGGTAGCCGGAGAAATCGGTCAGCCGTGCGGTGAGCCGGATGCCGAAATGGTTGATCAGCGCCATCGCGCCGGTGATGATCACTAGGAAGATGATCTCGGTGACGATGTTGTTCTGGAAGCCGATCGCCGCCAGTTCGGGTGCAAAGGCCGAAATAAAGAACGTGTAGGTGCCGACGTTGATGGCACCGAGCACCGTCACCAGTCCGAGCAGGTTGAACCACGCCGTCACCCAGCCGGTGAAGCGGTTCCCGAGGATCGAGCCCCAGTGGTAGAGACCGCCCGCCGTCGGGTAGGCGGAACCGATCTGCGCCATGCACAGGGCGAAGACGCCCGAAATGACGACGCCGATCGGCCAGCCGATGCCCACCGCTGCGCCACCGGCGCCAGAGGTTGCCTGGGCCAGCGAGTTGATGCCGCCCGACAGGATGCAGATGATTGAAAACGAGATAGCGAAATTGGAGAACAACCCCATCCGCCTCGAGAGCTCCTGGGCATAGCCCATGGAGTGGAGGAGCTTCTTGTCCTCTGAGTGTTCTACAGCCATTGTTAGTCCCTTCCTTCCAGCGCTATTCCCCCGCGGAGCGGTGAGGAGAGATGTGCCGATGCTCCGTGCAGCGCGACCCGCGCTGCTTCGAGGCACCGGGCCAGCCGGTCCGCCCACAGGGCGACGCCGTTTGGTTCGAGAATTTCATCGTGTCGGATTTCGATCATGGTCGCGTCGCGGCCTTCGCCGTGCCGGTCCACGGTGTAGGAGACACCCTTGCCGCCAGCGTAGGGCTGGTTCCAGCCGAGAGCCATGCCCGGCAGTTCACCCGCCAGCGCTTCGAACAGCGCCGCGCTGAAGCGCTCGCCCGGCGGTGGCAGGATGCCGATCGGCCAGGGGCGCTTCACGCCCAGATAGACCGGCGTGAACGAGTGCATGCAGACGAGGATACTGTCGCGGCCAGCCGCCTGCCGCTGCGCCAGCAGCCGGTCGATCGCCTCGTGAAAGGGCGCGTGGTAGCGCGCCGTCCGCTCGGCCCGGTCGGCAGCACTGATGCCGATGTTGCCGGGGATCGCGGTGATTTCAGAGAGCTCGGCGATGGCTGTCGGCGAATCGAGATGACGGTTGCAGTCGATGACCAGCCGCGACGCCGTCGCGTGCAGCAGCGGCGCATCGAGCAATTCGGTCAGGCGCAGCGAAACGGCGAGCGCGCCGGGATCCCACGCGACGTGCCGCAGCCGGTCGGCGGCGCTCAGCCCGAGATTGGCGTAGGCCGGTGGAATGCGATTACTGGCGTGATCGCAGACCAGCACAAAAGGGCTCTTGCCCTGTGCGTTGACGGTTCGTACCGGCGCAACCAAGTCCACGCCCAGGCGCGGCATCGCTGCGGTCCCCATACTGCCCCCGATCGCGTGCCGGAGACGCGTCCAGCCCACTCGCCCAGCCGCCCCACGGTCAACCTCCCCGGAGATTGACCAGCTGGTCAAACCGCACTTGATTCGCTTTTTCCGACACTGTCAAACCGCCGCAGCGCGGGCATGTCGGGCAGGTGTGGAAATGTGTTCCGGGCTCCTGCAGCGGCCGGATTGGCCGGTCGGATGCCCGGTCAGCTTTGGGCGTGCTGAGCGATGTAGCGCTCGGGGGGCAGCACCAGCTTGTCGTCGACCGTTCCTACCGCACCGGCATCCTTGCCCTCATAGTCGGTGACCGACAGCACGGTGCGGATGATCTCGAGCCGCGCCCGCAGTTTGTCATTGGCGAGGACCACGTGCCACGGCGTCATCTCCGAATGGGACTCCATCAGCATGCGATGCGCCGCATCGGTATAGCTGTCCCACTTATCGATGGCCTTGATGTCGATGTCGGAGATCTTCCACTGCTTCAGCGGATCGTGCCGCCGCGAATGGAAGCGCTTGAGCTGCATCTCGCGCCCGATCGCCAGCCAGAACTTGAACAGGTGGATGCCGTCGCGGGTGAGCATCCGTTCGAAGCGCGGCACCTCATCGAGAAAGGAGTCCGTCTGCTCGGGAGTGCAGAAGCCCATCACCGGTTCGACCCCGGCGCGATTGTACCATGAGCGATCGAACAGCACCGCTTCACCGGCCGCCGGCAGCCAGTCGACATAGCGCTGGAAGTACCACTGCGTGCGCTCGCGGTCCGACGGTCTGGGCAGCGCCACGTCGAGCCAATAGCGGCCATTGAGGTGTTCGCGGAACGTATCGATGGAGCCGCCCTTGCCGGCGGCGTCACGCCCCTCGAACAGCATCACCATCCGCTCGCCGGACTTGAGCATGTGGGCTTGCAGCTTCACCAGCTCGAGTTGCAGCTTCAGCAGCTGCTTGAGATAGTCATCGTCGTCGAGCCGGCTGTCATAGGGGTACCCACCCGACTTCAGCGCCCCTTTCTTGATCCACTTGGGGAGTTCGGGGTCGTCGAGGTCGAATTTCGGCGCGCTGTCATCGGACATTCACATTCCTCCTTCGAGGACGGTGCACAGCCTGTGCTTTTGTGGCAAGGGCCGGCAACAGACTCAGTTACTTTGCCGACAAGGGTAGCCCAGGCCATGGCCGACACCGCTGACATCGACCGCCTTGATATCTTTGACGGCTTCGCCGACGCGCTCGCCGATCCGTGCCTGCTGCTCGACCGCCGCGGCATCGTTGTCCACCGCAACCCTGCGGCAGTCCGAGAGTTTCCCGCCATCGACGAGGGCCAGTTGCTGAGCCTGACCTTGCGCAACCCGGCGCTGCTGTCGGCCCTCGACGCCGTCCGGCGCGGCGCCGGAGCCCAGACCGTCGAGCTGCACCAGACCGTCCCTAATGAGACCTGGCACCGCGTCCACATCGCGCCGCTGCCGCGGAGCGAGGGCATCGTCGCGCTGACGCTGCAGAGCCTCACCGACTTCAAGCGTCTCGAACAATTGCGCACCGACTTCATCGCCAATGCCAGCCACGAGCTGCGCACGCCGCTGACCTCGCTGGTGGGTTTCATCGACACCTTGCTTGGCCCGGCGGCAGGCGATGCGGCGGCGCGCGAACGGTTCCTCACCATCATGCGGCAGCAGGCGGCCCGCATGTCGAGCCTGATCGACGACCTGCTGTCGCTGAGCCGCATCGAGCTCCGCCAGCACCTGCGACCGACCGGCAGCGTCGACCTCGTGTCGCTGCTCGCCGAGGTCCGCGATGGCCTCGAGACGCAGGCGCGCGAGGCGGGCATTGTGATCGCCATTGATGGGCTCGGCAGCGCCACTGTCACCGGCGATGCGAGCGAGCTCTACGAAGTGTTCGAGAACCTCATCGACAACGCCATCAAATACGGCGGCGAAGGCGGCCGCGTCGAGGTGACGGTCGCCGCCGGGCGGTCCGGCTTCGACTACGCCGTCACCGTCGTCGACCATGGCGCCGGCATCGCGCCCGAGCACGTCCCCCGTCTCACCGAGCGCTTCTATCGCGTCGACGCGGAATCGAGCCGCAAGAAGAAGGGCACCGGCCTCGGCCTCGCCATCGTCAAGCACATCGTCAACCGCCACCGCGGCCAACTGGCCATCCGCTCACGACCCGGGGAAGGGACCCGGGTCGAGGTGCTGCTTAACCGCTGACGCTGTCGCGACCACGCAATCGGCCGGTCGACGAAAGTTGTGTTACAACAGCCACTTACGCTGTCACAAACACGTCGCCCAATCGACATAAAAGCTGAGGGTGCTGCCTCTAGGAGTCCCGGCATCAGGCGCAACGGCATCCGGCCGGCCTGCGGGGACCTGCCCCGATCCGTCGAAAGGGACATGACATGAAACACGCAATCCTCAGCGGCATCGCCGCAGTCGCG
>JBDTVO010000257.1:0-3989 GCA_040007135.1 Devosia sp. | reverse complement strand
CTATCTCTCGTCGCTGGCCGCGCGGTTCGGGCCGGAAGCGGCGGTCAAAGCCGCGGACAAGCCGCAGGATCATCCCGACATGATTCAGTTCATTCCTGCCGAACTGGCGCATTCCGTTCAACCGCTCATCGCTGGTCGGCCGAGAGTCACCGTATCCGCGATTTCCTCGCGCGCAACCTCATCCCCTATAGCTGGCTCGATATCGAGACCGATGCCGAAGCCACGCCGCTGCGCAATCGCGTGGCCATAGACGCGCCGCTGCCGGTGATCGTTCTGCCGGATGGAACCTCGTTCTCAAATCCATCCGTTGCCGATCTCGCCGAGCGGCTTGGGCTGCACACTCACGCCGAGCTGGAAGTTTATGATCTGGTGGTGGTGGGCACCGGCCCTGCCGGGCTTGCCGCTGCGGTCTATGGCGCCTCCGAGGGCCTCCGCACGGTGCTGGTCGAGCGCGAGGCGCCGGGTGGCCAGGCTGGCACCAGCGCCCGCATCGAGAACTATCTCGGCTTTCCCGTCGGCCTCAGCGGCAGCGACCTGGCGCGACGCGCCGTGGCGCAGGCCCGCCGCTTCGGCGCCGAGATCCTGACGCCGCAGGAGGCCATCAAGCTCGAGACCGCCAACGGCTACCACCGCGTCACGCTGAGCAACGGCTCGACGCTGGCCAGCCAGGCGCTGATCATCGCCACTGGCGTCTCCTACAACACGCTCGACGTGCCTGGCGCCGACCGCTTTGCCGGCATGGGGCTGTTCTATGGCGCTGCCATCACCGAGGCACTCTCGGTCAAGGACCAGGACGTCCACATCATCGGCGGCGGAAACTCCGCCGGACAAGCGGCGATGTACCTCGGGCAGTTCGCCAAATCCGTCACCATCCTGGTTCGCGGCAACACTCTTGTTGGCAGCATGTCGCGCTACCTCAGCGAGCGCATCGAGCAGTCCGAGAACGTCCGCTTCTGGATGAACGCTTCGGTGACCGCGCTCGACGGCGGCACGGAGCTGGAGTCGCTCACCATCGCCGACTCCGCCACCAACGAGACCACGACGCACCCGACGAGGGCTGTGTTCTGCTTCATCGGCGCCGCGCCGCACACCGACTGGCTGGGCGGCGCGCTGCAACTCGACGAACACGGCTACCTGCTGTCGGGTGTCTCGCTCGAGGCGGACGCTGGCAAGCACCCCAAGGGCTGGCTGGCGCCACGCGATCCATTCTGGCTCGAAACCAGCGTCGCCGGCATCTTCGTCGTCGGTGACGTGCGACATAATTCGATCAAGCGTGTCGCCTCGGCCATCGGCGAGGGCTCGATGTGCGTGAGCTTCGTTCACCAGCACCTGCGCAGCCCGGAAATCGCCTCGCGGCCGAAGCAGCCGGCGGCGTCATGAGCGACGCTCCCGTGGCGCCGGACTCGACCCGCGACATGCTGCGCCGGGTGCCGCTGTTCGAGGGTCTCGCCGATGACGACCTGATCGATCTCAGCGAAAGCTCGAAGCGCTACACCGCGCCGCCCGGCCTCCTCTTCATCGAGGAGGGCGCCGACGGCAACGCGCTGTTCGTCATCCTCTCGGGCGAAGTCGAGGTCACCAAGCGCGACGGCGATCGCCAGATCGTCCTGGCGCGGCGCGGAGCCGGCGATGTGCTCGGGGAAATGTCGCTGCTCGAGCAGGTGCCACGCACCGCCTCGGTCCGCACCACGGCCGAAAGCGAGCTGCTCGAAATCGACGCCGGCATGTTCCAGGATCTGCTCAACAAGCGGCCGGCAATTGCCACCAGCCTGCTGCGCACGGTCGCGGCACGGCTGCGCAGCAGCGAGTCGCTGCTGGTCCAGGGCGACAAGCTGGCGGCACTAGGAACGCTCGCCGCCGGCCTCGCGCACGAGCTCAACAATCCGGCGGCCGCCATCCAGCGCAGCGCGAGCCTGCTCGATGAGGCGTTCAGCAACTGGCGGGCCCGGACCCGCGATCTCGATGCACTGTCGCTTGACGCAGGCGAACGCGCCGCGCGGGACGCGCTCGAGGCCGAGGCGGCGATCGCCCCGCGGGTCGGGGCCAATCCGGCGGAGGAGACGCGTTTGATCGACTGGCTCGAGGCCCTCGGCGTCCCCGAGCCGTGGGACATCGCGCCGGCCTTTGTCGAATTCGGCTGGACGGTCGAGAAGCTGGCAGAGGTCGCGACCGGCCTCTCGGACCACGCCGCGCCGATCATCCGCTGGCTCGGCACGGCTCTCGCCGCCCGCCAGTTGCTGGCCGAGATCGAGCTGAGCAGCAAGGCTATCTCAGCCATCGTCCGCGCCGTGAAGTCGTATGCCTATCTCGATCAGGCCGCGGTGCAGAATGTCGATCTGCGCATGAGCCTAGAGGACACGCTGATGATCCTCAACCACAAGCTGAAGCACGGCGTCGAGGTGGTGCGCGACTACGACCCGGACCTGCCGCGCATCGAAGCCTACGCTGGCGAGCTCAACCAGGTGTGGACCAACCTCATCGACAACGCCGTGCAGGCGATGGACGGCAAGGGACGGCTCGAGGTCACCGCCCGACGACTGGGTGACGAGGTCGAGGTGGTGATCGCCGACAACGGCCCCGGCATTCCTGCCGAAACGCAGCCGCGCATCTTCGATCCGTTCTTCACCACCAAACCCCAGGGCCAGGGCACCGGCCTTGGCCTCCACATCGCGCGCAACATCGTGGTCGACCGCCACCACGGTCGCATCGACGTCGAGTCTGCCCCCGGCAGAACCGAGTTCCACATCGTGCTGCCGGCAAAGCTCAGCGACGGGGCGACGCCCGGGCCGTCGACCCAGCCGCACTAGTCCCAGCCGCAACCTCTCCAAGACCTGCCTGCTGCCGGCCCCGACGAGGGTCTCGATTCTGGCCCCTTGCAATGTTCAGTAAATTGAGCATTACTAAACATAACAACTAAACACGCGGGGTACCGCGCGGAGGACTACGGGGCGCTTGCAGGCGCGCCGTTGAGGGCAGGACCGAAGGTCGGTCGGCCACAGGAGGAGAGTATGAATCGGACGTTGAAAGCCGCTTTTGCGGCCATAGGACTATTGTCTTTTGCGACCGTCGGCTCGATCGTGACGGCAACCGCGACCCAGGCGGAGGACATCACTCTGTGCTGGGCTGCGTGGGATCCGGCGAACGCCCTTGTCGAACTCAGCAAGGACTTCACTAAACAAACTGGCATCGGCATGAAGTTCGAGTTCATTCCGTGGACCAACTACACCGACAAGCTGCTCAACGAGCTGAATTCGCACAGCAAGCTGTGCGACCTGCTGATCGGCGACAGCCAGTGGATCGGCGGCTCGGCCGAGAACGGCCACTACGTCAAGCTCAACGACTTCTTCGACAAGAACGGCATCTCGATGGACAGCTTCGTACCGGCGACGGTCGTGGGCTATTCCGAGTGGCCCAAGAACACGCCAAACTACTGGGCGCTGCCCGCCATGGGCGACGTCGTCGGCTGGACCTACCGCAAGGACTGGTTCGCAAAGCCCGAACTGCAGGCCGAATTCAAGACCAAGTATGGCTGGGACCTCGCCCCGCCAAAAACCTTCGACCAGCTCAAGCAGATCGCCGAGTTCTTCCAGAACCGCCAGATCGACGGCAAGACCGTCTACGGCGCCGCCATCTACACCGAGCGCGGCTCGGAAGGCATCACCATGGGCGTGATGGACACGCTCTACAGCTACGGCTTCAAATACGACAATCCGGATAAGCCGTACGACATGAACGGCTTCGTCAACTCCGATGGCGCCGTGAAGGGCCTCGAGTACTACAAGTCGCTCTACGACTGCTGCACCCCGCCCGGCTCGTCGGACATCTACATGGACCAGGCGGTCGACGCCTATAAGTCCGGCCAGGTGGCGTTGCAGATGAACTTCGCCTTCGAATGGCCGGGCATCGAGAAGGACGACAATGTCGGCCACGGCAAGACCGGCTACTTCGCCAACCCCGCCGGCCCAACGGGCGAGCAGTTCGCCCAGCTC
>JBDTVO010000256.1:0-3991 GCA_040007135.1 Devosia sp. | reverse complement strand
CGGCCTCCGAGACCTGCGCCTTGATCAGCATGGTGTCGAGGTCGGCGATCTTGACCAGCGTCGGCGACGACTGAGCGGCGTTGACGCTCTGGCCCTCGGTGACCAGCACGGCGACGACCGTGCCGGCGACAGGTGCGGTGATCTTGGTCCGCTCGAGGTCGAGCTTGGCGGAATCGACGGCAAGCTCGGCCTGGCTGATCTGCGCGTTCTGGGAGGCGATCGCGGCCTGGGCCGACGCCAGGGTGGCGGTGGCGGCGTTGACGTCGGCGTCGGATACCAGCTTTTGCGGCGCCAGCTTGTTGGCGCGATCCATTCCGGCCTGCGCCGAGACAAGGTCCGCCTGCTTGGCCTGGAGCTGGGCCTGCATATTGGCGAGCGAAGCCTCGGCGGATTTGACGGCGTTGTCCTGATTGGTCGAGTCGATCTCGGCGATAAGGTCGCCCTTCTGCACGCTGTCGCCGAGCTTGACCTTGAGAGACTGGATCGTGCCCGAGACTTCCGCCCCGACGCTGGTCACGGCGCTTGCCTCGAGGGCGCCCGACGCCAGCACGCTCTGGTCGACGTCGCCGCGCTTGACGACGACCGTTACGGGCTCTGTCCGCGCGGTTGACGGGCTCAGGTAAACCCAAGCGCCAACGCCAAGCGCGATCGCCGCCAAAATGGCAATCAGGGTCCGGATGACTATTTTGCGCATGGCGACCCTCACAGTTCAGCCGTCCGCTGCGACGGACATTCGGAATATGGGCGTGCCGGGCGTCAAAGTAACATTAGCGATCAGTAAGCTGGCATAAGGATTGGTAAGGGCGGCGGCTCAGCCGACGTACCAGACCTTTCGCGGCTCGGCTGCGGTGCGGGCATAGGTGAATGCCCGCTCGACTAGGCCGATCGTGTCGACTTTGGGCGTCCAACCGAGCTGCAGGCGGGCCCTGGCGTTGTCGAGCAGGTTGGAATGAAGCGCCGACGCGATCCGCGCCGGGCCCATGCCGCGAGTTGCCTTGAGGTGGTCCGCGACCACGCCGTAGTCCACCGGCTCGGTCATAGCGATGTTGAACAGGGCCCGGCTGGCGGCGGGGTTGCCGAGCGCCAGCAGCATCGCGTCCACCAGGTCGTCGACGTGGACGAAATTGCGCTTCAGCGGCAGCCCGTCGGCTGCGAGGATCAGAGGCGCGCGGCCGGCGGCGTGGTGGGCTCCGCGCTCGGCGGGCTCGATCATGCCGTCCCAGTCCGGGCCGCCGAACTGGTCCGGGCCGAAGCTGAGGACGTAGCGGAAATCGTCCTTCTCCATGATCCACGGGGCCCGCAGCGTGGTCCAGTCGAGGCCATACTGGGCGCCGTACTGCACCAGCATGGTCTCTTCGAGCACCTTGGAGAGGGCATAGACCCCGGGATAGGGCCGGAACGGCGTGGTCTCGGTCACCGGCGCCTCGTGCTGCACGATGCAGTGGCCGACGACACAGTCGCCGCCGATCAGCATGAACTGATGGAAGTCCGGGGCTCGCCGCGCCGCCTCGAGCAGCAGGAACATGCCCTTGACCGACACATCCATCGCGTGGACCGGGTCCTCCTTGACCGTCGCCATGTGGAGCACATGGGTCGTGCCGTGCATCGCCGAGGCAACCACGGCCGGATCGCCGATTGAGCCGCGCACGGCCCGCACGCGGGGGGTCTCCTCTACCATTCGATTGTTGCAAATGCAGACCACGCTTGCGTCGGCCAATCGGGGATCGGCGAGAAAGCGCGGCAGGAACGCCTGGCCAACCTTGCCGGTGGCCCCCGTGATCAGCAGTTGCATCGATCCCCCTCACACGATTTCGGTCCCAAACCGCGGCCCACACAAAGGAGCGGATGCCCCACATTGTCCACATCTACAATGCTTCTGTGCGTAACTCGCGCCGGCCCTCGCTGAATCGCCGGACAGTGGTAGCTTCACGTGGGGTTCGGCGGACTTGAGCATGGCGACTGCTCTGTACATTGTAATTCAGAGCCAGGAACAGTGGTGGGTGGATTTCGAGGGGCACGGTCACGGGCCCTTCGAGTCCCGTGAACAGGCTGCGCTGGAAGCGCGCAACCAAGCGCAGTTCATGACGCATCTGCAGCGTGCCGCCGAAGTCCTGGTGCCTGACGGCAAGGGAAAATACTGGATCGTATGGAGCAGCCGCGCCGATGGCGCCACGCTGCCGCGCCCAGTGAGCTCCCACGTCCCCAAGGCCGCCGCGGCCTGATCCGCCACATCGTGCCCAACAGGTGAGCGTGCCCACGGCGCAAGCTGTCGCGGAATGTCCCGATTTGTCGCTGAAGGATTGGCGCGCCCAAGGGGAATCGAACCCCTGTTCCCGCCGTGAGAGGGCGGTGTCCTGACCGCTAGACGATGGGCGCGGAGACAGGATCAGTTATAAGCTTGGCCGGGTCCCGTCAATCACGGGAAATGGTGCGCCCAAGGGGAGTCGAACCCCTCTCTCCACCGTGAAAGGGTGGCGTCCTAACCGATAGACGATGGGCGCGTTTTGCGCGGCAGGCGGTCTATAGAGGCGCGCCCGGGGCCGTGCAAGGTTCAATCAGCAGCCCGAGAAGGTCACCGGATGACCCCAGCCGCGCGGCCGGATGCGCACGTCGATATGGATGAAGGTGCGGCCCGGGTAGCACCCCAGTCCGCCGACGAGGCTGCTGCGGTAGGCGGCGGCAATGAGGCTCGATTTGCTGACGCCGGGGATCATGATGTCGGCGGCCATGCACTTCATATGATAGCTGTCGTCTTTGCCGCCCACGGTGAAGTTGTGCCACGGGTCGCGATAGCCCGAGGTGACGACGACGCGGCGTCCGAAGCGGGATTCGAGTCCGGCGATGGCGACGCGCAGCCGCGGCGTAAAGCAGAAGGTCTGGACGCCGGAATTGGCGACGTACATGCCGAAGTTCTGCCCGAACCCGGCATAGAGGTTGCGCGGCGGTGACAGGGCGCAGGCGCCAAGGCCGAGGGCCACGACAAGCGCAACGACAAGGCGCACCATTCATCCGCTCCGAAGGGAGCCGCCCGGCGGCGGCGTTCGGAACAATGCTAGGCAATCGTCGTGAACCTCGGCCTAAGCCGCGTGGTGAAGGAGCGGTTACCAGGCGCCGATGTTGGGCAATGACGACCACGGCTCGGCCGGCGCCTTGGCGGCGCCCTTCTGCAGCAGCTCGATCGAAATGCCGTCGGGCGAGCGGACGAACGCCATTCGGCCCTCGCGCGGCGGCCGGTTAATGGTGATGCCCATATCCATCATGTGCTGGCAGAGCGCGTAGATATCGTCGGTCTCGTAGGCGAGGTGACCGAAGCTGCGACCGCCCGTGTAAACCTCCGGGTCCCAGTTGAAGGTGAGTTCCACCTGGGCGTCGTCGTCACCGGGCGCGGCGAGAAAGACGAGCGTGTAGCGGCCCTTCTCGCTTTCGCTGCGGCGCACTTCTCGCAGGCCGAGACCATCGCAGTAGAACCGCTTGCTCTGTTCGATGTCGGTCACGCGGACCATCGTGTGGAGGTATTTCATTGTGCGTAATCCTTGCTTGAAAGGTCCGGACGCGACGCAAGTGCGCCATCGCTGCAACAGTGTTGTCCACAGAGGCTGGGACAGTTGAACTTCTTTGACGCTAGTCCTTAACTTTTGAAATTGAATCGGCCAAGGTGAGTCGAATATCCGCGTACCCGGCTTGCGACCGGGGAGAGTGCTAAAGAGGCGTTTGGGGGCATGGCGGCTAAACTTACAGCCGGTGGCGACAAGCCCGGAGTCCGTCTGCTCGACGGCATGACGGTTGCTTCCGACACCACACCTATCGATGTTATCGAGATCGCCGGATCCATCAAATGGTTCGACGTGGCCAAGGGTTTTGGCTTCATCGTCCCCGATGACGGACGGGCCGATGTGCTGCTGCACGTCACCTGCCTGAGGCGCGACGGATACCAGACAGCCTACGAGGGCGCGCGGGTCGTCGTCGAGGCGCTGAACCGTCCCGGAGGTCT
>JBDTVO010000255.1:0-4059 GCA_040007135.1 Devosia sp. | reverse complement strand
CGTCAATTCCGGCTCGTGGAATGCCTGGACCTCGGGTGGCACCATCACCAAGTGCTACGATTCGAGCTGCCATGTGATGGTGACGACCTCGAGCGCGCACGGGCACGCCACGGGTGACACCGTGTATATCGACAACGCCGGCGGCATGACCGCCCTCAACGGCACCCACGCCGGCGCGGTAGGGACCACGACGTCGACCACCTTCATTTTGACCGACGAAAGCGTCTCGACGGTCAGCGGCACCTATACCGCCAGCAGCGCCTCATCGCATTGCGCGAAGCTGGGCTGCGACTGGTACTACTTTGCGACCGCCTCGAGCGGTCACCAGACCTTTGCTGTCAGCAACTGCGTGTCCGACCGCGCCACCAACCCGTACACAGACGACGCTCCCAGCACCTACAAGCTCGGCTACGTCTATCCGGCGTCCAACAATCCGTGCCTCACCCAGAGCCTCATTCCCCTCAGCACCGACAAGACGGCGCTAAAGGCAGTTGTCACCGGCCTCGCCGCTGCCGGATCCACGGCCGGGCACTTGGGCATCGCCTGGGGCTGGTACATGGTGTCGCCGAACTTCGCCTATATCTGGCCGTCGGCGAGCCAGCCCGCATCGTACACGGCAGCCAATACGCTCAAGGCGGTGGTGCTGATGACGGACGGCGATTTCAACACGCCTTATTGCGGCAGCGTCATTGCCGCCGACGCGCTCAGCGGCAGCGGAAACTCGTCGGACCACATCAGCTGCAACTCGCCGAACGGCACGTCGATCAGCCAGGCACTGGCGATCTGCACCGCGATCAAAGCCAAGGGCATCATCCTCTATACCGTGGGCTTCGACATGGCGGGCAATACGACGGCGGCAACCAACCTCACCAATTGCGCCACCGACGCCCAGCACTACTTCCAGGCCGATACCGGCACTGACCTCGAAGATGCGTTTGCCCAGATCGGGCAGAGCCTGCAGGAACTGCGGCTGTCGAAGTAGCCGATCGACCTCAGCCCGGGGCCGACGGCGCACAACGCAGCTCGAGCCCACGCAGTCGCGTCGAATCCGACACACCGAGCACGACGAAACTTTCTCCGAGGTAGCTCACGCGGCAGCCTCGCGTGACACCGTCGATGTAGTTGATGTGGAAGATGAAGCGTTTGGGGCTTGCGGCCTCATCCGTCTCGGTTGGGAGCGCGTCGGCAATCGACATGTCCCAAACGAGAACCCGAGCGGCGTTCGGCAAGGTTCGCCACCTGCCGCCCGTGCCGGAGCCCGCATGCGGTGCTTCTATGCGGATGAACCGCTCGACTTCGGATGCCATGGGAACTCGCGCGACGCTGGTGGCGAGGCTAGCACGGCCGGCTTCTGCAATCGATAGCCCGTACCGAGCTACCGCGCCGGAGTTGAGGACCAGACGGGGTTGCCGCCGATCAGCGTGCCGCGGACGGACAGGTCGTCGCCGATGTGAACGATGTCTGCGTGGCAGCCAGGGGCGATCCTGCCACGCTTATCATCGCCGAGAATGTCCGCCGGATAAAGCGAGGCCATGCGCATGGTCTCGTCCAGGCCAAGGCCGAGCGTGCGGTGGATGTAGCCGATAGCGTCGATCATCGTCAGGTCCGCTCCAGCAAGCGTGCCATCGGCAAGCCGCAGCGCGCCGTCCTTGCGGTAGACGGTGCGGCCGGTGAGCTCGAAGCTTGCGACGTCGGTGCCGGTTACCGACATCGCGTCGCTGACGAGGACGATGCGGCCGGGGCCACGCTTGGCACGCAATGCGACGCCGATCGACACCGCATCGACATGAATGCCATCGGCGATGAGACCGGCCGAGAGTCCCGCGAGGTCCAGCGCCGCACCAACGACGCCGGGTTCGCGATTGCCAAGCTGGCTTTGCGCGTTGAACAGGTGGGTGACCATCGAGGCGCCGGCCTCTGCGGCGCGTCGGACAGTTTCGTAGCCGGCATCGGAGTGACCGATGCTGACGATGATGCCGGCCTCGACCAGCCTCGCGATCTGCTGCGGGCCGACGGTCTCGGCCGCTACGGTGACCAGCAGGTTTGGCAGGCGGGCGCGGGCGTCGATAAGTGCCAGCAGGTCGGTTTCGTCCATCGGACGGATCAGCGCCGGGTCGTGCGCCCCCTTGCGGGCGACGCTGAGGTGCGGACCCTCGAGGTGAAGCCCGAGGAAGCCGGGGATGCGCGACTTCGCCGCCGAAACTCCCGCGACGATGGCGGCCGCGGTGTGGTCTGGGGTGTCAGTGATGAGCGTGGGCAAGCAGCCGGTGACACCGAAGCGCGCCGAGGTGGCGCAGATGGTTTCGATCGAGGTCACAGTGGGATCGAGGTTGAACTGAGCGCCACCGGCACCGTTGATCTGGAGGTCGATGAAGCCGGGCGCGAGGATACCGCCATCCAGGGCGACACGACGCGCATCAGTGGGCGAGTCCGAGGCGATGATCCCCTCAACCAAGTCGCCGGCGACCACGAGCGCGGAACGTTCGTACCACGAGGTGCCGTCGAAGATCCTGGCGCCGGTGTAGGCAACGCGGGATGGAGGAACGGTGCTCACTGGCGCCTCGCGGTGATGGCAGACTTGCTGAGGGCATGGCGCTCCGGCAAGGCAGAGGCGGCGGCCTCGTCGGCGACCACGAGGACGTTCGCGTGATGCTGCAGGGCTGACCCCGGGACGGCTTCACCCACGGGGCCGTGGAGACTGGCGCGCAGCGCCTTGGCCTTGGCCTCGCCCGTGACAAGGAGAATGAGCCGGCGCGCCGCGAGGATGGTACCAATGCCCATGGTGATCGCCTGCGTTGGCGGCGACATGCCCACGGGAAAGTACCGGGCATTGCGGGCAATGGTGTTGGGCGCGAGCTCAACCAGCCGCGTCAGCGAGTTGTGCGGCGAGCCGGGCTCGTTGAAGCCGATATGTCCATTCTGTCCGAGGCCGAGGAGGAGCAGGTCGATGCCGCCGGTGCTGCGGATCAATGCTTCGTAGTGGCTCGCCTCCTGCGCCGGATCGGGCGCCATCCCGTCGGGGATATGAGTGGACCCGGCGGGGCAGTTCACATGATCGAAGAGCTCCTGGCGCATGTAGGTTGCGTAAGACTGCGGGTGGCCGCGGCCCAGTCCGCGGTATTCGTCGAGGTTGAAGGTCGTGGCGGCGCGCCAGTCGCCCTTCCCCGCGCGGAAGCTCGCGACCAGCGCCGCATAGACGCGTCGCGGGGTGCCGCCGGTGGGCAGGCCGAGGACGGAGTTAGGCGCCGACGTCAGCTGATGGATCAGCACGTCGTGGACGTGGAGCGCCGCATCCTCGGGGGTTGGGAGTATCTCGATCCGCATCGTAGCAAGCCCGGTTTGAAACGCTACTTCAGCAGACCCGGCGAGACCGAGCCCTGCAGCTGTCGCTGGAAGACGATGTAGGTCACCAGCACCGGCAGCACCGTGATCACCACGGCCGCAAAAAGCGCGCCGAAATTGACCGAGTAGCCGGCCTGCGATGCGAAGGACGCCATACCCTGCGACAGAACGTAGTTGGTGCTCTTGGTGTTGAGCGCGACCGGCAGCAGGAACTGGTTCCACAGGCCGAGGAAGTTGAAGATCGCGACAGAAGCCATGCCCGGGCCGGCCATGGGCAGCATGATGGTGAAAAAGATCCGCCATGGTCCGGCGCCGTCGAGCGCGGCGGCTTCCGCGACCTCCTGCGGCAGGGTCCTGAAGAAGGCGTAGAGGAAAAACACCGTGAAGGGCAGGGCGAAGGCCACATAGGTGATGATGAGGCCGGGGAAGGTGTTGAGGATGCCGAAATTCTTGAGCGTCAGGAACAAGGGCACCACGGCGAGGAAGACCGGAAAGGTCAGCCCGGCCAGCATCAAATAGTAGATGAACTTGCTGCCCTTGAACTCATAGCGCGCGAGCGCATAGGCGCACATGGCGCCCAGCGTCATGACGATGACCAGCGCGCTGCCGACGACCAGCACGGTATTGAAGAAATAGGTGCCGATGCTCGCCGTGCTCCAGGCCGAAACATAGTTCTCGAAATTGAGGCTCGTGGGCAGCGTGAAGGGCGAGGCGAAG
>JBDTVO010000254.1:0-4084 GCA_040007135.1 Devosia sp. | reverse complement strand
TCCAGTCCATCGTCGCGGCGCCGTCATGGACTTCGCCGATCTTGTGGGACTTGCCGGTGTAGTAGAGCACACGCTCGGTGGTCGTGGTCTTGCCAGCATCGATGTGGGCCATGATGCCGAAATTGCGGTATTCGTTGATGGGATATTCGCGGGCCATCGGTCCTAAGTCTCCAATTACCAGCGGTAGTGCGAGAACGCGCGGTTGGCGTCGGCCATCCGGTGCGTATCTTCGCGTTTCTTGACGGCCTGGCCGCGGCCATTCATGGCGTCCATGAGCTCGCCGCTCAGGCGCTCGCGCATCGTGTGTTCGCCGCGCTTGCGGGCGGATTCGATGAGCCAGCGGATGGCCAGAGCCTGCTGGCGATCGGTGCGGACTTCGACCGGCACCTGATAGGTGGCGCCGCCAACACGACGCGACCGCACTTCCACCGCCGGACGGATATTGTCCAGCGCGGTACGGAACACGTTGATCGGGTCCTGCTTGGATTTCTGCTGCACGATATCGAAGGCGCCGTAGACGATGCCTTCGGCGACGGACTTCTTGCCGTCTTCCATGAGCGAGTTCATGAATTTGGTGACGACGACATCGCCGAACTTGGGATCGGGGATAACGTCTCGCTTTTCAGCGCGGTGGCGACGGGACATCTGACGTTCTCCTTACTTCGGCCGCTTCGCGCCGTACTTCGACCGGCGCTGCTTGCGATCCTTGACTGACTGGGTGTCGAGGACGCCGCGCAGCACGTGATAGCGCACGCCGGGAAGGTCACGCACACGACCGCCGCGAATGAGCACAACCGAGTGCTCCTGCAGGTTGTGGCCTTCGCCCGGAATGTAGGAAATGACTTCGCGCGATGTGGTCAGCCGCACCTTGGCGACCTTGCGCAGCGCCGAGTTGGGCTTCTTGGGTGTCGTCGTATAGACGCGCGAGCAAACCCCGCGCTTCTGCGGATTCTGCTCCATCGCCGGAACTTTGTTCCGCTTCGGCTTGGTCGTCCGGGGTTTCCGGATCAGCTGATTAATGGTCGGCATTCAAGCTCTTTCCATCGGCCGGTTCGTTGCGTGAGACCAAAGCAAACCGAAACGGCGCCCTGCCGATCCGTTCTCGGATCGCGGCGCCTTTGAATGCAGCGGACCGCCCCTTTCGGAGCGTTCATGCGCACAAAGATTTGCAACAAGTCTCGCCTTTGGCAGTGTGTTTGAGGTTCCTGGGTGCCCGCACAAGGTGGCAGATACCCGCGTGAACCTCACGACCGACCGCTAAGGTGGCGCCTCTCTATAGCCGATGAGTCGGAGCGTCAAGGATTCTTTGGGGCACAAAACGCATGCCAAGCCCTGCGTTTGGCGCAGCACTGTCGGGGCGTCTAGAAATCCTGCGAGGCTGCGAAGACCACTTTCATCCCCCCAGTCTCATGGATCTCGGTGCTAGCCGACACGTCAGTCTTGTCCGGCGTCCAGGCTATCCCGGCCAAGACGTAGCTGTCGGAATCCACGTTTCCCACGTACCTCCCAACCTCCGCAGAGACCTCGAGATTCTCTAGTGGCGTTATTTTGGCATAGATCGCCGCTTGGCTCACTGAGTCCGGCAGCAATTGCGCTGTCCTCGCAGCGGCGCCGACCTTGGCTAGGCCCCAACTAGCTTCAACGGACCCGCTGATTTCGGTCATTCCGGGCGACCGCGCTATCGTTAGTGCTGTGCTGAACGCCCCCACAGCAAAATCGCCGCTAGCTGCGAGGTACCAACCTAGACTGGTTCCCGCGACCCCCGCGAAGAAGACGTGGGCACGATCACCGACTGCAGTGCGCACACTGGAACGAATGATCCAGTCGTCCACTTTACCATCATAGACGCCGTTTGCTGCAGCGAGGAACCGACCGGTTGTCGATCCGTCGTCGTAGCTGACGTTTGCGATGACGGTGCCGGCAAGGGTGGAATCAGGCGGAGTGGTTGGCCACCACCAACTCCAAGCGGCATCGGTCGATCTTCCGTCGATATTCTCGACGCCATAGCCGATTTGAAGCGATGAAGAGAGGTGGTGCCGGAATTGGATCGACAGACCTCCTAGACGCACTCCGTAGTCCCACGGCATACCATCGGACGACGCTGTGAAGGTGCCAAAATGGTCTAACGGCTCGTCGCCGGTGAGGTCGGCCAGCGAGCCCGTTTCGCTGTCCACCCACCCCAGTGTTGCACTGTTTCTGTCACCAAGCCGAACGAACGCGTCTGTCACGATCACACCCGCTCTGGGCCCACCATCCGCGTATATCTCAACAGCACCAGCCTCAAGCCCAACAACAGCCGCTGCGAGTCCGAGGTCGGAAGAAGTAACTAGTCCAGCTCGACTCTGGGCAGTCGCCAACCAAGCAAGTCCGCTCGCCGTGTCCCAGCCCACCTTCGCTAGCAGCCGGCCTGATAGCTCCACGCAGGTATCAGCGGCATTGATGAAGACGCCTGCGTAAATTGAGCACTCGGATATGTCGGGCGGCTCGTACACCTTCGTCGGCTCAACAGCTGATGCAAGTTGCGGCGCGCCCGCCACTACGAGCGCAAGCATTCGTCCCAAACTACCAGTCTTGTGCATCGCGCCCCACTGATAGGAGATCATCATTTGTCGGAGAATACTTCAAGAGCCTCTCGGTGCTACTGCGGGGTGTAGGAAACACGTTCCGAGCCCCGAGCCGTATTGTACCAGACGCTACAACTTGGCCTGACTCGCAGCTCGCGGTTTCCCGTCCTTCATGCCTAGTGGGCCTGATCGAGCAGTTCGCCGCTGCGGGGCAGGCGGCCTATCGAACCAAACCGATCGCAAAGCCATCCCAACCCTTTGCGCCGACGGTCTGCAGCGCCGTCGAATCGATTCGCGGCTCGCTTGCGAGCAGGTCGAAGGCCTCGCGCGAGCCGCGGATTCCGGCGTCGCGCGAGGTGGCGTCGATAACCCCGCCGTCGCGGATAACGTTGTCGAGGACGATCGCCGTGCCTTCGTGCGCCAGCTTCAGGGCCCAGCGCAGGTAATTGGCGTTGTTGGGCTTGTCCGCATCGATGAAGATCAGGTCGAAGGGGCCGGTGAGCTGCGGCAGCGTTTCGAGCGCGGGACCGACACGGATATCGACGGCCTTGCCGAGCCCCGCCGCATCGAGGTTCGACCGCGCCACATCCGCATGCTTCTGGGAATATTCGAGGCTGACCAGGCGGCCCGCCGCCGGCAGTGCGCTCGCCATCCAGGCCGTCGAATAGCCGCCCAGCGTGCCGATCTCGAGGACGCGGTCGGCCCGGGTCAGCTTGACCAATAGATGCAGAAACTTGCCCTGCGCCGGAGAAACGTCGATCGCAGGCAGCCCCCCGGCGGCGTTGGCCGCTAGAATCGCTCGGAACGATGGCTCAGGCCCAAGAAGTTTGCCGACGATATAGTCGTCGACGTCCGCCCACGCTGTTTCGGTCATCCACGATCCTCCTGGCGACTGGCCTAGTATTGCCGGAGGGCCGACACAAGCGGCAGCGCGACCTCGTCGCGTGCGCCCGTCCCAACCCCCTCCCCCGCCACGCCAATTTGGCGGTCGGGGCGAACTTATCCCCCTGCCCTGCCGCGGGGTTACAATGGGCTCACCACCCGTAGCGAGCGCTCGCGACGAACGGGAACTTACGGGCCGGTTGGCGCATGGGCTCGCGCACGTCGCCGCGCGGCACGGTCTCCGGCAGTCTGGACAAACCCACATCTGGCTTGCCGTTCACTCGAGTCCGCGGTTCCAGGAAGAGTTTGAAGCCGACGCCGATCGACTGGCTGCCGAGTGGATGCGCCAGTCTCCTGGCGAGACCGAAGAATTCGCCGCGATGCAGGCGCGCGCCCGACACATTTCGACACAAAGACCATAATGCATATCGCCATTCTGCTATTCGTCACGGCCGGCATACTGGCCGCCCAGCCCACTCAACGCCTCAACGTCCTCACCGGCCAAGTCGACGGTACAGACCTGAACAAGATGCTCCCGCGCTATCTCAAGGCTCGGGCGTTCAAGATGCTCGACGACCGCCATGAGCAGATTTCGCGGATCTCCTCGCGACAGGGCCTGGAGTCGCGCCGCCGCGAGT
>JBDTVO010000253.1:0-4084 GCA_040007135.1 Devosia sp. | reverse complement strand
AGCTGCAGCTCGAAGTGCTGCAGGCGCGCATCCTCAAGGAATACAACGTGCCGATTTCCTTCGAGAGCATCAATTTCGAGATGGCGCGCTGGGTGCGCAGCGACGACAAGAAGGCGCTCGAGCAGTTCATCACCGCGCAAAAGCTCGAATTCGCCGAGGACAAGGACGGCGATCCTGTCTATCTGGCGCAGTCGCTATGGTGGCTCGGCCGCGCCCAGCGCGACAACCCCAAGGTCGAGTTTCTGGCAACCAAGGAACGGCACTGATCACCGCCCGCATTCTCCTACGACCGAACACGAGACAAGCTAGGTCAGATTTGGTCAGGCCAGCCGCCGGCATCGCTGTGCGCGAACAATGCCATGAGTGATGCTGTGAAATACACCAAGCTTCTGAGCGATGCGGCCATCGCTGCGGGGGAGCACAAGAAGCTTCTCGGCGGAGGCGCGGCGCAGTGGGAAGCGCGCGGCGCGGCGCAACTTGAGTTCATGCGGCAGCAGGGGCTCAGCGAGCCGTCGCGCCTTCTCGATATCGGCTGCGGGCCGGGTCGGGCGGCGGTCCACTTCATCGCCTTCCTCGAGGCGAATGGGTACTGCGGCATCGACTACAACGCCTCGTTCATTCGAGCCGCAGACCTCGCGGTTGAACATCTGGGCCTGACAGCCAAGGCGCCGCGCTTCGAGGTCATAGATGATTTCGAGGTCGGCGCTCTTGGCCGGCGCTTCGACTTTGCACTGGCCTTCTCGGTGCTCAACCACTGTACTGCCGCGCAACGGTCGGCTTTCTTTCCAATGTTCCGGCGTCCCTCGTGACCGGCGGCAAATTGTACGTCACCCACGCGACCTGGTTCGACGGGGAGACGTCGGGAAGCCAGCTCCTTCGACACTCCCGCACCTTGTCGTCGGCCGACGCACCGGCATTCAGCAAGGCCTGGGGCGCCCACGAGGGGCTTTTCCCCATCCTCGAATTTGCCAAAACCACGGAGAGTACCCAGTGAACATGCGCACGCTCGGCAAGACCGGCTACCAGGTCAGTGAAATCGGCCTTGGCTGCTGGCAGCTCGGCGGGGATTTCGGGCCGGTCGGCGACGACACCGCCGCCGAAATCCTGCGCACGGCCCGCTCGGCCGATGTCAATTTCTGGGATACTGCAGATGTCTATGGCGGCGGACAATCCGAACTCCGCATCGGCGCCTTCAAAGATAAGAAAGGCGTTCTCATCGCCACCAAGCTCGGACGCGGGGCGCAGTTCGAGGGCATGACCGGCTATACCAAGGCGCGCGTCAAGGACAGCCTTGCGGGTTCCGCCAAGCGGCTTGGCGTCGAGGCGCTCGATCTCGCGCAACTGCACTGCATCCCCATCGATGTGCTGCGGGACGGCGAAATCTTCACCTGGCTCGACGACATGCAGTCGGAGGGTTTGATCCGCCACTGGGGCGCCAGCGTCGAGACGGTGGAGCAGGGGATGCTGGCGCTGCGGTCCGCCAACTGCACGGCGCTGCAGACGATCTTCAATCTCTTCCGCCAGGACGCGATCGAGACGCTGTTTCCGGCCGCGCAGAAGGCGAATGCCGGCATCATCGTGCGCCTGCCGCTCGCCTCGGGCCTGCTGTCGGGCAAGATGAGCAAGACCACCAGCTTCACGCCGCAGGACCACCGCGGCTACAACCGCGACGGCGCCGCCTTCTATGTCGGCGAGACGTTCTCCGGCCTGCCGTTCGACAAGGGCGTCGAGTTTGCCGACGAGATCAAGCACTGGCTGCCCGCCGGCATGTCGCTGGCGCATCTGGCGCTGCGCTGGATCCTCGATCAGCCGGCGGTCTCGACCATCATCGCCGGCGTCACCCGCCCGGCGCAGCTCAAGGACAATGTCGAGGCGGCCCGCATGGACCCTCTGTCCCCGGCGCTGACGCAAAAGCTCAAGGATTTCTACCTCGAGAAGGTGCGTCCTCAGGTGCGGGGCGGGATCTGAGCCGGAGGGGGTTGACCCACGGGGCCCTCATGTCGGTCACACCGGCGTAACCCGTCCTTCCAAAGCCTCGGCCCAGCCCCTACATTCGCGGCACCCTCCCTCCGAGTGCGCCCAAATGTCCGTGCATGCCGCCTTTGATCTCGTCCGCGACGAGACGATTCCCGAGACTGCGTCCGAGGTTCGTCTCTACCGGCACAAGAAAACCGGCGCCGAGGTGCTGAGCTTCGTCAATGACGACGAGAACAAGGTGTTCGGCGTCACCTTCAAGACGCCGCCCGAGGATTCGACGGGCGTCGCCCACATCCTCGAGCACTCGGTGCTCTGCGGCAGCCGCAAATATCCGGTGAAGAAGCCGTTCGTCGAGCTGATCAAAAGCTCGATGAACACCTTCCTCAACGCCATGACCTTCCCCGACAAGACCGCCTATCCGGTCGCCAGCCAGAACCTCCAGGATTTCTACAACCTCGTCGATGTCTATCTCGATGCGGTGTTTTTCCCGCTGATTTCCGAGGACACGTTCCGACAGGAGGGCTGGCACTACGAGGCCGACGGCACGCAGATGCCGCTCAGCTTCAAGGGCGTCGTCTTCAACGAGATGAAGGGCGCCTATTCCTCGCCCGCGGCGGTGCTCGGCAAGCTCAGCCAACAGTCGCTCTACCCCGACAATGCCTACGGCGTGAACTCGGGCGGCGACCCGAAAGCAATCCCCGATCTCACCTACAGCTACTTCAAGAACTTTCACCGCCGCTTCTATCATCCATCGAACGCCAGAATTGTGTTCTATGGCGACGATCCGGCCGAACACCGCCTCGACATGCTGGATGGCGTCCTCAGCCAGTTCACCGCCGCTCCCGTCGATGCCGAAGTGCGGCTGCAGCCGCGCTGGAGCGCGCCGCGCCACATCGAATCCACCTACGCTGCAACCGAGGCGGAGCCCGGCCACAAGACCGGCATGGTGACGGTCAACTGGATGCTCGACGAGATGGATGATCCCGAGACGGTCATCGCCCTCAACGTCCTCGAGCACATCCTCGTCGGCAATCCGGCTTCGCCGCTGCGCAAGGCGTTGACCGATTCCGGGCTCGGCGAAGGGCTCACCGGCTCCGGGCTTGCCGACGATTTCCGCCAGCCGATGTTCACCGTCGGCATGAAGGGGATCGACGAGGCCGACGGGCCGAAAATCGAGGCCCTCGTCCTCGAAACGCTGGCCGGGCTCGCCAAGGCCGGCATCGATCCGCTCACGGTCGAGGCCTCGATGAATTCGTTCGAGTTCGCGCTGCGGGAGAACAACACCGGCTCGTTCCCGCGCGGCATGGCGCTGATGTTCCGCGCTCTGCGCGGCTGGCTGCACGGCGGCGATCCGTTCGAGGCGCTGACCTATGAGCGGCCGCTCGCCGCGCTCAAGGCCAAGGTCGCCTCCGGCGGCATGTTCGAGGCGCTGATCCGCCGGCATCTCGTCGACAACACCCACCGGACCGCCGTGCTGCTCAAGGCCGATCCCAACCTCGCCGCCGTCGAGGCTGCCGAGGAACGTTCCCGGCTCGATGCTGTCGCCGCCTCGCTCGACGAGGACGAGCGCGAAGCGGTGGTCGCGGTTACCGCCAAGCTCAAGCTGCTGCAGGACGAGGCCGATCCGCCCGAGGCGCTGGCGAAGATTCCGTCGCTCGGTCTCGACGATCTCGATCGCGCCAACAAGCCCATCCCGATCGAGCGCGGCAGCATTGGCGGGGCGCGGCTCTATACGCACATCCTCCCCACCAACGGCGTCATCTATCTCGATTTCGGTTTCGATCTTCGCCGCCTGCCGGCCGAGCTGGTGCCGTACCTGTCGATCTTTTCGCGGGCGCTGTTGCAGACCGGCACCGCCAAGGAAGATTTCGTCTCGCTCACCCAACGCATCGGCCGCTCGACCGGCGGCGTCGGCGCCTCGCGCTCGATCTCGATGATGCGCGACCGCGTGACGCCGGCCGCCTGGCTGTTCGTCCGCGGCAAGGCGGTGCCCGACAAGGCGGCGGAGCTCCTGAGCATCATCACCGATGTCCTCAGCAGTGCTCGCCTCGACAACCGCGAGCGTATCAAGCAGATGCTGCTCGAGGAAAAGGCCGGGTTCGAATCG
>JBDTVO010000252.1:0-4086 GCA_040007135.1 Devosia sp. | reverse complement strand
GGTGCCGTGCCTGGTCGATGGCACCGGCGTGCAACCCACGCGTATCGGCGCGCACCCGCCGCAGCTCACCGCGCTGATCCGCACCAACGTCAACGTCCAGGAGCTCACCGTCGCCGCGCTGATGACCGAGAACCGGCAGCACATCTATCACGCGGCAATGATGGACCCCCATACCGCCGCGGAGCTCGATCTCGATCAGATCTGGAGCCTCGTTGACGACTTACTGGAGGCGCATGGCGACATGCTCCCAGCATGGGCGCGCCGAAACGGAGTGCTTCACGCCGGAATCTAGAGCACTGCTGGCGAGAGTGCCGGACATCGATCTGAAACCACGCGCGACGCTCTGGCGTCTTACCCAGGGCGGGAGACGCATGACGAAGCTCGGCTCTTCACGGGGTTCTTGTCGCGTAGGCTCCACTTCTCTTGGGCTGTCGAGTTCGCGAAGCTCGCGGCTTCTGGTGCCGTGGAAATGTCGGCGAGCGGACATCCCCAGCGCCTGCGGACGCGACCGCTCATGTTGGCTTCCCAATGCGGGCCTTCCGCCCCCCGATCTCCGCCGGCGTCAACCCGTAGAGCAGCGTTACAGCATTGGCTCCGGTGTAAGACTGCTGCGCTGCATCGGCGACGAAAACGGCGGCCACCGCGCCCAGCTCGATCCCAGCCCGATTGCTGCGTCGCTCCAGCGGCATCACGTGCATCGCCACACTGGTGTCGTCACGCCGCCGCGCCGGAATACCGATGCCGCGGCGCCCCAGGTCAGATTCGTTCGAAGCGGCCGCGACCGCGCTCGCCAGTTGGCCCGGCAAGACCTCACGCACCAGTTCGAGTTGACCCACCGTCGAGCGGATCGGGTCGCCGAGGCGCAGCATCTCCTCGGCAGCACGGTTGGCATGAACGATCTTCAGATCGCGATCCACAAGCAACGCGCCAGATCCGATCGCATCGAACGCGGCGCGGAAGGTCGACGTGGTATCGACGGCGAAGTCGAGAACGCGGCTGATCTTGACCGCGCGGCAGAGGTGCGGGGCAAGCAACCGCAACTGATCGAACTCTTCCTCGGCTACCACTCCTCGTTCCCGATGTATGCCCAATCCGAGGTTTGCAACCATGCCGCGATCAGCGCCGAACCAGATCACGACCTCGTCCACCAGCGACTGCGGGCGGCACCACTCCTCGTAGAAGCGATTGCCCGGGTGCTTCCGGTAGCTTGGGACCCGCGAATGCAGGATAGGCTCCTCGAACGGCAGCCGGGCCATGCCTGCCGGGCCACCCCAGAGTTCGGGGATGTCCGGTGTGTATTCGAAGATGGTTTCGGCGAAGGGCGGCTTCACGTTGCAGGCGACCTGCACGGCTGCCGTCCCCTCCGGCAGCTTGATGACGCCGAGCATGGCGATCTCAAACTCGAAACGTTGACGTACCGATTCGATCGCCTCGTGCCAGATCGCCGGCTCGATGGCCGCGTCGTAAATCCTGCCGATCAAGTCGTTGAAGGCCGCATCGAGCATGTTGGGGGTGATCCTCGCCATCCAACCGTCTGATTGGAACAGTCAAGCGTCGGCAGACGACCTGTCAACTCCCCTCGACGTGACGAAGCGGTGAGGGGCGGCTGGGCGGATCGGTTTCGCCCACCCCGGTAAAGCCGCCGGCAAGGATCGGCGGTCTAGAACACTCACGGCCTTTCTCTTGAATTTTCGGTCCCTTGACTTGCCCTAGCCAAGCCGTGCCGAACGCCCATATGCTTGGCGAAGGGCAATGAGGGGCATTCGGTGGGACCAGCAGTTGTAACGATCGGAGGCTACGCGCTCAACGCCATCGGCGTTGTGCTGATGGTCCGCTATGGCCTGCCATACTCGCTTCCGATACTGGGGCTCTTGCGCAAGGCGCTCACCGAAAAAGAAGCCACCGAAGAGGACAAGCGGCATCTGCTCGGCGCACTAGGCTTTGTCCTCTTGGCGCTCGGCACCCTGCTCCAGATCGTCTCGGTCGTCTTAAGGTAGCCGCCTGCCACCCGGACCTGAGGGCCAGAGGCGCCCCGCCGACGAAAGACAAACCCTGCGCGAGGCAAAGTCTAGGAAACGTCGGAGCCTTGCCACCACGCGGCCGATGGGAGCGGATGGTGCCACGGCATTTCCGTCGTGCTGTCGGCGGCCGGCTAGCCGATGCTTCGGTCGACGGACGATTGACGGCGGCGTGCTGGCCTAGTTAGCTGCGCCGGCCGCAGCGTCAGTCCGCAAGAGCCCGAGCCATAATCGGGATGCGCGTGCCGTGCTGGCGGCAGCAACAGGGAGGAATTAGACCGTGACGGATAAGTTTGAACCGACACTTCAATCGCGACGTGACTTCTTCAAGACGGCCGCTGGCTCGACCGCTGTCGCGGCGGCCGCGCTCGGTCTTGGCATCAGCCCGGCCCTCGCCGAAGGCGCCATGGCCGCCGGAATGTCGACGAAGCCGCTGAAAGCGGCATTTTCCAACGCCGGACTGCAGGCGACCTGGTGTGCCCAGGGCAAGGAAGCCGCCGAATACTGGGGCAAGCTGTTCAATGTCGAAGTCACCTGGTTTGACGGCCAGCTCGATGCCGTCAAGCAGCGCGCCGCCGTCGACAACATGGCGTCCCAGAAGTGGGACTTCGTCGCCATCCAGGCTTTTGGCATCGGCACCCTCACTGCGCCGGTCCAGAAAATGATCGACGCCGGTATCCCGGTGATCGACATGGACACGCTGATCGCTCCGCTCGACACCATCAACGTCCACACCTATCTCGGCCCCGACAACGAGTTCATGGGCGCCGCCGTGACCAACGCGCTGGTCTCCAAGCTCGGCGGCAAGGGCAAGATCGTCATGACCCAGGGTGCCCTGGGCCATACCGGTGCTCAGGGTCGTACCCGCGGCTTCGAGTCGGTGATCAAGAACAACCCCGGCATGGAAGTCCTCGACGTCCAGCCGGCCGACTGGGACGTGTCCAAGGTCGCCCGCATCTGGGAGACCCTGCTCACCAAGTACCCGCAGATCGATGCCGCCTTCTTCCACAATGACGACATGGCGCTCGCCGCCTACAACGTCATGAAGGCCAAGGGCCGCACCGAAATCCTGATCGGCGGCGTCGACGCAATGCCCCCGGCCATTGCCGCGGTCGCCGACGGACGCATGTATGCAACCGTTCGCAACCCGTCCTCCCGTATCCACGGCGGTGCCATCATCGCCGGTGTTGCGGCGGTGGCGGGTGAAAAGAGCGGCGCCGGCATTCCCAAGACCATCATCACCGATGGTCCGGTGGTCACGGCCGCCAATGCTCCCGGCATGCAGTGGATGGAAGATCACTTCCTGATCTAGAGCTCGACGTGACAAGCAGCGACCATCTCCTGCTTGCGATGGTAGGCATCTCGAAGTCGTTTGGCGGTGTCCAGGCGCTTCGGGATGTCGACTTTTCGCTAGCTGCGGGCGACATCCACGGCCTCGTCGGCGAAAACGGCGCCGGCAAATCCACCATGATGAAGATCATCTCGGGGGTGCATTCGGGCTACACCGGCACCATGCTGCTGGCCGGCAAGGAGGTCCGCTTCCGCTCGGCCCGCGACGCCATCGACGCCGGCATCGGCATGGTGCACCAGGAGCTGAGCACGGTGGCCGAGCTGACCGTCGCCGAGAATGTCTATCTCGGCAAGCAGCCGCTCAACCGCCTGGGCATGGTCGACTGGCGCAGGATGCGCCGCGGCGCCCGCGAGCAGCTCGCACGGCTCGGCATCAACATCGATCCCCGGACCCGCATCGGCGACCTGCCGATCGGCCAGCAGCAGTTGATCGAACTGGCGCGCGTGCTGTTTTCCGGCGCCCGCATCGTCATCCTCGACGAGCCGACCTCGGCGCTTTCGCCGCCGGAAGTCGAGCAGCTCTTCGCGATCCTGAAGCGGCTCAAGGGCGAGGGCCTCAGCGTCATCTTCATCTCGCACTTTCTCGACGACATCCTGAAGGTGTCGGACACCATCACGATTTTCCGCAACGGCAAGAACATCACCACCCATTCGACCGAGGGTATCGACAAGGGCTGGGTGATCGAACGCATGATCGGCGCCGGCCACCAGGAGCTCG
>JBDTVO010000251.1:0-4127 GCA_040007135.1 Devosia sp. | reverse complement strand
TGCTCGACCTGCAGAAGAAGGCGACGGGCACCGACAAGGACAAGGCGCAGACCGTCATCGACAACATGCGCTACGGCCTGATCCCCACCGGTCCGGACGGCAAGCGTGCAGTCGTCTTCGGCGGCTCGAACATCCACATCCTCAAGCCTGAGTATGTCGAAGGCGGCAAGGTGGATGAGCCGGCGGCCAAGGCGCTCATCTGCTTCTGGACGAGCCCCGAATGGTCGCTGAAGCTCGCTTGGGTCGGATCCAACCCGGGCAATCTCAATGGCTTCCTGACCGCCGGAGAGAAGACGCGACTCGAGACGACGAAGTTCCTCGACGTCACGACCTCGATGCTGCCCTACGGGATCCCGTTCCCGGCCCTGCCGCAGTCGCCCGAGATCATGAACATCATCATCCCGGACATGCTGCAGAACGCTCTCACCGGGGCGATGACCGTCGATCAGGCGGCCGACGATGCGGCCAAGAAGGTCAAGGACCTCATGGGCGGCGGCGGACTCTAGTCTGGCCCATCGCACCATCGACCGGCGGCAACCTGCCGCCGGTCTGTCTGCCACGAGTGAGGGGCGCGCCACGATGACCACGGTGACCGGCCAGGCCGACGCTCCCCGTCGTACCAAAGCGGCGCGTTCCGGCGTCCTGCAGCAGGCCTGGGCCAACCGCACCGACTATTTCTACGTCCTGCCCGCCATTGTGGTGATGCTCATCGTCATCGCCTATCCGATCTATTACACGATCGACCTGTCCTTCTTCAAAACGCCACCCGGCCTGCAGCTGAAGGACAAGATATTTGTCGGCCTCGACAACTACGTGGCCATCCTCACCAGCGAGGTGTTCTGGCGCGTCACGCTCAACACGGTGATCTGGACGCTGGCCTCCACCGTCGTCTCCTTTGCCCTCGGCTTTGCCTGTGCCCTGGCGCTGCATCGCGATTTCATCGGTCGCGGCGTGCTGCGCGCCATCCTCATCATTCCATGGGTGATCAGCGCCGTTGCCGCCTCCTATATCTGGAAGTGGATCTACAACTCCGACTTCGGAGTCATCGGCGCAGTGCTGGTGCAACTGGGCTGGACCGACCGGCCGCCCAACTTCATCGACAGCGTCAACACGGTTCTGCCGTCGCTGATCGTGGTCAACATCTGGCGTGAATTTCCCTTTGCCATGATCATGCTGATGGCCGGCCTGCAGACTGTGCCCGACCAGCTCTTGCGCGCTGCGCGCGTCGATGGCGCGAACGCCTGGCAGCGCTTCTGGAACGTCACTTTTCCGCACCTCAGCAGCGTGTCGACGGTAACCATCCTCCTGGTCGCGGTGGCGAACTTCAACTCGTTCATCATCCCGTGGATCATGACTGGCGGCGGCCCCGCCAATGCGTCGCACATCTGGATCACCCACATCTACGAGCTCGCCTTCGGTCGGCAGCGCTGGGGTGTCGCTGCGGCCTATTCGGTGCTGCTGTTCCTCATCCTGATGACGCTGGGCTACTTCTACGTCCGCGCCCTGAGCCGCAACGAACGAAAGGACAGCGCATGAGTTCGCTGGCCGACGTCGTAGCTCCCGCCACCCCCCGCCGCCGCAAGCCGCTCGACGGCTGGCGCTGGGCGGGGCGCATCTTCCTCGTGTTCATGCTGCTCTACACCGCGCTGCCGATGATCTGGATGCTGCTGACCTCGATCAAGTCCGGCTTCGCCGCGATGCAGATGCCGCCGCAATGGTGGCCGAACGAGCCGACATTTGCCAGCTACCAGAAACTGCTCGACCCGCAGAACAGCGTTGGGCAGGATTTCCTGCGCTTCTTCTGGAACAGCCTTTTCGTGTCGACGCTGACGACGATCCTCGCGGTTGTCGTCGCGGTTCCGGCTGCCTACGCCTTCTCGCGCTTCCAGTTTCCCGGACGCCGGTTCCTGTTTTTCTCTGTGCTCCTGCGCAACATGTTCCCGGCGGTGATCTTCCTCGTGCCGCTGTTCATCCTGATGCGCTGGCTGGGCCTGATGAACACGCACGGCTCGCTGATCCTCACCTACCTGACCTTTGGGTTGCCGCTCGCCATCTGGCTGCTGAAAGGCTTCTACGACAATATTCCGATCCAGCTCGAACAGGCGGCGCGCATCGACGGCGCAACGCGCTTCCAGGCGTTCCTGGTCATCGTCATGCCGCTCTCGGTGCCCGGCATCATTGCCACCGCGATCTACTCCTTCATCGGCGCCTGGAACGAGTACATCTACGCCTACACTTTCCTCACCAAGAACGAGCAACTGACCCTTCCGGCCGGCATCCAGCGCTTCTTTTCAGAGAACACGACCGATTTCCCGGGCCTGATGGCGGCGAGCTTCATGATGAGCGTGCCAGTGGTCGTGCTGTTTCTCGGCTTGCAGAGATACTTCGTGCGTGCCCTCACCGAAGGCGCCGTCAAACACTAGAAGGTTGATCCATGGCCCAGGTGGTGCTGCGAGATCTGGTCAAGACATACGGGGCAGTTTACGCCGTCCACGACGTATCGCTGACCGTCAACGACGGCGAATTCGTCGCGCTGGTCGGACCGTCCGGGTGCGGCAAGACGACGACGCTCAACCTCGTCGCCGGCCTCATTCCGATCACCTCGGGCGACATCGTCATCGGCGACCGCGTGGTCAACGACCTCGATCCCAAGGACCGGGACATCGCCATGGTGTTCCAGAACTACGCCCTCTACCCGCAGAAATCAGTCTACGAAAACCTGGCCTTCCCGCTGAAGATGCGGAAGCTGCCGCGCGAGGAGCTCGACCAGAAAGTCCGCGATGCGGCCAAGGTGCTCGACATCACGCACCTGCTCGAGCGCAAGCCGCGCGAGTTGTCCGGCGGCCAGCAACAGCGGGTTGCGCTTGGCCGGGCCCTGGTGCGCGATCCAGCGGTGTTCCTGATGGATGAACCGCTGTCGAACCTCGACGCAAAACTCCGGGTGCAGATGCGCTCCGAGATCAAGCGGTTCCACCAGGACCTCGGAGCCACCATCGTCTATGTGACGCACGACCAGCTCGAAGCCGTCACCATGGCCGATCGGATGGCGGTGATGAGCGGCGGCTACCTGCAGCAGTACGACACGCCGGCGCAGATCTTCGCCAATCCCATCAACATGTTCGTCGCGAGCTTCGTGGGCAGCCCGGCAATGAGCCTCGTGCCGGTGGAAGCGACGAGCGTCGACGGCAAGCCGGCGCTGCGCGGCGCCGAAGGCTGGACCCTGCCGCTTTCCGATCGCAACGCCCGCAAGGTAGCCGCGGCCAGTACCAGCAAGATCGTCCTTGGGGCGCGGCACTCGACGATCCGGCTGCACAAATCTGCAATGGCCGGTGCGGTGCCGGCGAAGGTCTACACGGTCGAGCCCACCGGCGACGTGACGTTCGTCCAGGCGTTCCTCTCGGGCGCCGTGGTCAATATCAGCCTCCCCCCCACGATCGACGTCAGCCCCGACGAGCAGATCTGGCTCGAGTTCGACCAGGACCGCATGCACGTGTTCGACGGGCAGACTGAAATGGCGATCCAGGCGGACTGAGGTGGCCGTCGATTGCCGCCTCATGCGAACAGGGCTTTCATGTCGAAACTGAAGATCACGGCGATCACGCCCTACCCTGTTTGGGTCGGCACGCGGAACCAGTTGCTGGTCAAGGTCGAGACCGATGGCGGCGTCTTCGGCTGGGGCGAAAGCGGGCTGTCGGGCCGCGAGCAGGCAGTGGTCGGCGCGCTCGAGCACTATCGCGAGTTCATCATCGGCAAGGACGCGATGCAGATCGGCCGCATCTGGCAGGAGATGTATCGCAGCCAGTATTTCGAGGGCGGGCGCGTTTTGCAGGCCGCCATTTCGGCCATCGATGTTGCGCTCCACGATATCAAGGGCAAGGCGCTGGGCGTTCCGGTTTACGACCTGCTGGGCGGCAAGCAGCGCGATACCGTGCGCTGCTACGCCAACCACTGGTTTGCCGGTGCACAGACGCCGGAGCAGTACCACGCTGCGGCGAAGCGCGGCGTGGCGCTCGGCTACAAGGCGTTGAAGTGGGATCCCTTCGAGTCGACTTGGCTTCAGATGGACCGCCCGCAGCGCAAGCGCACGATTGCTATCGTAGAGGCGGTGTGCGATGCGGTCGGGCCGG
>JBDTVO010000250.1:0-4127 GCA_040007135.1 Devosia sp. | reverse complement strand
CTAAGCTGGACGCCGCCGGGTCACTGGATCTCGATCCTTATGCAGATCCTCGTGCGCGACAAGATTCCGCTGGAAAAGAGCGCCGACCTGCTGATGCGGGTGTCGGTGGCCGAGGCCGATGCGTTCATCGGCTGCTGGCAGGTGAAGTACGAATACGACCTGATCCGGCCGCTGACCTACATCCGCAAGGTGATCGACCCCAAGTGGGAGACGCTCATCAACACGCCACCCTTCCCCGAGTACGACAGCGGGCATTCGGTGTCCTCTGCGGCCGCGGCGACGGTGCTGACAGCGATCCTGGGCGACAATTTCGCTTTCACCGACACCACTGGCGGCAAGGACAATCTGCCGATGCGCCAGTTCACGAGCTTCTGGGATGCGGCCAACCAGGCGGGCATCTCGCGGCTCTATGGCGGCATCCACTACCGCGCGGCGATTGAGAACGGGCTCGCCCAGGGCCGGTGCATCGCCGCTTACTCGGTCAACCTCAAGACGTGGAAGTAGACCATGCGCCCATTCGTCAAAGCCTTTGCGGCTCTTGCTCTCGTGCTGGCGGCAATAGGGCTGGCGCGGGCTGACTCGCTCGTCATTCCGAGCTTCGTCGATGAGACGGCAAGTGCCGGGGTCGACAGCGTCTTTACCGGCCAGTGGCAGTACATGGTCGGGGGAGGGGTAGCGACGTTCGACTGCAACGCCGACGGCTTCCCGGACATGCTGCTTGCCGGCGGCGAGAAGCCGGCGAAGTTCTACCTGAACCAGAGCCCGCGGGGCGGTGTGCTCAAGTTCAAGGAACAGCAGAGCGGGCTCGAGCTCGATGCCGTGACCGGAGCCTATCCGCTCGATGTGGACAGCGACGGGATCACCGACATCGTCGAGCTGCGGGTCGGCGAGGCGGTGGTGATGCGTGGGCTCGGCGGCTGCAAGTTCGAGCGGGCCAACGAGACATGGGCCTTTGACGGCGGCGATGCCTGGTGGACGGCGTTCTCCGCCACCTTCGAGCATGCCAGCAAATGGCCGACGCTGGCGCTTGGCAGCTACATCGACCGGACGCAGGACATCGAGCCATGGGGCACCTGCACCGACAACTGGCTGGAGCGGCCGAATGCAGACGGGACAGGCTTTGCCGAACCGCTGGCGCTGAAGCCGAGCTACTGTCCGCTGTCGATGCTGTTCACCGACTGGAACAGGTCCGGCACGCAGGCGCTGCGGGTGTCAAATGACCGCGAGTACTACGTGGGTGGGACCGAGCAGCTGTGGCACGTCGATCCGGGCAAGGCCCCGGCCCTCTACACCGCCAAGGAAGGCTGGAAGCCGCTGAAGATCTGGGGGATGGGCATCGCCACCGCCGACATCAACGGCGACGGCCTCCCCGACTATTTCCTCACCAGCATGGCCGACAACAAGCTGCAGACGCTGACCACGCCCGCGCCGACCAGCGGCGTGAGAATGGCGGAGTTCAAGGATGTGGCGTTCCCGCTCAATGCGATCGCGCAGCATCCCTACACGGGCGGCGACGTCAACCCGAGCACCGCCTGGCATGCGCAGTTCGAGGACGTGAACAACGACTGCCGGCCCGACCTGTTCATCGCCAAGGGCAATGTGACGGCGATGCCGGACTTCGCTATGAAGGACCCGGACAATCTGCTGCTGCAGGGCGCGGACGGCAAGTTCGTCGAGGTCGGCGACAAGGCCGGCGTCGACAGCATGCAGACCGGGCGCGGGGCAGGGCTGCCGGACTTCAATCTCGACGGCCTCCCCGACCTCGTGGTGGTCAATCGCAACAACGAAGCGCAGGTGTGGCGGAACACAACGGCCGATGCGGGACACTGGCTGGACCTGAAACTCAGCCAGGACGGGACCAATCGCGACGCGATCGGCGCATGGATCACGGTGAAGGCCGGTGACATCACCATGACGCGCGAAATCACGGTCGGCGGTGGACATGCCAGCGGGCAGGACACCTGGATCCATTTCGGGCTGGCGGCGATGACGGAGGCGGCGGTGACGGTGACCTGGCCGGACGGCTCGAAGAGCGATCCGATGCAACTGGCCGGCGACGGCTTCTATGTGCTGTCGCCAGGGCAGGCTGCCAAGGGCTGGTCGCCCGCCTGAGTCAGGGGACACCCGAAAGGGCCGCGTCGGCGTTGTGGAGTGCCGACACAGACGTGTCGAGCACGCCGAGCACGCTCGCCAGCAGGCCCTGGAAGATCGGCTCGCGCTCGTCGTGATGCACGGTGATCGTTGGCTGGCCATTGATCCGGCAGACGAGGGAATCCCGCAGGGCCGTCTCGATTTCCGACCGCATCAAGGCGAAGGCGCTGGCGCCGGGCCCGGTGATGACGATGTGGGCCGGCGCGGCGATGGTCATCAGTCGGCTCAGCCCGAAGCCGATGGCGCGGCCGGCAAGGTTGAAGGCGTGCATCGAGGTGCGGCGCCCGGTCTGGGCGAGATGGACCAGCTCGTCATAGGCAGCGGGCGGCACCTTGGGCGCGGGTGGCGAGTGCTCGGGCACAGCATAGGCCGTGCGGAGCACGCCATAATCGGCGGCGTAGGCCTCGATGCAGCCCTTCTGTCCGCAGCGGCAGAGGGCACCGCCCGGAATGTGGTTCATGTGCCCGAATTCGGTGGCGCCGAAATCCGGCCCCGCCAGGCGATCGGGAAAGCTGAGGCCCATGGCGACGGTCGAGCCGACGAACACAGCAGCAAGCGGCTGATCGCCGAGGTCGGGGTAGAGCAGCCTCGCCCCATCGGCCAGGAGGCCGCCGCGTTTTACCAGGGTGCTTGCAACGCCGTAGCGCTGACGGATCGGCTCGACGATGCTCTGGCCGCTCATGTGGGCGATGGGGGACCATTTGAGGCTGTCGCCCGACCTGTCGAGGATGCCCTGAACGGAAACAGCGATGTGCTGGAGGCTGGGGGCCTCGGCCGGATTGCGCCGAAGCAGCTGGTCGATCCGCTCGAAAAGGAACATCGCAGGAGGGGTGTCGGCGAGCACTTCGGGCGCCATCGGGCTTTCGATCCGATCGACGAGCGTGCCGGCGTAGTCGACGAGCGAACAGCGCACGCGCGTGACATCGATTTCGATGATCGCCGCGTGCCGGGCCCGGCGGTTGAAGGAGAGCTCGACCGCCGGACGGCCCCGCGCACCGGCACTGTCGGCGATGTTGCCTTCGGCGAGGACGCCCTGCGCGATGAGTTCGGAACCGATGGCGGTGATCGAGGCATTGCTGAGGCCGGTGACGACGGCGAGGCGTGTGCGGGACATGGGTCCCGACCGCCGCAACGCTGCCAGAACCAGCCCACGATTCTGCCGTCGGACCGAGTCCGCGTCGGCGACCGACCGCAATACAATCCTCCCTCGCGGGCAACTGCGCACCCACCGCTCTATGTCGGCCTGGCGGCGCCGGGAGAAGCCCGCGTTTTGAAGTTGACACACGTCAGAACGCCGTGCCAATCCTTTTTTCGAGCAGTGAATTAAATGCTCGCGCGGGGGAGGCGGAGGCCTCCAACCGCTTTCATCTGGCGGCATAGTCCGCTTTGGGAGGTTCATCATGAAGAAGTTTGCAGCGGTCCTGCTGGGCGCGACCGCTTTTCTCAGCGCAGGCGCAGCCTACGCAGCCGACCTCGTCGTCGGCGTGTCGTGGAACAATTTCCAGGAAGAGCGCTGGAAGACCGATGAGGCGGCCATCAAGTCCGTTCTCGACGCCGCCGGCGTCAAGTACATCTCGACCGACGCGCAGTCGTCGGCGACCAAGCAGCTCACCGACATCGAGCAGCTGATCTCGCAGGGTGCCAATGCCCTGATCGTGCTCGCACAGGACGGCGAGGCCATCCAGCCGGCCGTGCAGAAGGCGCTCGACGAAGGCATTCCGGTGGTCGGCTATGACCGCCTGATCGAGAACAAGAATGCGTTCTACATCACCTTCGACAACAAGGGCGTCGGCAAGATGCAGGCGCAGGCGATCTACAACGTCGTGCCGAAGGGCAACTACCTGATCATCAAGGGGAACTCGGCTGACGCCAATGCCGACTTCCTGCGCTCTGGCATCGAGGAAGTCATCGGTGACGCGGTGAAGAAGGGTGACATCAAGATCGTCGGCGAATCCTACACCGACAACTGGGATCCG
>JBDTVO010000249.1:0-4140 GCA_040007135.1 Devosia sp. | reverse complement strand
ATCTCATTGATGCGCTGGTTCAGCGCCGAGTTGACGCCGGTGGCGTAGGTGTAGAGCAGCTCATAGAACTGCGGGTAGGGCGGAATCTGCCCCCGCTTGAGCAGGTCCATGGCCGCGTTCGCGTAACCAAGCGCGCGCTTGAATTCCTGTTCCGACACTGTGCCCCCAACTCCCGGCGCTTTCTGCCGGTTGTTATAAGCAGTGTGCCGTAGAGTCGATTAAGGCTCGGTAAAAGCTGCTACGGCTCAGGGCCTTATCAAGAACGCGGATAGAAATCCGACGCCGCGGAGGGCGGGTCTCAGCGGCGCAGCAGGAAGGCCGGCACCGGCCCGTCCGAGCCGAACGGCGAGTCGCCTTGGCTCGCCTGCGGCTCGCGCTGACGACGGGGAGGCCTTGGTGCTGCCGGCTCGGCCGGTCGATTCTCCGGCTTCGGGGCGGCCTGGCCGTTGGTGGGCGCTGCCGCTTGCTGTGCTGGCGCCGGCTTCGAGCGTTCCCGGTGATGTTCGCGTGGTGGCCGCTGATGCTCGCGCGGCTCGCGCTGCTGCTCACGTGGCGCGCGATGCGGACGCTCGGCGGAGTCGGCGTCCCGCGGGGCGCGTCCGCCCTTGAGCTCGACCGCTGGAATGCTGGTCTGGATCAGCCGCTCGATGGCGTCGAGATATTTGCCGTCGGACGGGGTGGCGAGCGTGATCGAGATGCCCGAACGCCCGGCGCGGCCGGTGCGGCCGATGCGGTGGATGTAGTCTTCGGCGTGGGTGGGCACGTCGAAATTGAAGACATGGCTCACCGCCGGGATATCAAGGCCGCGGGCGGCCACATCGCTCGCGATCAGCAACTGCAGCTTGCCGGTCTTGAAGGCGTCGAGCGTCTCCATGCGGCTCTTCTGGTCCATGTCGCCATGCAGGCCACCGGCCGAAAAGCCGTGCCGCTGCAGCGAGCGGGCCAACGTCGCCACGTCGCGCTTGCGGTTGCAGAAGATGATCGCGTTCTTGAGACTGCCCTCGGTCTCGGTTTCGCTGCGGATGATCTGACGGAGCGCCTCGCGCTTGTCCTCCGGGCTGTTGGGCACCCGGATCAGGCGCTGATCGATGGTCTCGACCACCGAGTTCTTGCGCGCGACCTCGATGCGGATCGGATCGCGCAGGAACTTGCCGGTCAGCTTCTGGATTTCCGGCGCCATTGTTGCCGAAAAGAACAGCGTCTGGCGGTTCGGCGGCAGCTTGGCGCAGATGCGCTCGATCTCGGGGATGAAGCCCATGTCGAGCATGCGGTCGGCCTCGTCGATGACGAGGATTTCGACGCCTGACATCAGGATGCGGCCGCGCTCGAACTGATCGAGCAGGCGGCCGGGCGTAGCGATCAGCACGTCGACGCCGCGATCCAGCTTCTTGTTCTGATCGTCGAAGCTGACGCCGCCGATGATCAGGGCAACCGACAGCTTGTGGTTTTTGCCGTATTTCTCAAAATTCTCGTGCACCTGTGCGGCGAGTTCGCGCGTCGGCTCGAGGATGAGCGTGCGCGGCATGCGCGCCCGGGCGCGGCCGCTTTCGAGCAGGGTGAGCATGGGCAGCACGAACGATGCGGTCTTGCCCGTGCCGGTTTGCGCGATGCCGATGATGTCCTTCTTTTGAAGGACATGGGGGATGGCTTGCGCCTGGATTTCAGTGGGCTTGGTGTAACCCGCGGCAGCAACCGCGTCCGTTACCTTGGCGCTGAGGCCGAGCCCGGAAAAGTCGTCTGGCAATGTGTTCGTCCATTCGAGAGGATTGGGAGGGTGCCGGCGTTCGAGGCCCATGGGGCCGAGCGGCGGAGTGGTTCCCGATGGCGCCGGGAACATAGAAGGAATCCCCCCTAAGTCAACGGGACTCCCTAGCGTTTCCTTAACATGGGGTGCCCTGGCTCAAATGTCGAGGTCGGTGACGAACTGCGCGTTCTCCTGGATGAAGGCGAAGCGCGCTTCGGGTCGGGTGCCCATCAGCCGGTCGACGGCCTTGCCCGTCTCATCCCGATCCTCGACGACTTTGACGCGCAGCAGGGTGCGGGTCTTTTTGTGCATCGTGGTCTCGCGCAGGTGCGCGTAGGGCATCTCGCCGAGGCCCTTGAAGCGGGTGATCTCCGGCTTTTTGCCCTTGAACTCGGTCCCCAGCAGCCGGTCACGTTCGGCATCGGTCATGGCGTAGGCGACCTTGCCGCCGTGGCTCAGCCGGAACAGCGGCGGCAGGGCGAGATAGAGGTGGCCGTCATCGATGAGCTTGGGCATCTCCTGGAAGAAGAACGTCATCAGCAGCGAGGCGATGTGGGCGCCGTCGACGTCGGCGTCGGTCATCAGGATGATCTTGTCGTAGCGCAGATCGTCGTCGCGGTAACGGTCGCGGGTGCCACAGCCGAGCGCCTGGACCAAATCGGCGATCTGCTGGTTGGCGGTGATCTTGTCGCGCGTGGCGCCGGCGACATTGAGGATCTTGCCCTTGAGCGGCAGCACGGCCTGGCTGGCCCGGTCGCGGGCCTGCTTGGCGCTGCCGCCGGCGCTGTCGCCTTCGACAATGAAGATTTCTGCTCCCTGCGCCGCCGACTGCGTGCAGTCGGCGAGCTTGCCGGGGAGGCGCAGCTTGCGCGTCGCCGATTGCCGGTCGATCTCCTTTTCCTTCTTGCGGCGGAGCCGTTCCTCGGCCCGCTCGATGGTCCAGTCGAGGAGCTTGTTGGCCTGCTGCGGCGCGGCGGTCAGCCAATGGTCGAAGGCGTCGCTGAGGGCCTTGTCGACGATCTTGGTCGCTTCGGGCGAACTCAGGCGGTCCTTGGTCTGGCCGACAAATTCGGGCTCGCGGATAAACACCGACAGCATCGCTGAGCACTGGACGAGAATGTCGTCGGCGGTGATTTGGGCGGAGCGTTTGTCGCCCTTGAGGTCGGCATAGGCGCGGATGCCGCGGAGGAGGGCGGTCCGCAGGCCCTGTTCGTGGGTGCCGCCCTCGGCCGTCGGAATGGTGTTGCAGTAGGAATTGAGGAATCCGTCGGCGAGGTTCCAGCTGATCGCCCACTCCACGGCGCCGTGACTGCCGGGCGTGCCGTTCTGGCCCGAGAAGATGTCGTCGACGATCCGCTGCTCGCCTTCCACCCGCGCCGCGAGGAAGTCGCGCAGGCCGCCTGGGAAGTGGAAGCTCGCCTTCTCGGGGACGTCGTCGGAGGCAAGCTCCGGATCGCATGACCAGCGGAGCTCGACGCCACCGAACAGGTACGCCTTGGCCCGCGTCATCTTGAACAGGCGGGAGGCGGAGAACTCGGCCTTGCCGCCGAAGATCTCGGGGTCCGGGTGGAAGCGCTGCGTGGTGCCGCGGCGGTTCTGCACGGGTCCGACCCGAATGACCTTGCTGGTGGGCTTTCCCCGCGAATAGCTCTGCCGGTAGAGCACCTGGTCGCGGGCGACCTCGGTGATCAACTCGTCGCTCAGCGCGTTCACCACCGAGACGCCGACGCCGTGGAGGCCGCCCGACGTCTCGTAGGCCTTGGAGTCGAACTTGCCGCCGGCGTGCAAGGTCGTCATGACGATTTCGAGCGTCGACTGCTTGGGGAATTTCGGGTGGTTCTCGACCGGAATGCCGCGGCCGTTGTCGGCGACGGTGATGTAGCCGTCGGCGCCGAAATGCACCTCGATGCGGCTGGCGTGTCCGGCAATGGCCTCGTCCATCGAGTTGTCGATGACCTCGGCGAACAGGTGATGCAGCGCATTGACGTCGGTGCCGCCGATATACATGCCCGGCCGCCGCCGCACCGGCTCCAGCCCCTCCAGCACCTCGATGTCGGCCGCCGTGTAGGACGACTGGCCGCCGCCGGCAGCTTGCGCCTTGCGCTTGGCCGGCGGTTCGGTCGGTTCGTCGCCGAACAGGCTGGGGGAGGCGCTTGAGCGGGGCATAGTCGGGGTCCGGAGCGTCGAATCGTGAGCGTTTCTAGCACATTCGCCCGCGCCGCCCGACAAGTGTGGCGCAGGCTGGGCAGATGGCGCCCCAGCCGCATTGCGGTCACATTTGGGCCCTGGCGCCACGCAATGGCCCCGGCGATGAAGCCAGCCTGAACGCCCGATACCATTAGGGTTCAAATCAAGGCAGCTAGAAGGGCGTCACTGGTCCTGCTCTCCCCCGCAGG
>JBDTVO010000248.1:0-4169 GCA_040007135.1 Devosia sp. | reverse complement strand
GAGGCCGCCAACAACTACACACTGCTGACGGTCGGCGACGGCCTCGTCAGCCAGATCCCGGCGCTGATTGTGTCGACCGCCGCCGGCCTGCTGGTCTCCAAGGCCGGCGTCATCGGTTCCGCCGACAAGGCGCTGATCGCCCAGTTTACCGGCTACCCCAAAGCCCTCGGCATGTCGGCCGCCGTCATCGGCGTCATGGGCTTTCTGCCGGGCATGCCGTTCCTTCCCTTCCTCGCCCTCGCCGGCGGCATTGGCTACCTCGCGGTCCGCTCGACGAGGAAGAAGGCGATGGAGCTAGCCCGCGCCGCCGCCGATGCGATCATCGGCAAGCCCGGGGCCGCAGCAGCGTCCGAGGACGCGCCCATCGCCGACACGCTCAAGATCGACGAACTGAAGCTCGAGCTCGGCTACGGCCTCTTGTCGCTGGTGAAGGAAGACGAGAGCGGCAGCGACCGGCTCACTGAGCAGATCAAGGCGCTGCGCCGCCAGCTCGCCACCGAGCTCGGCTTCGTCATGCCGCCGGTACGCATTCTCGACAACATGCAGCTCGACCCCAACGACTACAGCGTCAAGATCAAGGAAGTCGAAGCCGGCAAGGGCCGCATCTACGCCAGCCAGTTGATGGTCATGGACCCGACCGGCCGCGAGATCACGCTCCCCGGCCAGCACACCAGCGAGCCGACCTTCGGCCTGCCGGCCACCTGGATCGAGCCGGCCCTGCGCGACGAGGCCGAACTCAAGGGCTACTCGATCATCGATCCCTCGACGGTGATCTCCACGCACCTCACCGAAGTGCTCAAGGCCAACGTCTCGGACCTCCTGAGCTACGCCAACGTCCAGACGCTGCTCAACGGCCTCACCAAGGACCAGCAGAAACTGCTCGAAGACATCATCCCGAGCCAGATTTCCGTCTCTGGCATCCAGCGCGTGCTGCAGCATCTGCTGGGCGAGCGCATCTCCATCCGCGATCTGCCCACCATTCTCGACGGCATCGCCGAAATCGCCGGCGGCGGCCGCACCACGCAGGCCATCGCCGAACACGTGCGTGCCCGGCTCAGTCGCCAGATCTGCGCCGCCAATCTCGGTGCCGACGGCAATCTGCCGCTGCTCACCCTCAGCCCGCAGTGGGAGCGCGATTTCGCCGAAGCCATGGTCGGCGACGGACCGGAGCGGCACCTCGCCATGGCCCCCTCGCGGCTGCAGCAATTCATTTTCGGCGTACAACAGGGTTTTGAGAACGCCGCCCAGATGGGCGAGCTGCCGGTACTCATCACCTCGCCCGGCATCCGCCCGCACGTCCGCGCCATCATCGAGCGCTTCCGGCCCCAGACGGTGGTGATGAGCCAGAACGAGGTCCACCCGCGCGTGCGGCTCAGGACGATCGGCGCGATCTGACGACGAGGGCCGTGATGATGGGCACCGAGAACACCAGTCCGAGCGCAATGAGCGGCGCGTAGAGCGCGCCCCAGTACTCGTTCTCCGGCCGGCCATAGACCAGGAACAGCACTAGCCAGAGCGCCACGGGCCAGGCGGCGCGGGGTACCGCCTTCAGGCCCACGAGGCCAATCACCAGCACGAGCGCCGCCACCCAATAGGGCAGCACCAGCAGCACGCCGTTGAACGCCGCGGTGCGCAGCACGAACTCCAGCCCGCCGAACTGCAACCAGCCTGTTGCCGCCGCGTGGTCGTCGGGCCCAAGCAGCGCCACGACCTGGCTCATTTGCCAGAAATAGAACGCCCCATAGGCAACGAGCACGACGAGCCACGCCGCCGCCTCGCGCCACCGTCGCTCGCGCAGCGCGAGGACGATGGAGACCAGTGCGTATATCGCTGCCAGCTCACGCACGAACAGTGCACCCGCACCTGCGGCAACGCCCGCCCACCGCCACCCCAGCCCGTAGGCGCTCACCGAAATCAGGATCAGCGTCCCGGCGCAGAGCTCGAAGCTCAGCTCGGCGCGCGGCGCCGCGATGCTGATGAGGCTGAGCGCGAGGACCACAAGCGCACCCACGGCTCCTCCCAACCCGAGGTGCCGATACGCGAAGGCTGCGCCAAGCCCCCATGCGATCACCGTCAATCCGCCGAGCGCCCAGTGCGCGACATCCAGCGACGGAAACAGCGCCAGGAACGGCAGGAACACCGGCACACGCCAGTTGAGCGGGGAGGTCGTGCCGTAGCCACCGGTCAGGAGAGCATCGTGCAGCGCCGCATAGTATCCCTGCCCCGCCCGCAGCGCTGCAACGACCCGCTGATAGGTGTCGAGATCACTCGGCCCGGCGCGACGCACCGGTTCGCCGATCCCGAGCGAGACGCAGATCAGCACCGCCAGAGCCAGCAGCAGGGCGACCAGCAGCGCCATCGCCTGCCGCCGGCTCAGGCGGTCGATCCAGCGATTGGCGGTGGAACTCGGCTGGCTTTCGGGCATTGTGGCGAGCTTACAGGGGCTGCCTTATGAAACTCTTCCGCTGCGACCACTGCAGCAATGTCGTCTATTTCGAGAACACCGTATGCGGGCAATGCGGCCATGCCCTGGGCTACTGGCATGCGACCAACATGCTCGTCTCGCTCGAGCCAGAGGCCGATCACTTCACCGCCCCCGTCCTGGCCGGCAAGTCATTCGTCTATTGCATCAATTCGCAGCACGGCGCCTGCAATTGGCTGGTCGAGTACGAGCCGGGCGGCGAGCCCTATTGCCGGGCCTGCCGTCACAATGGCCTCGTCCCGCCGATGAATACGCCCGCCAATGTCGAGCACTGGCAGGTCATCGAGCGGGCCAAGAAGCGGCTATTCTATTCCCTGCTCCGTTTCCGTCTGCCGCTCGCCACCCGCAACGAAGACCCTATCCACGGTCTCCGCTTCGAGTTCCTGAGCGACGACGCCGCCGAAAAACCGGTGATGACCGGCCACGAGGACGGCATCATCACCCTGGCGCTGAAGGAAGCCGACGATGCCGAGCGCGAGCGGCGCCGAACCTCGATGAACGAGCCGGATCGCACCCTCCTCGGCCACTTCCGGCATGAGGTCGGCCACTACTACTGGGACCTGTTGATCGACGGCTCACCCAACCTTGACGAATTCCGCCGGCTGTTCGGCGACGAACGACCAGATTATGGAGCGGCGATCCAGCGGCACTACGAGCAGGGCGCACCCGCCGGTTGGCAGGCGACGCACATCTCGGCTTACGCCACGTCGCATCCGTGGGAGGACTGGGCCGAGACCTGGGCCCACTATCTCCACATCGTCGATACCACCGAAATGGCATCGGCCTTCGGCGTCCGCTTGGCGCCGCGGATCGATGTCAGCGGCGAGCTGAAGACCCGCATCGACTTCGACCCCTACCGCCTCGTCTCCATTGAGGAATTGGTCAGCCACTGGGTGCCCCTGAGCTCGCTCATCAACAACCTCAATCGCGCCGTCGGGCAGCACGACGCCTATCCGTTTGTCTTGTCCGCGGCGGTGGTCGACAAGCTCGCCTTCATTCAGCAGGTGGTGGGCGAAGCCGGCCACGCGCAATGGACAGTGCCCGGCCCGGCCGGACTGATTCCAATTAACAATCCACTGCAAAAGAACGGTGGATAGTTGAATCGGCGTCGAGAAATGCCGGGTTTACTCGGCTCAGCCTCAGTGATTCAACTGATCCCGGTATTGGCTGCTTCGGGGCGGCGAAGTGGGTGCGAAGGCAAGCCGAGCCGGTGGCTTTTACCGGGATGACGCGGCGCGTTTGGTGTCGGAAGCGGCACGCGCGCTACAGCCCGAACCGGTGCCGCAGGCGCCGGGTCACGGCACCCCTGTCATCCACGTCGCCGAGCCCAATCGACCACCGTTGTCCCCGCGCCCTGCCCTCAATCAAAACGGGCCGGAGCTGGTCCTCAGCATGCGACGACCGCTGCGCTGGTTCGTCGCCTGGCTGTTGCTGACGCCGCTTTACTTGGCGGTCGCGGCCGTGTCGCTGGTGGTGATCGTCGCAATCTTCCACAACCTGCTGCACCTCTGAGGCTCAGCACTCGGGCATGCTGACGCTGAGGCCGCCGAGGCTGGTTTCCTTATAGCGCTCATCCATGTCGCGACCGGTCTGCCGCATCGTCTCGATTGCCGCATCGAGCGGCACGATATGCTGTCCGTCGCCGAGCCCCGCCAGCGACGCCGCCGCCACCGCTTTCACCGCACCC
>JBDTVO010000247.1:0-4198 GCA_040007135.1 Devosia sp. | reverse complement strand
CCCCTGAGGGGAGAGGGACGCGCGGGGCGAGCGCGGCCACCACCCGACAGCGCAGCCGAAGACTGACGGGTGGTGTTGCACGACTTGAGGATCAGCCCTGATGACGGCGCCAGGCGAAAATCTCCGCATCAACCCGGATCGCCTCTGGGACTCGATCCATGCCATCGCCGAGATCGGTCCGGGCATCGCCGGGGGCAGCAACCGGCAGACGCTGACCGATTTCGACAAACAGGGCCGTGAGCTGTTCGAGGGCTGGTGCGACAGCGCCGGGCTCAGCATGGGTGTCGACCAGATGGGCACGATGTTCATGCGCCGCGAGGGCACCGACCCGAGCCTTGATCCGGTGTTCGTCGGCAGCCACCTCGACACGCAGCCGACCGGCGGCCGCTACGACGGCGTTCTCGGCGTGCTGAGCGGCCTCGAGGTCGTGCGCACGCTCAACGATCTCGGCATCAAGACGCGCCGCCCCATCGTCGTCGTCAACTGGACCAATGAGGAAGGCGCGCGCTTCGCCCCGGCGATGATGGCCTCGGGCGTCTTCGCCGGGCAGTTCTCGCTCGACTACGCCTATGGCCGCAAGGACATGGACGGCAAGAGTTTCGGCGATGAGCTGAAGCGCATCGGCTGGGTCGGCGACGAGCCGGTCGGCGCGCGAAAATTCCATTCCTATTTCGAGTATCACATCGAGCAGGGCCCGATCCTCGAGGCCGAAAACAAGCAGATCGGCGTCGTCACGCACGGACAGGGCCTGTGGTGGCTCGAGTTCACGCTCACCGGCAAGGAGGCGCATACCGGCTCGACGCCGATGTCGATGCGCGTCAATGCAGGCCTCGCCATGGCCCGCATTTTCGAAATGGTGCAGGCGGTGGCGATGGACGAGCAACCCGGCGCCGTGGGCGGGGTCGGGCAGGTGAAGTTTTCGCCCAATTCGCGCAACGTGCTGCCCGGCACGGCGGTGTTCACCGTCGACATCCGTTCGCCCGAGCAGGCGAAGCTCGACCGCATGCGGGCGAAGATCGAGGCCGAGGCGCCGAAGATCTGTGAAGCGCTGGGCGTCAAATGCGCGGTCGAGGCGGTGGGTCACTTCGATCCGGTGACGTTCGATCCGGATCTGGTCGGTCGCGTCCGCGCCTCAGCCGAAAGGCTCGGCTACTCGCACATGAACCTCATCTCCGGCGCCGGCCACGACGCCTGCTGGATGCAGCGCGTCGGCCCATCGGTGATGATCATGTGCCCGTGCGTCGATGGCCTCAGCCACAACGAGGCTGAGGATATCTCGAAGGACTGGGCCGCCGCCGGCGCCGACGTGCTGTTCCATGCGGTGGTCGAGACGGCGGAGATCGTGGAGTGACCCACGTCCCCCGCCGCCCTGTCGGCTCAATAGAAGGTATCGTTCTCGAACGGGTAGACGATCAGATCGCCCGCCTTGTTGCGGACCAGGAGGTCGACCTGGCCGTCGCCGGTCCAGTCGCCCACCATGTAGTTGGTGAAGCTCCAGCCGTTGCCGACCTTGGTTGGCGCCGGCGCGTTGTAGAAGGTGCCGTTCTTGAACGGATAGACCATCATGTCGGCGGACTTGGTGCGCACCATCAGGTCGACCTGGCCGTCACCGTCCCAGTCGCCGGGCATGTAGGCGGAGAAGCTCCAGCCGTTGCCGACCTTGGTCGGCGCCGGGGCGTTGTAGAAGGTGCCGTTCTTGAACGGATAGACGATCATGTCGCCGGCCTTGTTGCGGACCAGCAGGTCGTCCTGCCCGTCGCCGTCCCAGTCACCCGGGATGTAGTTGGTGAAGTCCCAGCCGTTGCCGACCTTCTTGGGTTCGGGGGCGTTGTAGAACGTGCCGTTCTTGAAGAAATAGACGACCATGTCGCCGCTCTTGGTGCGGACCAGCAGGTCGGGATGGCCGTCGCCGTCCCAGTCGCCCGGGATGTAGTTGGTAAAGTCCCAGCCGTTGCCGACCCGCACCGGATCGCCGGCGTCGTAGAACGTGCCGTTCTTGAACGGATAGAACACCATGTCGCCGTTGGTCTTGCGGACGATCAGGTCGGGCTGCCCGTCGCCGTCCCAATCGGCCGGCAGGTACTGGGTGATGCCGGTCCACCCGTTGCCGACCTTGACCGGCGGGTCACCGGCCTGCACCGCCGCCGTCGCGGCCAGCAGCGCACACACCGCAATCGCAATCTTCATGAAAAGCTCCCAGCTTGCCGGTCCGGGCTCCGAGCGACCCGGACGGCGCGCACGATAGCGCAGGACGCGAAGCGGAACTGAGGAAAAATGACATGACCATCATCAAATCCGGCACCGTCGTCACCGCCGATCTGAGCTACGCGGCCGATGTGCGCGTCGAAGGCGGCAGGATCACCGAGATCGGCCAGAACCTCACGGGAGGCGACGTGCTCGATGCCAGCGGCTGCTACGTCATGCCGGGCGGCATCGACCCGCATACGCATCTCGAGATGCCGTTCATGGGCACCTATTCGACCGACGATTTCGAGTCCGGCACGCGCGCCGCCTTGAGCGGCGGCACCACGATGGTCGTCGATTTCTGCCTCCCCGGCCCCAACCAGTCGCTGCTCGAAGCGCTGCAGATGTGGGACAACAAGACCAGTAAGGCTTCCTGCGATTACTCGTTCCACATGGCGATCACCTGGTGGGACAAGCAGGTGTGGGAGGAGATGGCGGAGGTTGTCGATCGCGGCATCACCTCGTTCAAGCACTTCATGGCCTATAAGGGCTCGTTGATGGTGAACGACGACGAGATGTTCGCCAGCTTCCAGCGTTGCGCCGAGCTCGGCGCGCTGCCGCTGGTTCACGCCGAGAACGGCGACGTCGTCGCCGCCATGACGCAAAAGCTCCTCGCCGAAGGCAACAACGGCCCCGAGGGTCACGCCTATTCGCGGCCGCCCGAAGTTGAGGGCGAGGCGACCAACCGGGCCATCATGATTGCCGACATGGCGGGCGTGCCGCTCTATGTCGTGCACACCTCGTGCGAGCAGAGCCACGAAGCCATCCGCCGCGCCCGCGCCAAGGGCATGCGCGTGTTCGGCGAGCCGCTGATCCAGCACCTCATCCTCGATGAGACCGAGTACTTCAACAAGGACTGGGACTATGCGGCGCGCCGGGTGATGAGCCCGCCCTTCCGCAACAAGCAGCACCAGGACTCGCTGTGGGCCGGGCTGCAGTCAGGCTCGCTGCAGGTGGTGGCGACCGACCACTGCGCCTTCACCACCGAGCAGAAGCGCAAGGGCATCGGCAATTTCGCCGCCATCCCCAACGGCACCGGCGGCCTCGAAGACCGCATGCCGCTGCTGTGGACCTATGGCGTCGGCACCGGGCGGCTGACGCCGAACGAGTTCGTCGCCGTGACATCGACCAACATCGCAAAAATCCTCAACATGTACCCCAAGAAGGGCGCCGTGCTGGTGGGCGCCGACGCCGACCTCGTGGTCTGGGACCCCAACAAGGAAAGGACCATCGCCGCGAAAACCCAGCAATCGATCATCGACTACAACGTCTTCGAAGGCTTCAAGGTGAAGGGCCTGCCGCGCTTCACGCTGACCCGCGGCAAAATCGCCATCAACGACGGCAAGGTCACCGCCGAGCCTGGCCACGGCGAGTTCGTCGCGCGCCAGCCCAACAACGCGGTCAACCGCGCTCTTTCCACCTGGAAGGACATCACCGCTCCGCGCAGGATCGAGCGGACCGGCATCCCGGCGACGGGGGTGTGACCTGAGTTCCGTCGTCTCCGCCAAGAACCTCAGCCTGACCTTCTCGACCAATGACGGCGATGTCGTCGCTCTGTCCGATGTCAGCCTCGATATCGAGCCGGGGGAGTTCGTCTCGTTCATCGGCCCGTCGGGCTGCGGCAAGACGACGTTCCTCCGCGCCATCGCCGACCTCGAGCAGCCCACCTCGGGCACGCTCTCCGTCAATGGTATGACGCCGGGCGAGGCGCGACAGAAGCGGGCCTACGGCTATGTGTTCCAGGCGCCAGCGCTGTTCCCCTGGCGCACCATCGAAAAGAACATCGCTCTACCGCTCGAGATCATGGACTATTCCGATGCCGACCGGAAGGCGCGCATCGCCCGAACCATGGAGCTGGTCAACCTGAGCGGCTTCGAGCGCAAATTCCCCTGGCAGCTCTCGGGCGGCATGCAGCAGCGCGCCTCGATCGCCCGCGCACTCGCCTTCGACGCCG
>JBDTVO010000246.1:0-4257 GCA_040007135.1 Devosia sp. | reverse complement strand
GCACCGGCGTCACCACGCTCGATTTCGCCAAGGCGATGATCGACGAGGGCTTCCATCCGATGACGATGTATTTCCCTCTCGTCGTCCACGGCGCCATGCTGATCGAGCCGACCGAGAGCGAACCCAAGCAGACGCTCGACCATTTCTGTGACGTGATGCTCGGTCTCGCCGCCGACGCGAAAGCCGGCAACGCCGCGCGCTTCACCTCGGCGCCAACGCGTGCCCCGCGCCGCCGGCTCGATGAAACCCGCGCCGCCCGGCAGCCGAAGCTGAAATGGGAGCGGCCGCTCGACCTGCCCATCGCCGCAGAGTAATTAGGTCAGTAGTATTGACATAAATCTCGGCCGGGCATATTCTGGTGGCTTCCCAGAGGGAGGCGACCATGCCGACTGGAACTCCACTCGAGCAACTGGAAGAGCAGGCCAAAGCTAGTGATCGGCTTGGCTCGCCGTTCACCGCGCGCCTCTGCCGTCTTCTCGGCCAGCGGCTCGATCGCAGCACCGCCTTCGGCGCCCGTATCCTCGATTGGCCGGGCGATGCCTTCGCCGACAACGTCGCGCTGCGGGCCTGCGGCGCCATCCACGCGCTGGCGCGCTCCGGCGACGAGCCGCGTCTCACCGCGGCCTATCCGCCCAGCGTCGCCACCGCTGATCAACTCTGGGCCGCCTTCGCCGACGCCCTGCCGCGCCACGACGCATTCCTCACCGAGTGGCTGTCGAGCGCCCCGCAGACCAACGAGGTCGCCCGCTCGGCGCTGATCCTCGGCGGCATGCTCCACATAGCGGATGCGGCTCGCCTGCCGCTCGAAATCCTTGAGGTCGGCGCCAGCGCCGGGCTCAACCTCGCTTTTGACCAATACCGCTACGCGCTGGGCGAGGGGAGGGTATGGGGCCGCGCCGATGCCCCACTGCTCATCGATTGCCCGTGGCGCGGGCCGTCGCCACCGCTCGATGCGCCGCTCCGCGTCGTCGCCCGCGCCGGCAGCGACCTCCGCCCGATCGATGCCACCAGCGCCGTCGATCGCGAGCGGCTGCTGTCCTACGTCTGGGCCGACCAGCAGCATCGTCTCGAGCGCGTCGAGACGGCTCTCGCTCTTGCCGCCGCCGAGCACCGCACCATCGATCGCGCCGACGCCGCCGAATGGGTGGAAAGCAAGCTGCGCTCGCCGCGCCCTCCCGGCACGACGCGCGTCCTCTACCACACCATCGTCTGGGACTATCTGCCGGCCGCCACCAAGGCCCGCATCGACGCCGCGGTAGCGAGCGCCGCCGCGACGGCCACCACCGATGCGCCGTTCGCGCGCCTCACCATCGAGTCCGACGAGATCCCGGGCAGCGCCCGCATCGCCATCACCGTCTGGCCCACCGGCATCACCCGCACCCTCGGCCGCGGCGATTTCCACGGCCGCTGGGCCGAGTGGACATAGCCCCTTTTCCTCTCCCGCCTGGCGGGGGAGGGGGACCAGCCAAAGGCTGGTGGAGGGGGCGGCCCCGCACACCGGCGCCGTCTCAAACGAAAAAGGGCGCCGAAGCGCCCCTCAATTCCCCGCTGTCGCCGAACCTCAGTTCAGCTTGCCGCCGACGTCCTTGATCGCCGCGTCGATCATCGCGTCGCCCTTGCTCGCCATCTGCTGTGTCAGGATCAACCGTGCTGCTTCCACCGCGACATCGGCCGAGCGGGCCCGCACTTCCGCAATCGCCTGCGATTCCGCCTGCGCGATCTTGTCTTCCACGGCCTTGGTCCGGCGCACCACCAGCGCCTCGAGCGCGGTCTTGGCCTCGTCGGTCAGCCGCGCTGCTTCTTCCTTCGCCGCAGCGACAATGCCCTCGGCCTCGGCCGTCGCCGACTGCCGCTTGGCTTCATACTCGGCGAGCAGCGCCTTGGCATCCATGCGCAGCCTCTCGGCCTCCGCCAGTTCCGACTCGATCGCCTTGATGCGCGTGTCGAGCATGCCGCGGATCATCCCCGGCACCTTGAGATAGAGCACCACCCCGATGAACAGGAACAGCGCGATCATCGCCCAGAAGGCGGCGTCGAATTCGAAGCCGTTCATCTCGCTACCCCTTCACCACGTCGGCCACGGCCCGCGACACATCCGCCGCGCTGACGTCGCCGGAGAGCTGGCGAACCACTGCGGCCGCGGTCTCCGAGGCGATTTCGCCGACGCGCGTCAGCGCCGCCGTCTTATCGGCCTGGATGCGTCCCTCGGCTTCGGCGACGCGCTTGCCCAAATCGTCTTCGATCGCCTTGCGCTTGCCGTCGAGGTCGGCCTTGTTGGCGAGCCGCGTCTCTTCGGCGATTGCACGCGCATTGCTTCGCGCAGCAGCGAGCGCTTCCTGATAGGCGGTCAGCGCCTTGTCGGTCTCGCCCTTCAGCCGCTCGGCTTCCTTGAGGTCGCCGTCGATCCGCCCCTTGCGGGTGTCGATGATCGAGCCGATCTGCGGCAGCGCCACGCGGCTCATCAGCACATAGAGCGCACCGAAGGCGAGCGCGAACCACAGCAGCTGGCTGGCAAAGTGTGTCGGATCGAACGGCGGGAATACCACCGCTTCCGCGTGCCCCTCGCTCGCCGTGTGCGCTCCGGCCGCCGAAGCGTCCGAGACGACCACGCCATGCTGGACGGAGTCCGCCGGGCTTGCCGACGACGGGGCCTGTGCGATGAGGACTGTTGGAGCCATTGCCTTCACTTTCGCCGCCCCGCGGCTAGGTCCGCGGGGCCATCACGATACGGTCAGACTGCGTAGAGCAGCAGGAACGCGATAACGAGCGAGAAGATGCCCAGTGCTTCGGTCACGGCGAAGCCGAAAATCAGATTGCCGAACTGCGCTGCAGCCGCCGCCGGATTACGCAGCGCGCCCGACAGATAGTTGCCGAAAATCACGCCCACGCCCACGCCGGCGCCGCCCATGCCGATACAGGCAATGCCCGCACCGATCAGTTTGCCCATCAACTTGGCTGCTTCGGGATCCATACGTCAGTCTCCTTGGTGTCTAAAATTCTGTTTTGGTTGAACCGGAACCGGCGTCAGTGGCCGGGATGGATTGCGTCGTGGATATAGACGCAGGTGAGGACCGCGAACACGAACGCCTGCAGTGCCGCGACGAGGAATTCGAGCCCGGTCAGCGCCACCGCCATGCCGAACGGCGCGATGGCGACGATTCCCCAGGCCCCGGCGGCGAGCAGCGCCACCACCATGCCGCCGAACACCTTCAAGACGATGTGGCCGGCAAGGATGTTGCCCCACAAACGCAGCGAGTGGCTGAGCGGCCGGCTGAGGAACGAGATGATCTCGATCGGCACCACCAGCCACATGATGTACCAGGGGATGCCCGAGGGCACGAACAGCTTCAGGAATTTGAGCCCGTTCCGGTAGAAGCCGTAGATCACGACGGTGAGGAACACCATCAGCGCTAGGCACACCGTCACGATCAGGTGGCTGGTCACCGTGAAGAAATACGGGAACATGCCGAAGAGGTTGGCGACCAGGATGAACATGAACAGCGAGAACACGAAGGGGAAGAACTTCATGCCTTCGGTGCCCGCGGTCGTCCGCACCATGTTGGCCACGAACTGGTAGGCCATCTCGGTCATCAGCTGCACGCGGCCGGGAATGATGGCGCGGCGCGACGAGCCCCAGATCAGGAACAGCCCGATGGCGCCCACGGTGAGCGCCATGAACAGGGCGGAGTTGGTGAAGGCGATGTTGACGCCGCTGCCGGCAGTGCCGTCGCCGCCGAACGTACCGATATCGAATATGTTGACGATCTTGAACTGATGGATCGGTTCAATCGGTTGTTCAGCCACGTCCAGCCCTTCGTCCGCCTCCCCGGTCGGTGCAACCGGGGATCACTCAGTCGTCGTCGTCGTCAGGCAGGGCCGGCGTAGTCGGCGGCACTGCCGTCGCGTTGTTCATGTCTCTGGTGGCCCTTACCACGTTGAGCACGCCGGCCGCAAAGCCGAGCAGCAAGAGCACGACCATTCCCCACGGGCGCGTGGGGAGCACCATGTCGATGATGTATCCGAGCCCCGCGCCGATCACGATCGCCGCCACGAACTCGGATCCGAGCCGCAACCCGCGGCTCAGTCCCGACATGTCACCTTGGCGCGTCTGCTCCGTTGCGGCCTCTGCCGAACGTTGCCCCCGCGCTCGGGCAATGCGCGCTTCGATCTCCGCCGCCGCCTTGCCCGTCGCCGAGTCGAAATCGGGGCGATTGTCGTCACGTGGTTCGCTCATCGCGTCCCCTCGCTTCGCCCCGG
>JBDTVO010000245.1:0-4293 GCA_040007135.1 Devosia sp. | reverse complement strand
CATCAGCTTCTTGATCTCGGCGATCGCCTTGGCCGGATTGAGGCCCTTGGGGCAGACCTTGGCGCAATTCATGATGGTGTGGCAGCGATAGAGCTTGAACGGATCGTCGAGATTGTCGAGCCGCTCCGCCATGGCTTCATCGCGCGAATCGATCAGCCAACGATAGGCCTGCAGCAGCACGGCAGGGCCCAGGTACTTCTCGCCGTTCCACCAGTAGGAGGGGCAGGACGTAGAGCAACAGGCACAGAGGATGCACTCGTAGAGCCCGTCTAGTTTTTCGCGTTCAGGCTTGGACTGCAGCCATTCGGTTTCGGGTGGCGGTGTCGTGGTCTTCAGCCACGGCTCGATCGAGCGGTGCTGCGCATAAAAGGTCGAAAGGTCCGGCACCAGGTCCTTGATCACCGGCATGTGCGGCAACGGATAGATGCGGATGGCCCCCGAGATCTCGTCCATCGCCTTGGTGCAGGCGAGGGTGTTGGCGCCGTCGATGTTCATCGCGCACGAGCCGCAGATGCCTTCGCGGCAGGAGCGGCGCAGGGTCAGCGTCGGGTCGATACTGTTCTTGATCCACAGCAGGCCATCGAGAACCATCGGCCCGCAATCGTCGAGATCGATGAAGTAGGTGTCGATGCGCGGATTGGCCTCGCTGTCGGGATCGAAGCGATAGACGCGATATTCGCGCAGCCGCGTACCGGCGGGCTTTGGCCAGGTCTTGCCTTTGGTGGGCTGGCTGGCTTTGGGGAGGGTGAGTTCGGCCATCTCGTCTTCGTTATTTCGTGCGCACTGGGCGCTGTTCCAGATCGTAGATCAGATCGTTGAAGCCTTCGACCGCCCGCGTCATCGCCGCCTGCGCGTCCGACAGTGCCTGATTGTAGTAGAACGGCCCAATCTCGGCGGTAAAGAAGTTGAGCAATCGTTCGGTGGGGATGGTGCCGATCGACTGCTCGAGCTCGTCGGCAAAATAGCGCTGGATCTTGCCCACGAGCAGGGCCCGCTCATCCTTCTCGAATTTGATCGGCTTCATCCAAAAACTCACATGTAGTCGGGCTTGCAGATCGAGTTCGAGTTGGCGATGTAGTTGTTGTAGGCATCGTAGTACTTCGCCTCGAGCGGCTTGCCTTTGATCGAGGCAATGATGATGTCCATGAAGGCCGTGTCGACCAGTTTCGGCGCCGCCTGCTGCTTGCATTTGCAGAGCACCGTCGCCTCCGGCGCCACGTGGATGCAAGCCGCGTAGAACGCGTCGAGCTGCGCCTGGGTCGGAGGATTGGTGATCGTCGTGGTTTTCGCCATGGCGCTGCCGGCGAACAGGACCAGCGCGGCGGCCAGTATCAACAGTCTTGTCATCGCAACTCCTTGCGGATCACCAGCTTCAGCCCCGACCAGACGTCATCGACTGCCGCGACCTTGACGTCAACCAGCCCGGTCGGCAGCAGCACCTCGCGGATCACGTCCTCGGTAATGTCGGTGGAGACCTTGCTGGCCTTTTTCGGCCACGAAATCCAGACGGTGCCGTCGCGGGTGATGGCGTTCAGCAAGGGCATTGCGGATTTTTCGAGGGTGGCGCGCGAGGCGGTGAAACCGTGGATCAGGTCAAAACCCTTGGCGGCTTTGAGCTTGCTCCAGGCGCCACCGACAGTCTCGCCGAAATCGCGGGACGACCGCAGCGAATCGAGGCTGGGCGGCAAATCGATGAACATCACGCGCTGTCCATCCTTCAGCCCCAGCTTCTGCGCCAGCGGCGTGCCGGAATAGCCGGATGTCGAAGCGGCGACAGGGCTCACATCGCTCCTTCGCATTTGTGCGGCGCGGTCTTCATGAACCCGTCGATCGAGGCCAACTCCTTGCTCGTCATCTGCTTGGAGTAGGCGGCTGAGTGCGTCACATCCAGCGGGTCGAGGCTCAGATAGGCGATGGCGAGGTCGTCGAGGCTCTTGTCGGCGATATCGGCCATGCAACCGCACTGCGCCGCGCTCATGTACATGCTGGTCTCGCAGCGGTTGACGAACGCGGCGCGGACCTTGTCGGTCATCGACGCGAGGCTCGCGGACGATGCGAGGACCGACACGATCAGCAGCCCGGCGGCGACAGCACTACGCATGGTCGATCCCTGTTCTAGTAGACGCGCGCCTTGGGCGCGATCTTCTTGAGTGAAATGCCGCCCTCGCTCTCGGGGGTCAGCGGTTCGGTGTGCACCGGACGATAGCTCAGCGCGACATTGCCGGCGTCGTCGATGCGGCTGATGGTGTGCTTCCGCCAGTTGACGTCGTCGCGGCTGGGAAAGTCCTCGCGGGCATGGGCGCCGCGGCTCTCAGTCCGCGCTTCGGCCGAAACCACGGTGGTCAGCGCGTTGGCGAGCAGGTTCTCGAGCTCCAGCGTCTCGACCAGATCGGAGTTCCAGATCATCGACCGGTCGGTGACATGCAGGTCGGCCTGCGCTGCGTAAACCTCGCGCATGCGGCGAACGCCGGTGGCCAGCGTCTCGCCGGTTCGGAACACCGCCGCATCCTCTTGCATGGTGCGCTGCATACGGTCGCGCAGCGCCGCCGTCGACGTCCCCCCGCTGGCATGTCGTAGCCGGTCGAAGCGCGCGAGAATCTTGTCTTCGCCGGCCTTGTTCACCGGCGGAACGGTCTTGCCGCGGTCCATCGTCTGGCCTGCACGCAGAGCGGCAGCCCGTCCGAAGACCACCAGATCGGTGAGAGAATTGGAGCCCAGCCTGTTGGCCCCGTGCACCGAGGCGCACGCTGCCTCGCCCACCGCCATCAGGCCCGGCACGATCGCATCGGGATCGGTGGCAGTCGGGTTCAGCGCTTCGCCGTGATAGTTCGTCGGAATGCCACCCATGTTGTAGTGGACCGTCGGCAGCACGGGGATCGGATCGCGCGTCAGGTCGACGCCGGCAAAGATGCGGGCGCTCTCGGTGATCCCCGGCAGGCGCTCGTGCAGCACTTTCGGATCGAGATGGTCGAGATGCAGGAAGATGTGGTCCTTCTTCGGCCCGACGCCACGGCCCTCGCGGATTTCGAGCGTCATGCAGCGGGAAACCACGTCGCGCGAGGCGAGGTCCTTGGCGTTGGGCGCATAACGCTCCATGAAGCGCTCGCCCTCCGAATTGGTGAGGTAACCGCCCTCGCCGCGCGCGCCTTCGGTGATCAGCACACCGGCGCCATAGACGCCGGTCGGGTGGAATTGCACGAACTCCATGTCCTCGAGCGGCAGCCCGGCGCGCGCCACCATGCCGTTGCCGTCGCCGGTGCAGGTGTGCGCCGAAGTCGCCGAGAAATAGGCGCGCCCATAGCCGCCCGTCGCCAGCACCGTGAGCTTCGACCGGAAGCGATGGAGCGTGCCGTCCTCGAGGTTCCAGGCGATGATGCCCTGTACCGTGCCGTCGTCGCCGACCAGCAGGTCGAGCGCGAAATACTCGATGAAGAACTGCGCGTTGTGGCGCAGGGACTGGCCGTACAGCGTGTGGAGGATGGCGTGGCCGGTGCGGTCGGCGGCGGCGCAGGTGCGCTGCACCGGCGGCCCTTCGCCGAACTCGGTCATGTGACCGCCGAACGGCCGCTGGTAGATCTTGCCGGCCTCGGTGCGCGAGAACGGCACGCCGTAGTGCTCGAGCTCATAGACGGCGGCAGGCGCCTGCCGTGCCAGATACTCCATGGCATCCATGTCGCCGAGCCAGTCCGAACCCTTGACGGTGTCGTACATGTGCCACTGCCAGCTGTCCGGCCCCATGTTCTTGAGGCTCGCCGCGATGCCGCCCTGCGCTGCAACCGTGTGCGAGCGCGTCGGGAACACCTTGGTCACGCAGGCGGTATTGAACCCCTGCTCGGCCATGCCCAGCGTCGCGCGCAGCCCGGCGCCCCCCGCGCCGACAACCACCACGTCGAACTCATGGTCGATAATGTCGTAGGCCGCCATGCTCAGCCCCAGAACACGATTTTAGCGAGGCTTATGACGCTCAGCACAGGCACGAGAATCGCAAACGCTGTGTTGAGCCCATTGAACAGCCGGTTTCGCGGACCGTCGTTGACATAGTCTTCGATGACCTCGTGCATGCCGATGCGCATGTGGACCGCGACATTGACGATGAGGAGGCAGAGGACGATGGCGATGGCCGGGTTGCGAACCACCTCCAGCATCTGCGCTCGGTCGGCGCCCGCAAGCCGCACCACGAACCACACGAGGAACAGCGTAAAGCCGATGTTGAGCGCGCCGGTGAGGCGCTGCACGACGAAATTGCGCGTGCCGCCGTGACCGTAATGCGACTTCGGGTTGGCGATTGTGGCT
>JBDTVO010000244.1:0-4297 GCA_040007135.1 Devosia sp. | reverse complement strand
TCGGCCTCGAAATGAGCGGCGCCCCTGCCGCGCTCGACCAGATGATCGATCACCTGGTGATGGGCGGCCGCGTCGCGCTGCTCGGCGTGCCGGCGCAGTCGTTCAATTTCGACCTCGGCAAGATCGTCTTCCGCATGATCACGCTGCGCGGCATCTACGGCCGCGAGATGTTCGAGACCTGGCACAAGATGCTGGCCATGCTGGAGTCCGGCCTCGATGTCCGCAAGGTCATCACCCGCCGCATGAAGGCCGCCGACTATGCCGAGGCCTTCCGCCTCGCGGCGGGCGGCGAGAGAGGCAAGATCGTGCTGGACTGGAGCTGAGCCCGGGTCCGGCGCGTGGGATGAGGGTGGAGCCGCTTGCGCTGGTGGTGCTTGAGCGCTAAGGCCCACGCAACAAAAGCAACACGGCTCGTCGCCCATGCCCTTCACCCCGCGCGTCTTTTCCGGCACCCAGCCTTCGGGCGATCTGCATCTCGGCAACTATCTCGGCGCCATCAAGCGCTACGTCGAAATGCAGAAGACCCATGAGTGCATCTATTGCGTCGTCGACATGCACGCCATCACCGTGTGGCAGGACCCGGACGAGCTGCGGCGGAAGACCCGCGAGGTCGCTGCAGCCTATGTCGCAGCCGGCGTCGATCCCAAGAAGAACATCATCTTCAACCAGTCGCGCGTCTACCAGCATGCCGAGCTGGCCTGGGTGTTCAACTGCGTCGCCCGCATGGGCTGGATGAACCGCATGACGCAGTGGAAGGACAAGACCGCCGGCAAGAATGCCGAGACGGAATCGCTGGGCCTGTTCGCCTATCCCTCGCTGATGGCGGCGGACATCCTACTCTACAAGGCGACGCATGTTCCCGTCGGCGAGGACCAGAAGCAGCATCTCGAGCTGACCCGCGACATCGCGCAGAAATTCAACAACGATTTTGCCGCGTCGATCGCCGCACAGAAGCTGCCGGCGGAGTATTTCCCACTCACCGAGCCGGTGATCTCGGGGCCGGCGACCCGCGTCATGTCCTTGCGCGACGGCAGCAGGAAGATGAGCAAGTCCGATCCCTCGGACCAGTCGCGCATCCTGCTGATGGACGACGCCGATACGATCGCCAAAAAGATCAAGCGGGCGACCACCGACCCCGAGCCGCTGCCGTCGGAGGAGAAGGGGCTCGCCGGCCGCCCCGAGGCCGACAACCTCGTGGGAATCTACGCCGCCTTCACCGACACCACCAAGGCCGAGGTGCTGGCGCGCTTCGGCGGGCAGGGCTGGGGCGTCTTCAAGCCGGCGCTCGCCGACCTCGCAGTCGAAAAGCTCACCCCCATTGCCGGCGAGATGCGCCGGCTGATGGCCGACCCCGCCGCCATCGACGCCTTCATGGCCGACGGCGCGGCGCGCGCCAGCGAGATTGCGGCAAAGACGATGGCCGAGGTTCGCGGCATCGTCGGGTTTATCGGATAGACGGCCGCGTCTCTTGCCCAACCTGCCGCCCAATGGGACAATACCGACATGGCGGACCCGACCTACGCGCGCAAATTCCTCGTCGTCATCGACGAGTCGCCCGAGTGCGACCGGGCGGTGACGTTCGCCGCCCACCGCGTCAACCGCGTCGGCGGCTCGCTGGTGCTGCTGTCAGCCATCGATACCTCCGATTTCGGCCAGTTCATCGGTGTCGCCGACACCATGCGCGCCGAGGCCCGCGACGAGGCCGAGCGCAATCTCGATGCCCGCATCGCCCGCCTCGGCCAGATCGGGCCGATCAAGACCGAGACCGTGATCCGCGAGGGCACGGTGGCCGAGGCGATCGAGGCGGTGATCACCGACGACCCGGCGATCGGCATCCTGGTGCTCGCCGCCAGCGCCTCCGACAAGGGCCCCGGCCCGCTGGTGACCCACTTCGCCGGCAACCGCCGCCTCCATATCCTGGTCACCATCGTTCCCTCGGCGATGACCGACGAGGAGATCGTCGCCGTCGCCTGAGGCTTGCAATTGCTGGCCCGCGACGCTATTTTAGAACCGTTCCAAACTCGCGGTTGGGCGAACGATCAGTCTCATCATCGTTCGATCCAGAGCAGCAAAGCAGAGCCATGTTCATCCAGACCGAAGCCACGCCCAATCCGGCAACGCTGAAATTCTTGCCCGGCCGCGAGGTTTTGAGCGGCGAGCCCCGCGATTTCCGCACCGCCGAGGCGGCAACGAACTCGCCGCTGGCCGAGGGACTGTTCGCCATTCCGGGCGTGACCGGGGTGTTCCTGGGGTCCGATTTCGTCTCGGTGAGCAAGGATGCGACCGATTGGACCCACATCAAGCCGGCAATCCTCGGCGTGATCATGGAGCATTTCCTCTCCGGCAAGCCGGTGATCGACGACGGCAGCGTCGCCGCCTCGACCGGCGAGGAGTTCTTCGATGCCTCCGACAGCGAGACCGTCGAGATCATCAAGGAGCTGATTTCGACCCGCGTCCGCCCCGCCGTGGCGATGGATGGCGGCGACATCACCTTCAAGGGCTTCCGCGAGGGCACGGTGTACCTCCACATGCAGGGCGCCTGCTCCGGCTGCCCCAGCTCCACCGCGACGCTGAAGTCCGGCATCGAGAACCTGCTGCGGCACTTCGTGCCCGGCGTCGAAGCCGTGGAGCAGGTCTAGCGCCCGGACTCGCGGCTCCCCCTTCTCCCCTTGAGGGGAGAAGGTGCCCGAAGGGCGGATGAGGGGTTAGCCCCACATCCGTGGTGTCCGATGCCACCCCTCATCTGTCTCGACTTCGCCGATCCACCTCCTCCCTCACGGGGAGATGGGAAGCACGTCTAGGCGCATTGCCCTGAGGCGGCGCGCAGCCTATCTCTGCCGCCATGGGTGCCGTCCTTGCCATCGATTCCGCCGCGCCGCGGCTGCAGCTTGCGCTGCTGGCCGCTGACGGCCAGCTCGAAACCCTGGTCGAGGACATGCAGACCGGCCAGGCCGAGCGGCTGTTTCCCGCAATAAATGCGCTGCTGGGACGAAAAAACCTCGCCTACGGCGATCTCGCGCGCATTGCGGTCACCAGCGGCCCGGGCTCGTTCACCGGCGTGCGCATCGGCCTCAGCGCCGCCCGCGGTCTCGCGCTGGCGCTTGGTGTCCCGGCGCTCGGCATCCCGACGCTGACCGCGATCTCGCTCGCCAAAGCCATGCCGCTCGCCGTGCTGCTCGATGCCCGCCGCAACGAAGCCTACCTGCAAATTTTCGCGGGCCCCGGTGCGCCCATCGGCCTGCCGCTGCTGCTGCCCATCGACGACGCCCGGGGCCGCATTCCGGCCGGCACCGAAATCGTCACCTCGCCCTTCATCGACATCGCGGCGCTGGCGCGCTTTGCCGCCACCGCCGACCCGGCGGCCTTTCCGCCCGAGCCCAACTATATCCGCGACGCCGATGCCAAACCGCAGGAACGGTTCCGCGTCGCCCGCGTGCCGGAGACGGCGCCATGATGATGCAAAGCTGGATGGCGCCGAAGGGGCTCCACATCGAGCCGAGCCGGCCCGCCGATGCCGATGCCGTGGCGCAGCTTCACGCCAAGAGCTTCTATCGCGGCTGGCCGCGCGAGGACGTCGCCTCCTACATCATGGACCGCGACACGCCGACCCTCGTGGCCTGCGACGCCAGGCGCCGCATCGCCGGCTTTGCCATGCTGCGCCTGCTCGGTGACGACGCTGAGCTGATGACCATCGCGGTCGAGCCGAAGTTCCGCGGCAAGGGCGTCGGCCGCGCCCTGATGCAGGCCTGCTTCGAGCAATTGCTGATGACGCCGGCAAAGCGCATGGTGCTCGAGGTGGCGACCGACAATCCCGCGGCGATCCATCTTTACGAGAGTCTGGGCTTCACCAGGCTCAGCGAACGCCAGGGCTATTACGCACGCCCCGACGGCAAGCCGGCCACCGCCCTGGTCATGGCGCGGCAACTGGAGTAGCGTTCTACGATGGACAAGGCCCCCACCGAAACGCTCGAGGAGCAGTGCGCCAAAAAGGGCATGCGCATGACCGAGCAGCGCCGCGTCATCGCCCAGGTGGTCGAGGCGGCGCAGGACCATCCCGACGTCGAGGAGCTGTACCGCCGCGCCGCCGCGCAGGACCCCAAGATTTCGCTGTCGACGGTGTACCGGACCCTCAACCTGTTCGAGGAGGCCGGCCTCGTCGCCAAGCACGATTTCCGCGACGGCCGGGCCCGCTTCGAAACCCTGCCCGATACCCACCACGATCATCTGATCGACGTGCGCTCGGGCAAGGTCATCGAGTTCCGCAACGAGGAGATCGAGGCCATCCAGGAGCTCATCG
>JBDTVO010000243.1:0-4301 GCA_040007135.1 Devosia sp. | reverse complement strand
GATCCGCTCGTGGTAGAAATCGATGTACTGCAGGTAGTCGAGCTGCTGCAGCACGAAATGGCTCGGGTCGTACAGCAGGTTGGCCCGCGGGTGGTTGTTCACGCGCTCGAGGAACATCTCGTAAGTCGCGCCGTCGAACAAATCCTCGCTCGGGTGGATCTCGTAACAGACGTCGACGCCCTGCTTGTCGAACTCATTGAGGATCGGCGTCCAGCGCCGCGCCAGCTCGTCAAAAGCTTCCTCCACGAGACCGGCCGGCCGCTGTGGGAATGGATAGAGGTACGGCCACGCCAGCGCCCCTGAGAAGGTGCCGTGGGCGTTGAGTCCGAGGTTCTTCGACGCTGCCGCGCACCATTTGAGGTGCTGCACCGCCCACTCCTGGCGGGCCTTGGGATTGCCGCGCTTTTCGGGGATCGCAAAGCCGTCGGAGAGCGTGTCGTAGGCCGGATGCACCGCCACCAGCTGGCCGATGATATGGGACGAGAGCTCAGTGAGCGTCAGTCCGTGCTTTTCGACCGTTCCCCTCACCTCGTCGGCATAGGTCTTGGAGGTGGCCGCCTTCTCGACATCGACGAAATGCGTCAGCCAGGTCGGAATCTGGATGCCCTTGTAGCCCAGCCCCGCGGCCCAGGCGGCCATGTGGTCGAGCGTGTCGAACGGCGCTTTGTCGCCCGCGAACTGGGCGAGAAAGATCGCCGGCCCTTTGACAGTCTTCATGTTGTCCTCCAAGCGGCCGGACGTCGTCGCCGGCCTTGCTGATGTACGTACCCTGCTCTGAGCATCACGCTCGGCCGCAAACTGTCAAGGCGCGCTCTCGGGTTGCGGCTTTCGGCGATGCTATTTCAGCAGCGCGGCGGCGTCCTTTGGCTTGAGCGCGCGGGGCCGCTCGCAGGTCGTGCCGAGCGTGATGACCTTTCCGCTTTCGCCCGCCTTGAGCAGCGAGGTCATGACGTCCACCACATGCAGCGCGAGATCGATGTCGCAGCGCGCGGCGCGGCCCTTGTCGATGGCCTGCACCATGTCGGCGAGGCCCGCGGCGCGGTAGTTGGCGCGCGGATTGGGGCCGCCGGCGTCCTGGTTGATCCGTCCGAACGGATGATCCCACGCCTCGACCGTTGTCTTCGTTCCGGTCTGGTCGGTGACCACGACGCTGCCGCCGAAGAAATTGGGGTCCGGCACGAACACCGAGCCGGCCGTGCCGTAGAGCTCGATGTTGTGGTGGCCGTGGCTGAACGTGTCCCAGCTCGCGCCGACGGTGACGATGGCGCCCGAATGGAACTCCAGCACGCCATGGATCGTCGTTGGCGTCTCCACCTTGATCTTCTTGCCCAGCATCGGCGAGGCCGGCGTCGTCACCACGCGATGCGGCCGGCCGCTGCCGGTGAACGCGGTGACGCGATGCACCGGCCCGATGAGCTGCACCAGGTCGGTGATGTAATACGGGCCCATGTCGAGGATCGGCCCGCCACCCGGGCGAAAGAAGAACGTCGGGTCTGGGTGCCAGTGCTCCATGCCGCGACCCATCACGTGGGTGGTGCCGTGCGTGATCTTGCCCACCTGGCCGCTGTCGATGAGGTCGCGCACCTGCTGGTGCGCAGCGCCGAGGAACGTGTCGGGCGCCGAGCCGACGCGGAGGCCGCGACTGTCGGCGGCCTTCTTGAGCGCCTTGCCTTCCTTGACCGACAGCACGAACGGCTTTTCGGAATAGACGTGCTTGCCGGCCGAGAGGGCATCCATCGACACCTGATAGTGCGCGGCCGGCACCGTGAGGTTCACCACCACGTCGATCTCGGACGACTTGAGCAGGTCGTCGGGGGTCATCGCCGCAACGCCGAACTCGGCCCCGCGGCGCGCCGCAGCATCTGCCATGACGTCGGCCACGCCGCGCACCTCGAGACCTCTGAACATCGGTGCAAGTCTCAGATAGGCCGAGGAGATATTGCCGGCGCCCATGATGCCGACGCCATAAATCCTCGCCATCACATCCACCGCCGCATGGACTCGATCGACCGCCGGGCAAAGCGCAGCGCGTCGTTGGGCCTGTCGTGCTCGGCGACGAAGACCTTCACCGCCGTTCGCGCCTTGGCGGCCTCGAGGAGCGATTTCCAGTCGAGCGTGCCGTGCCCCACATCGGCCCAGCCGTCTTCGTCCAGCGCTTCACCGGCTGGCGCTATGTCCTTGACGTGCAACGCGGTGATGCGGCTGCTGTATTTGTCCATCCAGCGCAGCGGGTCCTCTCCGCCCTTGACCAGCCAGGCAAGGTCCATTTCCCATTGCAGCGACGGGGCGGTCGACAGCAGCACATCGATCGGCAGTGGCCCGCCCGCCTGCGGCGCGAATTCCCAGGCGTGGTTGTGGTAGCCGAAGCCAATGCCGGCGGCATTGAGTGCGGTACCGATCCGCGCCAGGCCCTCGCCGAGTTCACGCCAGCTCGCCCGGCCTTCGCGATAGTCGGCGTTGGGCGGCGCCGGACAGTAGATGGTGCCGATGCCGACCGTCCGCGCGATGCGGATCGCAGCATCGGTGTCCTCGAGCGCCGCGTAGCCGATATGGGCGGTGGGCATCGCCAGCCCCGCCGCCTTGAGGCTGGCGGCCAGCGCCGGCGGATCGGCGAACTGACCGCCCCAGCCTTCCACCTGGGAATAGCCGAGGCTCTTGAGGGATTTGAGCGTCTCGTCGAGCGATTTCTCGTTGCGGGCGCTGTAGAGCTGGAAAGAAACGTCCATGGCTGCGGTCCGGGTGCTGCGGGCCCGATGCATTCCACGAAACCGCGGCGGAAACAAACACCCCCGGCGCTGACAGGAGTGCACGGCTGCGATACACCGGCGGCAGTGGCCCCGTAGCTCAACGGATAGAGCAGCAGCCTTCTAAGCTGCTGGTTCCAGGTTCGATTCCTGGCGGGGTCGCCAACGAACACGTGATTTGTAAGAGAGCGGTCGACTGCCCATTTCAGGCGGGCAAATCAAATCAGATCAGAGGGAGAGACCAATGGCTGCAAAGACCGAGCGTGCGGTACTGGCCGGCGGATGCTTCTGGGGCGTCCAGGAGCTGCTGCGGACCTATCCCGGCGTGATTTCGACCCGCACCGGCTATTCCGGCGGCGATGTCCCCAACGCCACCTACCGCCATCACGGCACCCATGCCGAGGCCGTCGAGATCATCTTCGACCCCGACCACATCAGCTACCGCAAGATCCTGGAGTTCTTCTTCCAGATCCACGATCCCTCGACCATGAACCGGCAGGGAAACGACCGCGGCACCGCCTACCGCTCGGCGATCTTCTATACGTCCGACGAGCAGAAGCAGGTCGCCGAGGAGACCATCGCCGACGTCAACGCCTCGGGCCTGTGGCCGGGCAAGGCGGTGACCACGGTGACCCCCGTCGGCCCCTTCTGGCAGGCCGAGCCCGAGCACCAGGACTATCTGCAGAAGTTCCCCAACGGCTACACCTGCCACTTCGTCCGCCCCGGCTGGGTCCTGCCCAAGCGCGCCGAGGTCCGCGCCGGCATGGCCGCGGTCTGAGTCACCTAACAATGGGCCCGGTTGCGAGCGCAGCCGGGCCTTAGCCGCCGCGCCGTCCGGTGGCGGTGCCACGTCAAGCGATTGTCAACGATGTCGCGTGGTGCCCGCCGGCATTAATCGTTATGAAAACCGCTGGGGGCGCACACTCGTTTCGAGGAGAGCGCCGACGATGAACCCGGCCCCGAAAGCCGCAAGCCGGACTTGGTGGCATGCCAGCCGATCGTACAGCACGGTCGAGGTGGTTGCCGACGGCATCGTGCACGGCATCGGGCTGACCATCGCGATCAGCCTCGGCACCCTGCTGATCGTCTTTGCCGCGATTGGCACGGCGCGACCGGAGCTGCCAGCGATCATCGTCTACCTCAGCTCGCTGATCGTCGTGCTCAGTGCCTCGCTCGCCTACAACCTCACCCCGATCTGCGCCATCAAGCGCCTGCTGGCCCGCATCGACCAGGCGGCGATCTTCCTGTTCATCGCTGCCACCTACACACCGTTCCTCGCCATCATGGGCGGCGCCGCCGGGAGTGACCTGCTGACGATCCTGGTCTGGGGCGCGGCGCTGATGGGGGTCGCGCTGAAACTGATCGTCCCCGAAAAATTCGGCCGGGTCGCCATGCTGCTTTACCTTGCCATCGGCTGGAGCGGCATTCTCGTGTTTCACACGCTGGCGACCGTGCTGCCGCCCGGAACACTCTGGCTTGTCCTGGCCGGCGGCATCGCCTATTCGGTCGGCATCATCTTCCATGTGTGGGAGCGGCTGAAGTTCCAGAACGTGCTCT
>JBDTVO010000242.1:0-4320 GCA_040007135.1 Devosia sp. | reverse complement strand
CATTGAGCGCCTCGATCGCCGCTGTCAGCTCCATCTGGTTGTTGGTGGTGAGGGCTTCGCCGCCCTTCAGCTCCTTGATGGTGCCGTTGTACTGCAGCACCGCGCCCCACCCGCCTGGGCCGGGGTTGCCCGAGCACGCGCCGTCCGTGTGGATCACCACGCGCTCGTTCACGCCGATTTCTCCCGCACCAGGAACTGACAGGTCATGCCCTCGTAGTCCCCGACATGGGTGTCCTTCATCCCGATGCCCCGCAGGATCTTCAGCGACGCTGCGTTTCGCACATCGGCAAAGCCGATGAAATGGTCCCAGTCTGTGTCGCGGAAGATCCAGTCGCGCAGCGCCGACGCCGCCTCCGTCGCATAGCCTTCACCGCGAAACTGGGGATAGAGCGCATAGCCGATCTCGGGCTCGCCCGTCGGCGGGTGGATGCCGTATCCGGCGCGGCCGACCAGCGCGCCATCGGCTTTGCGTGTCACCCGCAGCTTCCCCATCCGCACCGTCTCGAACAACCCGATCCAGTGATCGAGCGCCTCTGTGCATTCGGCGGAGGTCCAAGCGGCACCGCTGGCGCTGAGGTAGCGTGCTGTATCGGCATTGCCATGCAGCCGCACCAGATCGTCGAGCTGTTCGCGCCGCCAGCCGCCCAGCACCAGCCGTGGCGTCTCGATCAGCTCGAGATCGCTCATGCCGTGGGCGTTGCGGCGATCGGCCGAAGTTCGCGCGGCAGGTTGAAGACGATGGTCTCGCGACCGGCGCCATGGGCGCTGACCTCGATATCGAAGCGCTGCGCGAACGCCTCGATCACCTCGTCCACCAGCGCCTCGGGCGCCGAAGCTCCGGCGGTGATCCCCAGTCGCGAAATCCCCTCGAATACCGACCAATCGATGGTCTCGGCCCGCTCGACCAGCACAGCGCGTGCGCAGCCGGCGCGGCGCGCCACCTCCACCAGCCGCACCGAATTGGACGATTCCGGTGCCCCCACCACCACCATGGCGTCGACGTTCGGCGCCACCTTCTTCACCGCCTCCTGGCGGTTGGTCGTCGCGTAGCAGATGTCTTCCTTGTGCGGCAGCGCAATCGCCGGGAACCGCCGCCGCAGCACCTCGACGATGGCCGAGGTGTCGTCGACGCTCAGTGTCGTCTGCGTCACGTAGGCGAGCCTCTCCGGGTGCCGCGGCACAAACGCTTCGGCATCCTCCACCGTCTGCACCAGCGTGATCGCCCCATGCGGCAACTGCCCCATCGTGCCGATCACTTCGACATGCCCGGCATGGCCGATCAGCACGATCTCGCGCCCTTCCTCGAAATGCCGGTTGGCCTCGATGTGAACCTTGCTGACGAGCGGGCAGGTGGCATCGAGGAAGTACATGTCGCGCTCGCGCGCCTCGGCCGGCACCGCCTTGGGCACCCCATGCGCCGAAAACACCACCGGCGCCTCCGACTCCGGGATCTCGTCGAGCTCCTCGACGAACACCGCGCCCTTCCGCTTCAGCCCCTCGACCACGTATTTGTTGTGAACGATGGCATGCCGGACATAGACCGGCGCGCCGTATTTCTCGAGCGCCAGCTCGACGATCTGGATGGCCCGGTCCACACCTGCGCAAAAGCCGCGCGGCGCGCACAGCGTGATTTCGAGCCTGGGCTTGCCGGTTGCCATCTGCGGGAAATGCTGGTCGGCCGGGCCCAAGTCAAGGCCCGTTGCGGCGCATCCAGCGGGCGGGCACAATAGAAGCTGAGCACTGCCAAGGAATTACCCGGTGAGCCTCGCCATCGAAATGTTTGCCGTTGCGCCGGCCACGGGCAATGCAAGCCTGTCGGCGGCGCAACGTCGGCTGCTGGCCGGCAAGGCCCGCTGGATCCGCGTCGTCTACGAAGCGGGCCTGCCCGTGGCGCCCACCATCCTTGTCACGCGCGCCGCCTGGGCGGCGCTTGCCGCCGAGCACCGGCAGCAAGAGAATCGCCTTCGGGCCCACTGGGTGGCAACGCTGTTCCGGCTCGTGCCGCCCGGTGGCGAGCCGCCGTCGCTGACCGTGCGTATCACCTCCGACGTCGCCGCCCCCGGCCGCATGCCGGCCCGCATTGGCCTGCCTGCTCCCGCCACCGAAGCTGAGGCGGTGGCGCCGGGTCGCCCGCTCGGCCGCGCCATCGCCGAAGCCTTCGCCTCGACCGACGATACCGCCGCTGCGGTGCTGGTGCAGGCCACCGCCAGCGGCGACATCGTGCAGTTCCTGTCGCGCTATGCCCTCAACGGCGGCATGGGTCCGGCGCCGCTCACCGGTGGCGACATTCCCCTGTCGCCGGTCGCCACCCAGCTCTGCGAGGTCATCGATCGAGCTGCCGGCCGGCACATGTCCATAACCTCCGCTATCGAGGGCGGCACTCTGGTGTTCCTCTCCGCGCGCCCGTTCCAGGCGAGCCCCGAAGCCGAGCTCGAGGCGGCCACCGACCGCGTCGAGCGCGGCACCTGGAGCGAGGAGCAGGCGGTGCGCTCCGTCGCTCCCGATCGGTTGCAGGCGCTGCTGCACCCCAGCCTCCGCCCCGGCCATGCCGCGATGCCCATCGCCACGGGCCTCGGTGTTTCACCTGGCGCCGCCCACGGCGCCATCGTCTTTACCGCCGAGGATGCTGCGCGATGGAAGGCGAGGGGCCGTCACTGCATTCTCGTGGTCAACGAAACCGGCCCGGCCGACATCGACGGCATGAAGGCCGCCACCGGCATCCTCACCGCCCGCGGCGGCATGACCAGCCACGCCGGCGTCATCGCCCGCATCACCGGCAAGCCCTGCGTTGCGGGCGTGCGGACGCTTTTCGTCGATGCGGCCGACATGTCATGCCGCATCGGCGATGCCACCTTCCACGCCGGTGATCGCATCAGCATCGATGGCAGCGACGGCGCGGTCTACGCCGGTGTCCTGCCGCTCAGCCGTCCGCGTATCGGCGGCGCCCTCGGTGAATTGCTGGGCTGGTCCGACGCGACGCGCAAGATCGAAGTGCGCGCCAATGCCGAAACAGTCGAGGCCGCCACCACCGCCCTCAGCTTCGGTGCCCAGGGCATCGGCCTCGCGCGGTCCGAGCACATGTTCTTTTCGCGCGACCGCATGGTGGCGCTCCGCCGCCTGATCCTCAGCGAGGACGAAGCCGACCGCAAGGCCGCGCTCACCGGCCTCGTCGATTTCCAGGCCGGCGACTACGCCGCGATCTTCCGCACCATGGCCGGACGTCCCGTCACCGTCCGCCTGTTCGACCCGCCGCTGCACGAGTTCCTGCCGCGCTCCGACGACGACATCGAGGAAACGGCGAAGTCGCTCGGCCTCGAGCTGCGCGCGCTGAAACTCCGGCTCGACCGCATCTCCGAGATCAACCCGATGCTCGGCCACCGCGGCGTGCGCCTCGCCGTCACCTATCCCGAGATCCTCGAGATGCAGGTGCAGGCGATGCTGACCGGCGTCCGTACCGCCATGGCCGACGGCGGCGAGCCGGTGGGCCTCGAGATTATGGTGCCCTTCGTCTCGACCGCGCACGAAGTCGTCTGGGTCCGCGACCGCGTCATGCAGCTGGTCGACGCCGCAAATCTTCCACCTGCGGCCCGCTCGCGCTTCCGCTTTGGAACGATGATCGAGTTGCCGCGCGCCGCGCTCCGCGCCGCCGACATCGCCCGCCACGTCGATTTCTTCTCGTTCGGCACCAACGACCTCACGCAGACCACCTACGGCATCAGCCGCGACGACGCCGCGGCCTTCCTCGCCGGCTACCAGCGCATGGGCCTCTACGAACTCGATCCCTTCGTCACCCTCGACCAGAAGGGCGTCGGCGAGCTCATCGCCCTCGCCATCCAGCGCGGCCGCACCGCCAACCCCGGCCTCACCATCGGCATCTGCGGCGAGCACGCGGGCGACACCGCCTCACTCGCCTTCCTCGCCCGCCTCGGCATCGACTACGTCAGCTGCTCCCCCTACCGCGTCCCCATCGCCCGCCTCGCGCTGGCGCAAGCCGCGCGCAACTGACCCTCAGTCGGCGAACCTCTCCTGTGGCGAAGCCACGGGGGAGGGGGACCAGCCGTAGGGTGGTGGAGGGGGCGGCCGCTTGCACAGTCCAAACGCCGAGATCGAGTCCAGTCTCGCCCCCTCCACCACGCTTCGCGTGGTCCCCCTCCCCCGCAGGGCGGGAGAGGAATCCAGACTGCGCCCCCGCGTGGCCCCAAATTAACCATCCCAGCCCCTCCGCCCAAGCATTTGCGCCGGGTTTACGTCCCGATAACCCTAATCCCGCATGATTGGCGTCGTCGGCATTTGAGCAACAATGTGCCGAAGCGTTCTGTG
>JBDTVO010000241.1:0-4327 GCA_040007135.1 Devosia sp. | reverse complement strand
GCTGGGCGTCATCCCGCAGGCGCAGCCGGCGGCGCAGATCTACGAGGCTCTCGAGAAGGGCACCATCGATGCGGCCGAGTTCGTCGGCCCCTACGACGACGAAAAGCTCGGCTTCGTGAAAGTCGCGCCCTATTACTACTATCCGGGCTGGTGGGAGGGCGCCGCGGCGCTCCACGCCATGTTCAACAAGGCCAAGTTCGAGGCGCTGCCGCCGGCCTACCAGTCGATCCTCAAATCGGCGTCGCAGGCGGTCAATCTCGACATGCAGGCGCACTACGACATGGTCAACACCACGGCGATCAAGTCGGTGGTGGCGGCAGGCGCCAAGCTGCGCGCCTTCAGCCCGGAGATTCTCAAGGCCGGGTTCGATGCCACCAATGCGGTGCTCGGCGAGATCAGCGCCAGCAATGCCAACTTCGACAAGATGCTGAAATCGATCCAGGCCTTCCGCAAGGACTACTATGTGTGGATGCAGGTGGCGGAGCTGCCCTACAACAGCTTCATCGTGCAGCAGCAGCGGGCGGGAGCGCTGTAGGCGCTTCAGTTGAAGGTCGGCGGCGTGCTTAGGTCCAGCGGCGGCGGACCGGATAGATCGGTGTTCTGGTCGGCCGGCAGGACGATGTGCACGTCGTCGAGATTGCCGTTGTTCGCCGGCGCGATGAATGCCGTCACCAGTCCCGGCCAGGCGATGAGCACGGCGACGAGGATCAGTTGCAGCACCACCCAGGGGATGGCGCCCCAGTAGATGTCGGAGGTCTTGACCTGTTCGCGCGGCACGATGCCGCGCAGGTAGAACAGGGCAAAGCCGAAAGGCGGATGCATGAAGCTCGTCTGCATGTTGGCGCAGATCATCACCCCGAACCAGACGAGGTCGATGTTGAGCGCCTGCGCCGCCGGGACCAGCAGCGGAATGATGATGAAGGCGATCTCGAAGAAATCGAGAAAGAACGCCATAACGAAGATGAAAAGGTTGACGAACACCAGGAAGCCGACCTGGCCGCCGGGGAGCGAGGTCAGCATCGACTCGATCCAGTGGCTGCCGCCGACACCCTGAAAGACCAGCGAGAAGACGCGGCTGCCGAGGAGGATGAAGACCACCATGGCGGTGAGCTTCATGGTCGAGACCATGCCCTGCCAGAGGAGGCCCCAGCTCAGCCGGCGGTTGATGGCGGCGAGCAGCAGCGCACCGACGACGCCCATGGCGCCGGCCTCGGTGGGGGTCACCAGTCCGAGAAAGATTGTGCCGAGGACGATGAAGATCAGCGCCAGCGACGGCACCATGCCGCGCAGGATCTTGCTCCACAGCGCCCAGCCGTGAAGGGTGCGCGCCTCGGGCGGCAACGCCGGGACGTCCTGCGGGCGAACGATCGACAGGATCAGCACCCAGCCGGCGAACAGCAACACCTGCAGCAGCGAGGCGCCGGTTGCCCCCAGATACATGTCGCCCACCGAGCGGCCGAGCTGGTTGGCGAGCACGATCAGCACCAGTGAGGGCGGGATGAGCTGCGTGATGGTGCCCGAGGCGGCGATGACGCCGGTGGCGTGCCGGATGTTGTAGCCGTAACGCTGCATGATCGGCAGCGAGATGAGGCCCATGGCGATCACCGACGCCGCAACTGTGCCGGTGATGGCACCGAGCACGGCGCCGACGAGGATCACGGCGTAGCTCAGCCCACCGCGGATGCTGCCGAACATCTGGCCGAAGCCTTCGAGCAGATCCTCGGCGAGGCCGCAGCGCTCGAGGATGGCCCCCATCAGGGTGAAGAACGGGATCGCCAGCAGCAGGTCGTTCGAGAGTACGCCGTAGAGCTGGTAGGTGAGGTTGCCGAGGAAGTCGGGCGCGATCAGCCCCATCTGGATGGCGCCGAGGCCGAAGAACAGGCCGACGGCGCTCAGCGAAAACGCCGCGGGGTAGCCGATGAGCATGAAGACGATGAGGCCACCGAACATCAGCGGGGCCATATTGGCGCGCACGAGATCGATCATTGCAGCGGCTTCTCGTAAGCGAACTCGCGGATGTAGGACGTCGTGAGCGCGAGGATGCACTTGATGATCTCGGCAATGCCCTGCAAAGCCAGCAGTCCGAAGCCCACCGGCAGCAGCATCTTGGCCGGCCATTGCAGCAGGCCGCCGGCGCTGGCCGAGCCTTCCCCGGTCACCAGCGAAGTCCAGGCCCAGTTCCAGGTGAACCAGATGAGAAGGGCGCAGAGCGGCAGGAGGAAGAAGAGGCCGCCGAGCAGATCAATCCAGGTGCGGGCGCGCTCGCCGATCGAGCCGTAGAGCAGGTCGACGCGGACGTGGGCGTTGACCTTCAGGGCCCAGGCGCCGCCGAGCATCACGATCCCCGCGAACATGTACCAGGTCGTGTCGCCGAGGAGGTTGGAGTTGTAGGCATAGAGACTGTAAAGCGCTCCGAAGATGCGCGCATGGGTGGCGCCTTCGAGCCACAACAGGCCGCCGCTGGAGTAGCGGACGAGAGCGTTGAAGGCGCTGACCAGCGCCGACAGCAGCACCAGCCAGATGGCGACGAGGCCGACGATCCGGCTCAGCTCGTCGATGGCGCCGATGATGGCCAGCGGCCAGCGCGGTGGCGGCGCGCGGTGGGCCCGCGATGGCGGAGATGCGGCAGCGCCGATGCTCACGTCGCGGCCGCCGGTCAGCCGGCCTCGAGCCAGCGGATTTGGCCGGGGGTCAGGCGGATGTTGACGGCGCCGATCGATTCATCGAGTTCGGTCAATCGCCGCGGTCCGATCAATGGGATCGAGGGGAAGGGCTGGTTGAGCACGTAGGCGAGGGCCACCTGCGCCGCCGTAACGCCCAGCTCCATGCCGAGGGCGGTCGCACGGTCGCGGCGGGCGAAGTTGGCGTCCGAATACCAGGTGTTCACCATCTCAGGATCGCCGGTCTTTTCCGGCCCGGCCCGATTGGTGAAGAAGCCGCGGGCCTGGCTCGACCAGGAGAAGTTCGGCATCTGCCGCTCGGTCAGCCACGCCTTCCATTCGGCGGTCCCTGACGAGACGGTGCCCTGCCACAACGGCTGCAACATTTCGGCCAGAGCGAAATTGTTGGAGAGCGCCGACGGCGCGGCCTTGCCGGAGCGCTTGGCGTAGGCGATCGCCTCGTCGATGCGCTCGCGGGTCCAGTTGGAGCCGCCGAACGGGCCGCGGATGCGGCCGGCCCTGACCTCGGCATCCATGGCATCGACGAACTCGCCGACCGGGACGTCGAGATTGTCGCGGTGCATGAAATAGGAATCGACATGGTCCGTCTGCATCCGCTCCAGCGACTCGGCGAGTTGCCTACCGATCTGGTCGGGGTAGCAGAGCGGCGAATGGGCGCCCTTGGAGATGAGGACGATCTCGTCGCGCACGCCGCGGCTGGTGAGCCAGTCGCCGAGGATCTGCTCGGGGCGGCCGTGACCATAGACCCAGGCCGAATCGATCAAATTGCCGCCGGCCTCGAAGAAGGCGTCGAGCAGGATCGCGGCGCTAGAAAAGCTGGGGAAGTTCTCGAACCCGATGGCCACCACCGACGCTGGCTTGCCGATGCCCGGAATGGCCCGACGCGGGATGGTCTGGCCTCCGCATCGAAGCGGGCGACCACTGAGCGTCGTCGGACGCCGGGCGGCCGTCTCGATGCCGTATTCAAGGCCTGCTCCTTGCCGCCACAGGTCGAGGACCGTGAGGTTGCCAAGCGTGTCCGACCAGCTCATGCCGGGGGGAGCGAACTGCAGGCTGCCGGCTGCGACGGTGTCGGCGACCGCGTCGGCCTCGAAGGCATAAAGGTGCGTCGGCACGCCTGTCGCCACGGTCTCATGCCGGCCGTCGCGGTGAATGATCTCGATGTGGCCCGGGCCGCCAGGGCGCTGCCCGCCGGCGAACCAGAACTCGGCGATCTCGATGCGCCCGGTCGAGCCATGGATACGCAGCACATTGTCGAGCTGGACGAACACGGCGCAGGCGACCTGCGCCAGGATGCCGTTCTCGAATTCGAGCACTGCCGCCGCCCACTCGTCGGTGCCCTCGGCGCCAAGATGGGCCGCGCCGGACACGGTGACCGGATCGAGGAACGGCTTTCCCGCGGCGGCGCCGGCGATGAAGCGCGCCATCGACACCGGATAGCCGCCAACGTCGAGGATGCCGCCGCCGGCGAGGTCGTTGGCGAAGATGCGGTGGTTCGGGTCGAACTCGGGCATCTGGAAGCCGAAGCTCGACTGGATCATGCGGACCTCGCCGATGGCGCCCGAGGCGATCAGCTCGTGCAGCTTCTGCGCCATCGGGTGCAGGCGATACATGAAGGCTTCGCCAAGGAACGTGCCGGCCTTGGC
>JBDTVO010000240.1:0-4337 GCA_040007135.1 Devosia sp. | reverse complement strand
GTCGCGCCCGGTGAAGCGGGCAGAGCCGTTATCACGCCTTTTGCGTCCACGGCGTTCCCGCTGATCCGCTACGACCAGGGCGACATCGTTGTGGCGGGAAGCCCCTGCTCGTGTGGACGAGGCTTGCCGGTCATCGAGTCGATATCTGGACGAGAGGCCAACTTCTTCACGCATCCCGATGGCCGCAAGCTGGACCGGGGACTGAGTCAGGAATGCCGCGAGTTGATCGGCGCTGGCCAAATTCAGATCGCGCAGGTCGGTCCGACCAATTTCGAGGTGCGCTACACGCCGCGCAATTGGGGAGTCCCCCGGGACGAGGCCAAGTTCGCAGAGAAATTCCGCGAGACTATCTTCGAAGACGCCAGCGTCACGCTTGTGGAGTTGCCCGAGATACCGTTGTCGGCCGCAGGCAAGTTCCTCGCGTCTGTGATTGAATGGCGCCCGGACGGCGCGAAGGCATGAAGCGGTAAATGCTGGTGCCGGCAACAGGATTTGAACCCGTGACCCCCTGATTACAAATCAGGTGCTCTACCAACTGAGCTATACCGGCCCGAAGGTGCTGCTAGCACCCGGGTTGGCGCGGGGGCAAGCGTCAGTGGGTGGGGTGGTCTCCGGCTGTGGCCAGCACGGCCGGCGGCGCGGGGCGACGGGCCTTGCCGACCATAACGCGGTTGCGGCCGGCGCGCTTGGCTTCGTAGAGCGCGATATCGGCTTCGGCGAACCAGGTGGCGACGTCCTGCGAGGCCGCCGGGATTGGCGCGACGCCACAACTGATGGTGACCCGTACCTCGGCCGTCGGCGTCTCGATCAGGGTATGTTCGATGGCGCGGCGGATGCGTTCCACGGCATCGCCGGCTTCCTGCGGATCGGTCTCGGGAAGCAGCAGGCCGAACTCTTCGCCGCCCAGGCGGCCGAAGACGTCGGACTTGCGCATCGTCGCCATGGTGGCGTTGGCAATGGCGATGAGCACCGCGTCGCCCACCGGATGGCCGTGGCGATCGTTGATGGCCTTGAAATTGTCGACGTCGATGACGGCCAGCGCCGAGGGACGATCGTAGCGGGAGGCGCGATGGAACTCGCGCTCGGCTTCGGCGAGGAAGCCGCGGCGGGTGAGCGCGCCGGTCATCGAATCCTGCCGGGCGATCTGGCGGAGCTCGAGTTGCTCGACGACGATCTGCGCGAGTTTTTCGAGGATGCTGGCATCGCGCGCGTCAAACGGGCGGGGCTCGCGATCGAGCGCGCAGAGGGCGCCGATGTGGTAGCCGTCGGGCGTGGTCAGCGGCACGCCCAGGTAGCTGCGCACATGCGCCGGCCCGGTGACCATCAGGCTGCCGGCAAAGCGGCCATCGGCGGTGGCGTCGTTGACCGCCATCGGCCCGCGGTGGCGGATGGTCTCGCCGCAGAACGATTCCTCGCGCGGCATCTGCCGGTCGAGCGGCCCGACCCGGGCCTTGAGCCATTGCCGCTCGGCATCGATCAGCGCCACCGCCGCCATCGGCACGCCAAGCACGGTCTGCACCAGCTCGACGATGCGGCGAAAGGGCTCCTCGTCGGCGGTGTCGAGGATGTCGTAGCGCCTGAGCGCCGAAAGCCGGCCATTCTCGTCGGAGAGTCTGTCGGCGCGCATGGACTTCACTCCTCGCCCTTTGCGGGCACTGTGCGCCGGACGGGTTATCGGAGCGCCAGCGCGGACAGCGCAAATGCGCTGGTTGCGGCGATGTTCCGTTAACGCAGCGGTTGCTGGCACGGGCTGGAGCAGCATGCTAGTCAGGCGCCACCGTTGCCTTTGCGAGCCAGGACGTGCCGGACTTTTCGCCCGAAAAGCTGACCTTTGTGTCGAGCGGAACCGCCGAGGCCGATGCGGCAATGGCCCGGCTGCGAGCCCGCTATGGCGATGTCGGTCCGCAGGGGGCGGAGATGGTGGTGGCGCTCGGCGGTGACGGGCTGATGCTGCAGACCCTGCACCAGGTGATGGACCGGCAGGTGCCGGTGTTCGGCATGAATTGCGGCTCGGTCGGCTTCCTGATGAACGATTTCGGCGAGGACGACCTGTACCCTAGGCTGGCGGCGGCAAAGCCGACCCGGATCAGCCCGCTGCAGATGGACGTCACCGATACCGCCGGCAAGACCTACGAGGCGCTGGCGCTCAACGAGGTCTCGCTGTTCCGCACCACCTACCAGGCAGTGAAGGTCGAGATCGCGGTCGATGGGCGGGTGCTGATGGACGAACTGATCTGCGACGGCATCCTGCTGTCGACGCCGGCCGGATCGACGGCCTACAATCTGTCGGCGCACGGGCCGATCCTGCCGATCGACGCGCCGCTGCTGGCGCTGACGCCGATCTCGCCTTTCCGGCCGCGCCGGTGGCGGGGCGCCATCCTCGGCAACCACGCCGTGGTGCAATTCCGCACGCTCGAGACCGAGAAGCGGCCGGTCAGCGCCGTGGCCGACAATGTCGAGTTCGACAATGTCGCAACGGTGGTGGTGCGGGAAAATCCGCAGCACCAGGTGACGCTGCTGTTCGACCCCGGCACCGGGCTCGAGGAGCGGGTGCTGCTGGAGCAGTTCCGCTACTAGGCCGCCGGCAGCGCCAGGCGTTCGTCGGCGGCGATGCCCGGCATAGCTCGCTCCCCTGCCCTATCGCTGGCAAAGGCTGACATGACGCCGCGTGCCGCGCGCCGGGCCAGAACGACGTTCTGCTCGCTCAGATAGGCGAAGGCATCCTCGAGCTCGGGTGGGATGATGCCGTCGTGCTCGACGATCAGTTCCTCGGTCAGCGCGGTGACGACGAAGTGCCGGGCGGTGACGTCGTCGGCTAGATCGGCGTCGCGGGCATGGAACACCAGCCGGGCGACGAGATTGCGCACGCCTTCGCTCAGCCCACAGCGGGCCAGCAGCGCGTTGAGCGCCGGCCGGCTGCCGGTTTCGAGCAGGGTGAAGACCTTGTCGCGGGAGGTGTCGCCGAGGGTCGCGAGGCAATCGGCGAAGAACAGCACGTGGCCGTTGACCACTGCGTGCAGCATCACCCGGGACGAGAGCTTTTCGCGGGCCACGAGGTCAGCGGCAAACGGCGTTGCGTCGGCCTCGGCTTCGCCCTCGCCGATGGCGGTCAGGGCAGTGTCCATCGCGTCGCGCAGCAGGCGGTCGAGCCGCGGGGCGGCGACGGCGCCGGAGACGATGCGGGCGCCGCGCATCGCCGCCACTGCGGCTTCGACGAGGCGCAGGCGGGCGGCGGCGGGCAGATCATCGCGGCCGAGCAGGGCACCGCGGATTTCGGCGTCGGCGAGGCCCTCGCCGGCGGCCAGCGCCTCGAGCAGCGACGGAGGCACCGGCACGTCACCGCGCGGTAGCAGTTTCAGGGTCACGCAACGCTCGTTGCGGCCGATCAGTTCGCGGGCGACGCGGGCGCTGATCTGCTCGCGCAGGGCGATGGCGGTGAGCATCACCAGGTCGGTCTTGCGGACGAGGCCGATGAGGTCGGCATCGATAAGGGCCGGCGAATACTGGGCGATGGCGCGGGCGATGATCTCGCTATCCTGCAACAGGGCAAGGAGGATCGGGCGCGGCGCCTCGCGGGCGTGCAGCAGGCCATAGGCGAGCGCGGCGCGGACGCGAACCGAGGGGTCATCGAGAAAGCCGATGAGGGCCGCATATAGAGCGGCGTGCTCCTCGGTCGGGCCGGTGTGCGCGAGATAGGCGAGAGCCGCCAGATGCGCCGCCTGCCCACGTTCTTCGCTGTCGCTCGATTGGCTGAGGGCAACGAAGTCCTGATACGCGACCATCCCAGTCTCCGCAGAGTCCGCAGACCCTAGCGGGCAGGGATTAAGGAACGGTTCACCCTGTTCGTTTGCCGCTCGTTAAGAGCCGCCCTGCCCGTAGAGCTGGGTCAGGAACAGGCTGGTGGCGCCGGCCGGGCGCGGCGACATCAGAATGCGCGGCCTCGGCGTGTCGTCGACCGGCGCTGGTGGCGGCGGCGTGACGGCGGCGGTGTCGGTCACGGCTGCTGCCGCGGCGAGGCCTATGTCGAGCGGCGCCGCGGCTTCGTCGGCTGGCGCAACAAGCGGCGCCGGAGCGGGCAGCGGCTCGAACAATGCCTCTGCCGCGATGGTCGGGGCGGCTGGCTGCACGGGTGGCGCGTAGGCCGCGACACCGGCGGCGAGTGCCGGCGCTTCAACGCCAACGGCGGCGGCAATCGGGGACGCGGTTGCCTCGGCGATCGCGAGCAAAGGCTGCGTGGTCGGCGAAGGCGTATCGGTCGCAAAGAGCGCGGTGAACGACATGTCGGCCGGCGTGAAGCGCGAGGCTACCGCCGGCGTTGCGGCATCATCGGCAGCGCC
>JBDTVO010000239.1:0-4343 GCA_040007135.1 Devosia sp. | reverse complement strand
TCCACCTCAAGAAGGTGTTCGGTTACGATGACTCGCTCGACGCCTTCGGCGTGCACGGCATCGGCGGCATCATCGGTGCCCTGCTGACCGGCGTCTTCGCCGACCCGGCCATCAACGCTGCCGGCGCCAACCACTCGATCGTCACCCAGTTCTACGGCATTGCCGTGACCATCGTGTGGACCGCCGTCGCCTCCTTCGTGATCCTGATGATCGCCAAGGTACTGGTGGGCCTGAGGCCCTCCGAGCTCGATGAAGAGGAAGGCCTCGACATCTCCCAGCACGGCGAGAGCGTCACCGAATAGCCTTCGGGCAAACCGTTCCGGCGCGGGGAGCCTCCTCCTCCCCTCGAGTTCCCCGCGCCGGCAAAACTGAGGACAGTCCCCCCGGGGGCTGTCCCTCTCCTCCGGACCTCTCATTCGATCCGGCGTGCAGTCCATGTTCCTCTTGGCCCGCCACAGAGGCTTCCCACTCGCAAACCGCATGGGCTGCACACCCGATCGAATGCCGCGACCCCCGGCCCGCCCTTGTGGCGGGCCGCGTCTTTTCGGGCTCGCGCACGACCCATGGTTAGCCTCGGATTAACCACACAACGCCTAGGATCGCCGGACATCTCTCAGTCCCGAGTTCCCCGATGCCGCAGGCCCGATCCCTCATCGAAGATTCCTCGCCTGCGCCCGCCATCGCCATCACCATCCCGGTGCGGCTGATCGGCTTCATCCTCCTCGCTCTGATCGGGGCGCTGCTGCTGGCCCTCGCCACCTGGTCGGTGGACGATCCGTCGCTCTCCTACGCCACCGGCAAGACCGTACAGAACTGGCTCGGCGCGCCCGGCGCCATCGCCGCCGACCTCGGCTTCGAGATCTTCGGCCTTGCCGTCTTCTCGTTCGCCGTGCCGCCGGCGCTGTGGGCCTGGAGCTTCGTCCGCCGCCGCGTGCCGCAGCGCCTCGCCATCCGCATCATCGCCTGGCTGGCGGCGATCCCGCTCACTGCCGGCGTGCTGGCCTTTCTTCCCGTGCCCGCCAGCTGGCCGCTGCCGATGGGGCTCGGCGGCTTTCTCGGCTCGGCCTTCACCGGGCTTGCCGGCGCCATCACCGGCGCCCACCCCCAGCCGGTCACCGCCTGGCTGTTCGCGGTGATTCTTCTGGCGCCGATGCTGGCGCTCTACTGGATCTGCCTCGGGCCCGGGGCGGTTCGCCTGCTGCACGCCGCGGCCGCTCCCGCCGGACGCGGCCGCCGCAAGGCCGCCGCCGCCGACGAGGATGACAGCGACCGTGCCGGCCTCCTCGATGTCGCCGTTGGTGCCATCGTGCACCTCGGCTTCAGCGCCGGCGCCGCCTTCCGCCGCGCCATCGCCACCGCCCGCGACAACGCCACTGCCCGGCGCGAGGCCGAGGCGGCGAGCTGGCGGGATGACGGCGTCGAGCCCGGTATTGAGCGGCGCCCCGCCATCGGCGCCGGCGAACGCCGCGAGCCCTCGATCAGCATCGATCGCCGCTATGTGGGCGCCGTCGAAGCGGAATACGTCGACGAACCGCTGGCCGAGGACGACAGCATCGATGAGCCCGCCCCGCGCAGCCGCGTCGCCGCGCCCGCCAAGCGTCCGGCGGCCGGCGTCCGTGCCTCCCGCGAAGCGCAGGGCTCGCTGCTCGAGGACGCCGACGGTTTCGAGCTGCCCGAGCTCAGCCTTTTGGCCGAGGCCCGCCACAAGGGCATGCTCGACGAGCACCGTCCCGAGCGGCTCGAGGCCATGGCCCGCCGGCTCGAAGGCGTGCTCGACGATTTCGGCGTCAAGGGCGACATCATCAATGTCCGCCCCGGCCCCGTGGTCACCCTCTATGAGCTGGAGCCCGCCCCCGGCATCAAGTCGAGCCGCGTCATTTCGCTCGCCGATGACATCGCCCGTTCGATGAGCGCCATCTCGGCCCGCGTCGCCGTCGTCCCCGGCCGCAACGCCATCGGCATCGAATTGCCGAACGAGACGCGCGAGACGGTGTACCTCCGCGAAATGCTGGCCTCGGCCGATTTCGAAAAGACCAAGGGCAAGCTCAACCTCTGCCTCGGCAAGACCATCGGCGGCGAGCCGGTGATCGCCGATCTCGCCCGCATGCCGCATCTGCTCATCGCCGGCACCACCGGCTCGGGCAAATCGGTCGGCATCAACACCTTCATTCTGTCGCTGCTCTATCAGATGACGCCCGAGCAGTGCCGGATGATCATGATCGACCCCAAAATGCTGGAGCTGTCGATCTATGACGGCATCCCGCATCTGCTGACACCCGTCGTCACCGATCCCAGCAAGGCCGTCATCGCCCTCAAATGGGCGGTGCGCGAGATGGAAGACCGCTATCGCAAGATGAGCAAGATCGGCGTGCGCAACATCGACGGTTTCAACGCCCGCGTCGGCGAAGCCGCCGCCAAGGGCGACGCCATCACCCGCACCGTGCAGACCGGCTTTGACCGCGAGACCGGCGAGGCGATCTACGAGAGCGAGCAGTTTGAGCTTGAACCGCTGCCCTTCATCGTCGTCATCGTCGACGAGATGGCCGACCTGATGATGGTTGCCGGCAAGGACATCGAGGGCGCCATCCAGCGCCTGGCGCAGATGGCCCGTGCCGCCGGCATCCACATCATCATGGCGACGCAGCGCCCCTCGGTCGACGTCATCACCGGCACCATCAAGGCCAACTTCCCCACCAGAATTTCGTTCCAGGTGACCAGCAAGATCGATAGCCGCACGATCCTCGGCGAGCAGGGCGCCGAGCAGCTGCTCGGCAATGGCGACATGCTCTATATGGCGGGTGGCGGCCGCATCCGTCGCCTGCACGGGCCGTTCGTTTCCGACACCGAAGTCGAGAGCGTCGTCGCCCACCTCAAGTCGCAGGGCACCCCCGACTATCTCGACTCGATCACCGCCGAGGACGACGAGTTCGATCCCGAGACGGCGACCGGCGACAGCGACTTCAGCGGCTCCGGCGACGAGCTCTACGACAAGGCCGTCAACATCGTGCTGCAGGACAAGAAGGCCTCGACCTCCTATGTGCAGCGCCGCCTCGCTATCGGCTACAACCGCGCCGCCAGCCTGATCGAGCGGATGGAAAAGGACGGCGTCATCTCTGCCGCCAACCATTCCGGCAAGCGCGAAATCCTCGTCGGCGACGGCGCAGCGTACTGAGACACCGCCACCGCGCGCCGCTGCGGCAAGCGGCGGCGGCTGCGCCGGTGAGGAGGATCGGTTAACCCGCGCGATCGCCAATCATCGACATTCTCCGCTTGTTGCCGCAATTGTGGGCTAGCCGAAGGCCGACACGACGACATGGAATTCCCGCCGATGCATCGACGCACCCTTCTTGCCCTGCTCGCCACTTCGCTCGCGGCGCCTGCCTTTGCGCAGGACAACGCCGCGACCGCCGTCGACCAGATGGCCGCGCCCGCCGGGCCGCTGCCGCTGACGCCGGAGCAGACGGACCTCGTCAACCAGATCTCGGCGCACAACTCCGCCATCACCTCGATGACCGGCAAGTTCCTCCAGGTCGACACCCAGGGCTCGCGCATCGAAGGCGTCTTCTACCTGCAGCGGCCGGGCAAGATCCGCTTCCGCTACGCGCCGCCGAGCCACGAGGAGATCATCTCCATCGGGCAGGGCTTTTACGTCATCGACCGGGCCGAAAAGACCCAGTACGCCTACCCGCAGGACAAGGTGCCGCTGCGCCAGTTCCTCGACGAAAAGATCGACCTGCTCAATGCCGGCTTCGTCGGCATGGCCGACGCGGCGGGCTACGTCTCGGTGATGCTGGAGGACGACACGCCCATCGGCACGGTCCGGGTCTCGCTGGTTTTCGACAAGGACAGCCAGGACCTCGTGCAGTGGGTGCTGACCGACCCCAGCGGCGTCGACCTCACCTTCTCGCTCTACGACATCCAGAAGGGGGTCCAGATCCCGCCGGCCTACTTCTTCCTCAACATCAACGACTACAACCGCGTCGAGCCCAAATAGCGCCGCGTCACTGTCCTGCGATGGATGGATAGAGATCGGTCCAGTCCGGATTGCTGTCGCGAAAGAGTTCGATCTTCCAGTTCCGCCGCCATTCCTTGATCCGTTTTTCCCGCTGGATCGCCGAACTGATCGATTCGTGCACCTCGAACCAGACGAGGTTGGTCACCTCATATCGTCGGGTAAATCCGGGAACCGCGTGCTGCTTGTGCTCCCACACGCGACGGACGAGATCGTTCGTCACTCCAGCATAGAGCGTACCGTTGCGTCCGGAGGCGAGTAGATAGACGTAGCAGTATTTTCCCAGCATTTGGCCTACCCAACCACGATCGTCGTCCCGGCGAAAGTCGGG
>JBDTVO010000238.1:0-4415 GCA_040007135.1 Devosia sp. | reverse complement strand
TGCTCGCCAGCATCGCCGCCATGTCGTCGGGTCGCGCCCACATGCCCTTGCCGATTTGCGCCTTCCCGGAAAACCCCGCCGCGAGCCCGATCAGCACGTTGCGGTCTTCGTAGGCCTGAATCCAGCGCTCCGACTTCACGTCGTCCTTGCGCAGCACCGGCCCTGCTTCCATCGAGGTATGGATTTCGTCGCCTGTGCGGTCGAGGAACCCTGTGTTGATGAAGAACACCCGCGCCCGCGCCGCGTGGATGCATGCCTTGAGATTGGCCGAGGTGCGCCGCTCCTCATCCATAATGCCGATCTTGATGGTATTGCGCCCAAGTCCCAGCATCGCCTCGACATCGGCAAAGATATCGCACGCGAACGCCACCTCGTCGGGCCCATGCATCTTGGGCTTCACCACATAGATCGCGCCGGTCCGCGAATTGTTGCCCTTGTCGTGCATCGAACAGAGCGCCGTCACCGCTGCGTCCAGCAGTCCCTCGCCGATCGGCTGTCCCGTTGCGTCGAGCACTGCGCGGCTCGTCATCAGGTGCCCCACATTGCGCACCAGCAGCAGGGCTCTGCCCTTCAGCACCACATCGTTGCCATCGGCGCCTTTGTATGTGCGGTCGGGGTTGAGCACGCGGTGCACGGTCTTGCCGCCCTTCTCGAAGCTGTCCGCCAGTGTCCCGGCCATCAGCCCGAGCCAGTTGCGATAGACCCCGACCTTGTCGGCGGCATCCACGGCCGCGACCGAATCTTCGCAGTCCTGGATGGCGGTGATCGCACTCTCGATCACGATGACCGACAGCCCGGCAGCGTGCGTCTTGCCGATCGGACTTTGCGGATCGATCAGCAGAATCGCCGCCAGCCCGTGGTGCTGCAACACCAGCTCGCCCTTCTCCGCGGTTCCGCTATAGCCGACGAACTGCCCCGCATTGACAAGTCCGAATTTGCCGCGAGCCGTGTCGACCTCAAGCCTCCGCGCGCCGCCATCCTTGACCAGGTGATACGCGGTGACATCGGCGTGGCTCGCGCCGCTGAGTGGAAACGCCTCGTCTAGGAACTGCGCGCCGCGCCGTACAACCGCTGCCCCGCGAGCCGCGTTGAACCCCTTGCCCGGCGCAAGCTCTCCATCGCGCGAAATCGCATCGGTGCCGTAGAGCGCGTCGTACAGCGAGCCCCATCGCGCGTTCGCCGCATTGAGGGCGTAGCGCGCGTTGCTCACCGGCACCACCAGTTGCGGACCGCAGATCGTCTCGATCTCGGGGTCGAGACCGCTCGTCTCGATCTCGAAGTCCGTTGGTTCAGGCACCAGGTATCCAATATCTCTGAGGAACGCCTGATAGCCAGCGGGGTCGTTTGCAACGGGGCCGTGCTCGCGGTGCCAGCCGTCGATCTGGCTCTGCAGCCGATCCCTGATGCCCAGCAGTTCGCGGTTGCGCGGCATCATCCGCGCGACCAGCCCAGCAAGGCCGCTCCAGAAGGCATCGGCGCTCAAACCTGTTCCAGGCAGCGCCTCGGCCTCGACGAACTGCGCCAGCTGTGCGTCGACCTTGAGGCCCGCTTTATCGAGATAGTCTGACATCTGGCTCATCACTCCTCACCCGGCCCGGGCCATTCAACCTGCCGCCGTCCCCAACCCGCTCTTCATAGCCTTGCCCATCACATAGGTCTCGACCACTGCGCGGTCGTCGCCGCAGGTCTGGAGCAGGAACAGCTCGTTGGCCAGCGTTTCGACGGCGTCCATTCGCAGTGACATCTGCGGCGTGGCGCGTCCATCGAGAACGACGAGGTCGGCGTCCTTGCCGGCCGCAATCGTGCCGATCCGGTCGTCCAATGACATCGCCCGGGCGTTGCCAAGCGTCATCATGTAGAACGACCGGAGCGGATTGAGCCGCTGGCCGCGCAGTTGCATGACCTTGTAGCCCTCGTCGAGCGTCCGCAGCATCGAATAGCTCGTCCCGCCACCCACATCCGTCGCCACCCCGATCCGTGCCCCGGCCGCGTGCAGGCGGTCGTGGTCGAACAGGCCCGAGCCGATGAACAGGTTGCTCGTCGGGCACCACACGGCGACGCTGCGCGTGTCCGCCAGCACCTCCACTTCGCGATGCGTCAGGTGAATGCAGTGGCCAAGCAGCGTCTTCGGTCCGAGCAGGTGATAGCGCTGGTAGATCCCCAGATAGTCCGCCAGGTTTGGATAAAGTTCGCGCGCCAGCTCAACTTCGGCAAGGTTTTCGTCGACATGCGTCTGCACGTGCAGGTCGGGATACTCGCGCACCAGCGCCTCGGCCATTTCCATCTGCGCTGGACTCGAGGTGATGGCGAACCGCGGGGTGATCGCATAGTGGTTGCGCCCCTTGCCGTGCCACGCGACTATTCCTGCCTTGGTTTCGTCGTAGGCGCGCTGTGGCGTATCGCAGAGCGCCGACGGCGCATTGCGATCCATCATCACCTTGCCGCCAACCATCAGCATGTTGCGCGTGCTCGCCTCGGCGAAAAACGCATCGGCGGATTGCGGGTGGACACTGCAATAGGCGGCGGCCGTGGTCGTTCCATGCCGGATCAGTTCGTCAAAGAAGGCCGACGCAATGCGCCGTGCATGCGCCGCCTCGCCGAACTTCTGCTCTTCGACGAAGGTGTAGGTGTTTAGCCACTCCAGCAGGTTCGCCGCGTAGCTGCCGATCACCTGCATTTGCGGCATGTGGATATGCGGATCGATCAGTCCGGGCAGGATCAGGTGCGGCCGATGGTCGATCACCCTATGATGGGCCGCCGCCTGCGGCTTGAACTCGCCGATCATGATGATCTTGCCATCCGGCCCGATCACCACGGCGCCGTCTTCGATGTAGCGGTAGCTGGCGACGTCATCGACGCCCTGCGGCTCCTCGATGAAGCTCAGCACCCGGCCGCGCAGCACCGTCACCCCTGCCGGATCGTGCGTCACGAGCCCGACGCCTCGCGGAACCACTGCACCAGCAGCGCTCGCTCCGCCGGCGTCATTTGGCTGACGTTGCCCGGCGGCATCGCCGCAGTGTAACCCGCCTCCATCGCGATTTGCTCGGCATGGTTGCCAATGGCGACATCGCTGTCGAAACGCACATTCTTGGGTGCCTCGAGAACACCCTCGTAGCCGGGCACGGCCGCGTGGCACTCGACGCAGCGCGTGTCGACGACCTGCTTCACAGCGGCAAAATGCGCGCTGGCGAGGAAGGGGCCGGCACTTGCCGAGGCAAGCTCGGGCAATGCGTCCCCGGGCTTTCCTGCGGAACTCAGCCAGGCAATGACGATGAACACCACGACCGCGGCAAGCCAGGTCCAGTGCGGGTTCCCTTTGCGTGCGTGCCGCGTGTTGAACCAATGCCGGATGATCGCGCCTTCAAGGAAGATCAGAGACGCGATGAGCCAGTTCCACTGCGTCGCGAACGCCAGCGGATAGTGGCTCGACAGCATGAAGAAGATGACGGGCAGCGTCAGGTAGTTGTTGTGGAGGCTGCGCTGCTTCGCGATCTTGCCGTATTTCGCGTCCGGGACACGGCCGGCGCGCAGATCGGCCACGACGATCTTCTGGTTGGGGATGATCACGCGGAAGACGTTCGCCGACATGATGGTCGCGGTGAACACCCCCATGTGCAGCATCGCGGCCCGGCCGGTGAACAAATGCGTGTAGCCCCACGCCATTCCGGTGAGGATCAGGAACAGCACGAACATCAACCCGAAGGTCGAGCCACCGATCGGCGAACGGCAGAGCGCGTCATAGGCCAGCCAGCCGACAAGGATCGTGCCGATCGAAATACCGATCGCCGCCCATTGCGGCACGTCGAGTACGTGCCGATCGATCAGGAACAGGTCGGCCCCGACATAGTAGACCACCACCAGCAGGCAGAATCCTGAAAGCCACGTGGCGTAGCTCTCCCATTTGAACCACGTCAGGTGCTCGGGCAGGAAGTCCGGCGCCACGAGGTACTTCTGCACGTGATAGAAGCCGCCACCGTGCACCTGCCACTCCTCGCCATGCGCCAGCGGTGGCAGGCTTGGTGTCTTGCGCAGGCCGAGGTCGAGCGCGATGAAATAGAACGACGATCCGATCCAGGCGATGGCCGTGATCACGTGCGTCCACCGCACCGCGAACGACAGCCATTCCCACAGTATCGCGCTATCGGGCATCGCATCCCCTCACAAGCCGAAGGCGGGCCGAAGCCCGCCTTCGCACACCGTGTTCCTGCGCCTTATGACGGCAACGTGCCTTCCACGCCCTCGACCAGCCAGTTCATGCCGAGAATGTCGCCGTAGCTGAGCTTGGAGCCGTCGGCGACCTTCACATTACCGCTCTGGTCCTTGATCGGACCCGAGAACACGTCCCAACTCCCATCCTTCCAGCCGGAGATCACCTTGTTGGCGTCGGCCGCGACGTCCGCTGGCAGGTTCGCGTT
>JBDTVO010000237.1:0-4427 GCA_040007135.1 Devosia sp. | reverse complement strand
AGCCGCAAGAAGCGTATCGGCGATCGGCCGAGGTCATGAGAAATCGCATCGTCGTCTCCGTGGGGTCGTTTGGCCCTCTCTCATCCACAACGATTGGCCGACGCCAGAGTCGACATCGGGCGGGCGGAAACCGCAGCATTTCGACTAAGGAGCTGGAATTGCAGGCTGAAAAGATTATTCAACCGATTAGTTGACAAGCTGACGGGGAGGTCGTATTCAACCGCTACGTTATCAACTGAACGGTTGAATAAATGCCCGACCCGCTGAGCACGACGCTGTCGGCCCTCGCCGACCCCACGCGCCGGAGCATCCTCGCCCGACTGGCGACGGGCGAAGCGACAGTGAACGAACTGGCGAAGCCATACGACATGAGCCTCGCTGCCGTCTCCAAGCACCTCAAGGTGCTGGAGAGCGCAGGGCTGATCTCGCGAGGCCGGGACGCCCAGTACCGACCCTGCAAGCTCGAGGCGGGTCCGCTGCGCGATATCGACGGCTGGCTGGAGAGCTACCGTCGCTTCTGGGAGGCGAGCCTCGACCAGTTGGAGGTGTACCTCGCCGAACTGCAGAAGGGCGACCCCGATGCGTCGAAGAACTGAACCCGGCGGGAGGACGACGCCATGGTCGCCAATACCGTCATCCCCTTCCGCCCACTGCGCCGGCCGAAACCGCCGCGAGAGAAATGGATCGAGGCCTATGTCCGCTTCTGGAGCGAGCGCCTCGACCGGCTCGGCGACTACATCGCCAACCTGACCGAAACCGAAAGGGAGACCATGATGTCCGACCTCAAGTTCGAATACCCCAAGGACGAGCCCTCGATGATCACTACACGCACATTCGAAGCGCCGCGTGTGCTGGTGTGGAAGGCCTTCACCGATCCTGCACACGTCGCCCGCTGGTGGGGCCCGAAGTCGATCGCGCCGGTGAGCAAGGTCGACAAGCTCGAGCTGCATCCGGGCGGCACCTGGCGCTACATCTGCCAGCGCCCCGATGGCAGCCAGACCATCGTGTTCACCGGCAAATATCTCGAGGTGAAGGCGCCGGAGAAGCTGGTCAACACGTTCGGCGTCGAGGGCCAGTTCGAGGGAGATGAAGCCTTCCCCGAGACGCACACCTTCGAAGAACGCGACGGCAAGACCTACTACAAGGCCTTCGCCCTGCTGCCGAGCATGGAAGCCCGCGATGCAGTAATCGCCACCGGTATGGAAAAGGGTGGGCGCGAGTCGCTCGAGCAACTGGCGGCGCTGGTTGCCGAGCTGCAGAAGGAAACGGTGTAACGATGTTCGCCGCCGCTCCGAGCGAGGACAAGACCCTCATCATCACGCGCACGCTCAACGCGCCGCGGCTGCTGGTGTGGAAGATGTTCGCGGAGCCGTTTCACCTGGCGCAATGGTGGGGCCCGAAGGGCTTCACCAACCGCGTCGAGAAACTCGACTTCCGGACCGGTGGCAGCTGGCTGCACGTGATGATCGGGCCGGATGGCAAGGAATATCCGACCGATAATTTCATCCTCGAAATCTCGGAGCCGGAGCGCATCGTCTACCGCAATGCTCCAGCTGACCCCAAGATCTTCGGCGACAACCCGCCGCCGGGATTTACCAAGACCGTGACGCTCACCGAACTCGCGGATGGCAGGACTGAACTGAGACTGGTGTGCACGTTCGACACGACCGAGCATCGAGAAGCGGTCATCCGCCGCGGCTTCGTCGCCGGCACCAACGAAAGCTTCGACAAGCTCGAGGTTCACCTGGCCGCCTGGTAGGCGGCTGACCCCAACCGACTCCGCCAGTGCGCCTTGGGCGCCGACGGCGAAGCTTTGCCCGCCAGGAGGCACGCATGCATCGACGCCAATTCGTGACCACCGCCATCGCCACCGCCGCGCTCGCGGCATTGCCCAGGCTCGCCAATGCGGCGACAACATCCGCTCAGGAAGGAACGACCATGACCACCCGCCCCAATTCCGGCTACGCCCCCGTCAACGGCGTCGAGATCTATTACGAGCTGCATGGCAGCGGCAAACCGTTGGTTCTCCTGCATGGCGGCTTCGGCTCGATCGAGATGTTCGGGCCGGTCCTGGCGGAGCTCGCCAAGTCGCGGCAAGTGATCGGCGTCGACCTGCAGGGGCACGGCCGCACCCTGCCCTTCGACCGGCCGATGACCTTCGCCAACATGGCGACCGACGTCGCCGAGCTGATCAAGTGGCTCGGCTACGACAGGGCCGACGTGATGGGCTACTCGATGGGAGCAGCAACGACCCTGCGCGTCGCCATCGATCATCCGGAGGTCGTCGACAAGCTGATCGTCGCCTCGACCGCCTACGCCTTCGCCGGCTGGCACGACTACAACCAGCAGGGCATGAAAGGCATGGCGGCCAATCCGGCAGGCGCCGCCGAGGGCATGAAGCAGAGCCCGATGTGGCAGGCCTACGCGCAGTTGATGCCCGACGCCGACGCCAACTGGTCCAAGACCATCGCCCAAACCGCCGCCATGGTCGGCGCCGACTACGACTGGTCGGCCGACATCGACAGGATCAAGGCCCCCACCCAGCTCATTTTTGGTGACTGGGACGCCGTGCGCACTTCGCACGTCGCGTCGTTCTTCGAGCTCCTCGGCGGCGGCAAGCAGGACGCAAACTGGGACGGCTCAGGCATGAACCGCAACCGACTGGCGATCCTGCCCGGCGTCACGCACTACACCATGTTCATGGACCCGCGGCTGGCGACCACCACCGCCGCCTTCCTCGACGCGTGAGGGGGGCCGCGATGGACAGCAACATCGTGACCGTGCCGGCGGGCGCGGACTATTTCACCATCGATCGCAGCTTCGACGCGCCGCGGCGGCTGGTGTGGAAATGCTACACGGAGCCACAGCACCTGGCGCGGTTCTGGGGCCCGCGCGATGCAACCACACGGGCGACGATCGACCTGCGGGTCGGTGGTGTGTGGCTCACCGAATGGACCTACGCCAGGGGCAGCACTTACGGCTACGCCAGCGTCTACCTTGAGCTCGACGCGCCGAAGCGTATTCACTATCGCGACGCGCCGAAGGATTGGCCGGGCGGTGTCGACGGCTTGCCGGAGGCCGAGCTGATCTCGACGATCGCGCTCAGCGAGGCCGATGGACGCACCAGTGTCCACGTCCACGTCCGCTGCACCTCGGTGGCGGCGCGCGACGAGACGGTGAAGCGCGGTTTCGCCGGGATGGTGAGTACGGGCCACGACCGGCTCGCCGACTACCTCAAAACACTCGATCAGGAGGCATGAGATGCCCTTCGTCACATCCGGGGATGGCACGCGGATCGGCTACAGCGTGGTCGGCACCGGCCCGGCGATCGTCCTCGTCGACGGCGCGTTGTGCTGGCGCACCTCGGGTCCGGCGGGCCCGCTCGCGGAGCAGTTGAAGGACCGCTTCACGGTCTACACCTACGATCGGCGCGGCCGCGGCGAGAGCGGCGATACCAAGCCCTACGCCATCGCCCGCGAGGTCGAGGACCTCGATGCGGTGATCGAGGCGGCGGGGGGCTCGGTTGCGATCTACGCCATTTCCTCCGGCGTGCCGCTGGCGCTCGCCGCTGCGGATACGGTCGGTGCGGGGCGGATCACCAAAATGGTGCTCTACGAGGCACCGCTCATCCTCGATACGAGCCGCACCATCGATCCCGACTATGCGCGAAAGATGAACGACATCATCGCACGGGGCGACAATGCCGGGGCGATCAAGCACTTCATGAAGAACGGCGTCGGCGTGCCCGGGTTCGCCATCCTGATGATGCAGCTGATGGGGGTGATGAAAAAGCTCGCGCCGGTCGGTCCCACCCTCGCCTATGACACCGCGCTGATCGCGCCGTTCTGGAAGAATGCGCCGATCCCCGCCGGGATGTGGTCGAACGTGACCATGCCGGTGCTCGACATCGGCGGCGGCAAGTCCGATGCGTGGATGCAGAACGCCCAGGTGGCCATCAGCAGGGCTTTGCCCAACGCGACCCACAAGACGCTGGCGGGCCAGAACCACATGGTGGCGCCGACGGCCATCACGCCGATGATCCGGGAGTTTCTGGCCGCATGACCCAGCGCTTCCGGACCATCCTGCACCAGACGGGAAACAACACCGGCATCGTCGTCCCGCCCGAAATCGTCGCGGCGCTGGGCGGCGGCAAGAAGCCTGCGGTCGCGGTGACCGTCAACGGCTTTGCCTATCGCAGCACGATCGCCAGCATGGGCGGTCAATCGCTGATCGGCTTCAGCTCCGACAAGCGCGCGGCCACTGGAATCAAGGGCGGTGACAAAATCGAGGTCACGCTGACGCTGGACGAGGCGCCGCGCGTGATGGAGGTGCCGGCAGATTTGCAGACGGCGCTCGACAGGGACAAGGCCGCGAAGGCCCACTTCGCGACGCTGAGCTATTCCAACCAGCGCCGCCACATCGATCCG
>JBDTVO010000236.1:0-4488 GCA_040007135.1 Devosia sp. | reverse complement strand
CCATCGGCCGCTCCTGGATCTTGTGCATGCCGAGAATGCCGGACTGCGGTGCGTTGAGGATCGGCGTCGACATCAGCGAGCCGTAGACGCCGCCGTTCGAGATGGTGAAGGTGCCGCCCTGCATGTCGGCCATCGACAGCGCGCCGTCGCGGGCGAGCTTGCCCAGCCGGGCGATGTCCTTTTCGATGCCGGCAATGCCGAGCTTGTCCGCATCCCGCACCACCGGCACCACGAGACCACGATCGGTGCCGACGGCAACACCGATATGGGCGTAGTTCTTGTAGATGATGTCGTCGCCGTCGATCTCGGCGTTGACGTTGGGGATCTCCTTGAGGGCGTGCACGACCGCAAGGGTGAAAAAGCCCATGAAGCCCAGCTTCACGCCGTGCTTTTTCTCGAACACGTCCTTGTACTGCGTGCGCAGATCCATGATCGGCTTCATGTCCACCTCGTTGAAGGTGGTGAGCATGGCCGCGGCGTTCTGCGCATCCTTCAGCCGGCGCGCGATGGTCAGGCGAAGCCGCGTCATGCGGACGCGTTCTTCGCGGGCATCATCGGCCTGCGCCACCGGCCCGCGCGGCATCGGTGCCGGGGCCGCCGGACGCACTGCGGGAGCCGAGGCGGGCGCCGCCTGCATGACCTTCGGCGCCTCGGCGGCGACCGGACGCGCTGCCGGCTCCGGCATCGCCGGCCGCGCCGCGAGTGCGGCGCTGACGTCTTCCTTCAGCACCTGACCGCGCCGGCCGGAGCCGTTTACGCTGTCGGCGGCGAGGCCGTTCTCGGCCATCATCTTGGCGGCGGCAGGGGCCGGCGGAGCGGCGGCGCCCGCACGAACCGGCGCAGCAGATGCCATCGCAGGTTCGGGTTTGGGCTCGGCCTTCGGCGCGGGCTTGGTGGCTTCGGCCTTCGGCGCGGGCGCGACGCCTGTGCCTTCGCCGATCGCGCCGATCAGCGCCCCGACATTGACCGTGTCACCGGGATTGGCCGAGATGGCCGCGAGCACTCCGGCGCTCGGCGCCGGCACCTCGATGGTGACCTTGTCGGTCTCGAGCTCGACCACCGGCTCATCGGCGGCAACGGCGTCGCCCACCTTCTTGAACCAGCGGCCGATGGTGGCCTCGGTGACGCTTTCGCCCAGCGCCGGCACGCGGATGTCGGTTGCCATTCGGTATCGCTCCTATTTCGCGAAGGCTTCGTCGAGGAACTGCTGCAATTGTGCCAGATGCGTGCGCATCAGCCCAGTCGCGGTCGATGCGGACGCCGGCCGACCGACATAGCGCGGCCGCTGGCCAACCCGGCCCATCTGCGGCTGCTCGAGCACCCAGTCGACATAGGGCTGGATGAAGCTCCAGGCTCCCATGTTCTTCGGCTCTTCCTGGCACCAGACGATCTCGGCGTTCTTGAAGCGCGACAACTCGTCGAGCAGCGCCTTGGCCGGGAACGGATAGAGCTGCTCGAGCCGCAGCAGGTAGACGTCGTTGGTGCCGCGCTTCTCGCGATCCTCGAGCAAATCGTAGTAGACCTTGCCCGAGCACAGCACGACGCGACGGATCTTGTCGTCGGGCGCCAGCTCGATCGTCGTCTTCTTGGTGCCCGGCGCCTCGGCGTCGTCCCACAGCAGGCGGTGAAAGCAGCTCTCGGGACCCATCTCGACGAGCGAGGACACGGCGCGCTTGTGACGCAACAGCGACTTCGGCGTCATCAGGATCAACGGCTTCCTGAAATCACGCTTCACCTGGCGGCGCAGGGCGTGGAAGTAGTTGGCCGGCGTGGTGCAGTTACACACCTGCATGTTGTCTTCCGCGCACAGCTGCAGATACCGCTCGAGCCGGGCAGAACTATGTTCTGGTCCCTGCCCCTCGTAGCCGTGCGGCAGCAGCATCACGAGGCCGCACATGCGGAACCACTTGCGTTCGCCCGAGCTGATGAACTGGTCGATGACCACCTGCGCGCCGTTTGCGAAATCGCCGAACTGGGCTTCCCACAACGTCAGCGTCGTCGGCTCCGCCAGCGAATAGCCGTACTCGAAGCCGAGCACCGCCTCCTCCGACAGCATCGAATTGACCACCTCGTAGCGCTGCTGGTCGGGCGCGAGATTGTTGAGCGGCGTATAGGTTTCGTCGGTCTCCTGATCGTAGAGCACGGTGTGCCGCTGCGTGAACGTGCCGCGTTCGGAGTCCTGGCCCGACAGGCGCACCGGATGACCTTCGACCGCGAGGGTGCCAAAAGCCAGGGATTCGCCGGTCGCCCAGTCGATCCCCTCCCCCGACTCGATCGCCGCGAGGCGGTTGTCGAGGAAGCGCCGAATGGTCTTGTGGACGGTGAAATCGGCCGGAACGCGGGTCAACTGCGTGCCGACGCGCGCCAACTCGTCGAGCGGCACGCCCGTGTCACCGCGACGCGGCCCGTCGGCGTCGGCCTTCTTCATGTCCTTCCACTGGCCGTCGAGCCAGTCGGTCTTGTTCGGCTTGAAGTCCTGCCCGAGCTGGAATTCGCTCTCCAGCTTCGCCCGCCACTCCGACTTCATCTTCTCGACGTCGTCGACGGACACGAGGCCCTCGCCGACAAGCCGCTCGGCATAGAGCTCGAGCGTCGTCTTGTGCGCACGGATGCGTGAATACATCAGCGGCTGCGTGAAACTGGGCTCGTCGCCTTCGTTGTGCCCGAAGCGGCGGTAGCAGAACATGTCGACGACCACCGGGCGGCCGAAGCGCTGGCGGAACTCGGTCGCGACTTTGGTGACGAACACCACCGCTTCCGGATCGTCGCCGTTCACGTGAAACACCGGCGCCTCGATCATCTTGGCGACATCGGTCGGGTATGGCGAAGACCGCGAATTGATCGGCGAGGTGGTAAAGCCGATCTGGTTGTTGATGACGAAATGCACCGAACCGCCGGTGCGGTGGCCCTTGAGGCCGCTGAGCCCAAGGCATTCGGCAATGACGCCCTGGCCGGCGAACGCCGCATCGCCGTGGATCAGCAGCGGCATCACCACCGAGCGGTCGGTCTGCTTGGTGTCGAACAGGAAATGCCCATCGACCTCGGAGCGCTGGTCCTGCTTGGCGCGAACCTTGCCCAGCACCACCGGATCGACGATTTCGAGATGGCTCGGATTGGCCGTGAGCGACAGGTGCACCTGGTTGCCGTCGAACTCGCGGTCCGACGAGGCGCCGAGGTGATACTTGACGTCACCGGAGCCCTCGACGTCCTCGGAATAGTAGGCGCCGCCCTTGAACTCGTGGAACAGGGCGCGATGCGGCTTCATCATCACTTGGGTGAGGACGTTCAGGCGGCCACGATGCGCCATTCCTAGAACGATGTCCTTGACGCCCAGCGCGCCACCGCGCTTAATGATCTGCTCGAGCGCCGGGATCAGCGATTCCGAGCCGTCGAGGCCGAAGCGCTTGGTGCCGGTGAACTTGACGTCGAGGAACTTTTCAAAGCCCTCGGCCTCGACCAGCTTGTTGAGGATCGCCTTCTTGCCGTTGGCGGTGAACCGGATCTCCTTGTCCGGCCCCTCCATGCGCTCCTGCACCCATTGCTTGGCCTCGGGATCGGAGATGTGCATGTATTCCACACCCACCGTCGAGCAGTAGGTGCGCGTCAGGATGGCGAGCATCTCGCGCACGCTGGCGAACTCGAGTCCGAGCACATTGTCGATGAAGATCGGCCGGTCGTAGTCGGCTTCGGTGAAGCCATAGGTCGCGGGATCGAGCTCGGGCGCCGGCTCGTCGGCCTTGAGCTTCAGCGGATCGAGATCGGCATGCAGGTGACCGCGCATGCGATAGGCGCGGATCATCATGATGGCGCGGATGGAATCGCGCGCCGACTGCATGACGTCGACGGGCGACGGCGCCGGAGCGCTGTCGGCCACGGCCTTCTTCTGCAGCGCGGCGCCGGTCTTGACGACGATCTCGCCCCAATTGCCGTCGAGGGCGGAAACCAGGTCGCCGTTGGCCACCTGCGGCCAGTCGGCGCGAGCCCAGGACGGACCTTCTGCATTTTTGGCCGCATCGGCCGAACTGTCCTCGAGGCGCCCGAAATAGCCGGCCCAGGTCGGATCGATGCTCTTGGGGTCGGTCTTGAAGCGGGCATAGAGGTCGTCGATGTAGGCCGCGTTCCCTCCGTAGAGGAAGGAGGAGAGCAGGAACTGCTCGTTTTGATCCTGTCGGGTCATCTTTGTCTGAAGCGGGGCCTTTTACCCCGTGCTCCCTGTTGCCGGCGCTCCCGGAGAGGGGGCCGGTCCGCGTGGCGCGGACTATGGCGGTGTTAGATTAGCACCATGCTAAGAACTTGGGCATTCCAACCGCCGCGCGGAAGGCCCAAAGCCAGTCAATTCGGGGTGTTCAGCCCTTCAATACCTCGGCCAGCGTCAGTCCGATCCTCGCTGGGGAACGTGACACCTTGATCCCGGCCGCCTCCATGGCGGCGATTTTGTCTTCGGCGCCGCCCTTGCCGCCCGAAATCACGGCGCCAGCGTGCCCCATC
>JBDTVO010000235.1:0-4499 GCA_040007135.1 Devosia sp. | reverse complement strand
TACGGACCTGGGCGCCTTCCGGCTCCGGCAGCACCAGGCTCATCTGTGGCACGACCTGCTCATAGAGCCGCCGCTGGTTGTCATCCCAGGGCATGACGCTCGCCGCGCGGGCCTCGCCCATGATCCGCGCCAGCCGCCGTCGGATGCGATCCGGATCGGGACCGACGCTGACCGGCGCGCCCGGAAACAGCTCCGCCTCTCCCTCAGCGAACATATCGAGCTGTGCCTTGGCCAAACCGCGCGTCCTCACGAATCGGCGGCATTGTCCGCCGCCGGATGGAGCGCATCAAGCTTGATCAGCGGATGATCCAGAATGCTCTCCAGCCCCTACGAGGGGGCGTCGCTTAGGTCGAAGCGGCTATCGCTTGGAGTTCGGGCAGAGCAACGGTGATCAAAGGGCTACAGGCAAGCCATATTTCCGCGAGCAGCCCGACGGATGAAGCTTCAGAGAGTTCGGGGCAGTCTTTGAATCGCAATTGCGCACCGACCTGCATTTGGTAATTCGCACCGTCTCGCTTCTCAAACATGCCGAACGCCGTATCGAGCCACTGACGCTGGTATTTTGGCCCGCCGATGGTTGGTACGGCTGTTCGAAGGTCGAATTCAAGGCTCCCATCCACCGCACGAACTATCGATGGGTTGACATAGCGACGCTGAATTCCGCGAAACCACGGGACTATCCCAGGATGTGCCTCGAGAAGCGGCCGCATTGCCCGGAGAATCTGCTCGACTTGTTCGGCGAAACCTTCGCGCCCAAGGTCAATGATCCGACGGCGGATGATACCATCCATCGCGTGTGGGAAGGTAACTACTACTTCGACCCAATCCTCATGGACGCCCATCGTCAAGTGAGGAGCTTTCGTAAACAACGATCCGGGCGGAGAGAGCGGCAGGAGGTCCCACACACGACGCTCGTTACTTCCCTTGATAGCGGGTCGTCCGGGCTCTGCCGGTTGCACCCCCAGAGCGCGGAGCCTCGTGTCGGATCGCAGCTCGTCCATTGCGAGACCAAGCACACGTTTGGCCTCTAGATATGTGTAGGGATGATCGTCACTGAAGGCGAAGCCTGCGAACATCGTCAACGTACCCCGACTGAAGGTGCCAAGTTCCGTGAGCTCGGTCTCCATGAGCTCCAAATAGGTCGCTGCAGTATCGGCCCATCGGCTCTTCGACCGTTGCTGGTGGAGCCATGAGTAAACATCGCGCCATCGTATCGATCGAAGGAGCCCGTCGCATGCAACAGAATCTGGAGTTAGCGAGACCGCGCTTGCAGACTGAAATCCTCGACTACGAGCGGTGCGCAAATGCCGAGCTATCTGGTCCGGTCGGAATGAGGCAGTCAGCTTGGACTCGATGACGATACACCACCCTTCGCCATCATGTATCCATCCGTCCGGAATGCCACCACCATCGAGCACTTCTTCGGGCAGCTCCCGGTCTCCAGGTAGCTGCTGTTCAAGCAACTGAAGCCTGTCGCTACTGACCGGCGGCACAACAGTTGCAACGTCGCGAAGGAAGCTGGCGAGGAGCACGCGATCTTCATTGAGGGCCGTCATCAGGGCATGCGTGACGCGGTTCTCAGGTTGCGAATACTGATCGAAGACATTGCGCACGTCATCACAAGTCCATCTCGCCCTGGTCGATCTTGCTGCTCTCGCGCTTGGCGCGCTTGAAGGCAGTGGAGTCGACGAAGGGCATTTCGGGGCGGGCGCCGGTGAGCAGCTGATCGACGGTGAGGATTTGCAGTTTGCGGAAGCGGCCGTGCTCGGTTTCGACGAAGTCGGCCGCGAGGGCCGCCTTTTCCATCGCGGAGGTCGGCGGCGTCAGGGTGATGAAAAAGCCCATCAGGGCCTTCTCGCGATCGATGACATGGGCGAGGTCGCGGATCATGTCGGCGTGGACGTTCTTGCCGCCCTTGACCGAAATCATGGCGCGGTGACTCTCGGCCTTGCCGGTGCGCAGATAGAGCTGGCCGTCGATGCCGGTATCGGCGCCCTTCTTGCCGCCCTTCCAGGGCTGCGCATCGGGGATGAGCGAGACGGCCCAGAGCTGGAAGGCGTGGGGGTCCTGATCGAACAGCGCCTGCGCGCCATCGTGATCCTGCGGCAGACCGATGGTCTGGAACTGCGCTGCCGCGCCAAAGGCCTCGCTCAGGCGACGCTTGATGAGGTTGATGGCAAGCGGGGTGACGTCGATGCCGATCCACTGGCGGCCGAGTTTCTGCGCGGCGTGGACCGTTGTTCCACACCCGCAGAAGGGATCGAGGACAACATCGCCGGGATTGGAGGAGGCGGAGATGATCCGCTCGAGCAGAGCGACCGGCTTTTGGGTGGGATAGCCGAGGCGCTCTTGAGCTTGGGAATTCAGCGGCGGGATGTCCGATACAATGTCTTGCGCGAGCATGCCCTTTCCGAGTGTCCGCTTGAAGCGAGGAAAGCCGCCGCTCTTTGGCCAGTGTGAATCAGGCCGTGACTATCGAGCACGTCGAGCTTCTGAGTTGTTGTCAGACTAGCGGCCACCTGTTCGCCAATAAGATCGGCCACAGTCGAGGCCGAGACTTTCCAGTGGTTCCCTTTTTCTGATGGGTTAAACCCCCTCCACGAAGCGCCAGAGTCACCATGCCGCAGACCGGGTGCGCTGAGGTTATCGTCAGACCACAGCGCTCCGTCCGCCCCGACGTTCTTGTATCGCGCCTTGTAGCTCTCGTCGTAGTCTGTGAAGACTTTGTTCCAAGTCACCTCGCTAGACTTGGAGTAGTAAAGAATAACGTCATGGACGTCGGCCCACCTTTTGGCCGCAGAGTGAGCGGTTGTTCGTTTCCAAACCACTTCGCTTCGGAAGTTTGCCGCTCCAAACACCGCATCGAGCAAGATCTTGAGATAGTGGCTCGCGGTGGGGTCGCAATGGAGATACAGCGACCCCGTCGGTTTCAATACGCGATGCAATTCGATCAGCCGGATCGCCATCATGGCGAGGTACGCCATCATGTCGTTCTCGCCGAGGAAGCTGCGCATGGCGACGAGCATGTTGGCGACGTCGGGGTTGCTGCCTTTCTTCACATCATCGAAGGCGAGCGCGGCGGCGTCGGTCCAGTGCCAGGTGTCGTCGAAGGCCTCGATCTGTGACTGGCTCTGCTGGCCGTCGGGCGCCTTGAACAGCACGTTGTAGGTGGCGTTGGAATTGAACGGCGGGTCGAGATAGACGAGGTCGACGCTCTCGTCGTCGACGTGCTCGCGCAACACCTTCAGATTGTCGCCGTAGTAGAGCCGGTTCACGCGATCCCCCAATTGCCCGACTGACGCTTGCGGCCGCCCCCTCCACCACGCTTCGCGCGGTCCCCCTCCCCCGCTTCGCAGGGGAGGATCAGGGGGTTGAGCCTGAATCCTCGAAGGAACATAATAAGAACATGTGCCGAGTCGGCTGTCCAGTTACGCCGATGTGATGTCCGAAGACAATGAAGGAGACAGCGATGGCTACCAATACTGGAAAAGGCCACCGGCAGGGCGCCGTGACCGGCCGGACGCAAGTGCAGCAGCCGAATGGTGAGTGGCAGAAGCGGGACGAGCGCAGCGGCGAGTTCATGGAACGGAAGGAATCGCCGGGCCCGTTCAAGGGTGTCGCCAAGGAGCCCGATGGGCGCGATACCAAGCGCAGTCCCGAGACCCCGAACCGGCCGAAGCGCTAGGCGGGTTTCTCTCGCGTTTTTCCCGGCCTCCGCTAGTGTCCCGGCGTTTGGGGGAGCCGCATGGCCGAAACTGCAGTGCGTCGTGCCGACTTCATGATGCTGCTTGCCTACGCCACCGATCTCGCGACCGGGCAGGCGCGGGATTTTGCGTTGCGGGGCTGCGTGCTGGCGATGCGGCTGGCGGAGGCGGCGGGGTTCGACGAGGCCGGGCGGCGCGGCGTCTATCACCAGGCGCTGCTGCGCTATGCCGGCTGCAATGCCGATACGCATTTGCTGGCCGCGGCGTTTGGCGACGAGATCGCCATGCGGCAGGACCTCGCCTACACCAACCTCGGCGACCATCACCAGCTGGTCGAGGTGTTCGTGCGGGCGCTGAACCGGCTGTTCGCCGATATGCCGGCGGAGCAATTGCCGGCGCTGATCGAGCATGGGCTGAGCCACGCGCTCCACACCAGCGTGCCGATCCTCGCCGGCCACTGCGAGGTGGCGAAGCGCATCGGCGAGCGGCTGGGGCTGTCGCCGGAGCTTTGCGCCGGGCTCGGCCAGATCTATGAGCGCTGGGACGGGCACGGGCTGCCGCACGGGCTGGCCGGCGATGCGGTGATGCCGGCGGTGCGGCTGGTGACGCTGGCGCAGGATGTGGTGGTGCTGCTCCGTCTCCGCGGCCGCGAGGCGATGCTGAAGACCATCGCCGAGCGGCGCGATGGTGCCTATGAGGCGGCGCTCGCCGATGTGGTGCTGGAGCACGCCGATGCGCTGCTCGCCGGCATCGACGGCGATTTCCGCCGCGAGGATATTCTCGCGCTCGAGCCGG
>JBDTVO010000234.1:0-4508 GCA_040007135.1 Devosia sp. | reverse complement strand
TAGGGCCGGGCTTTTCAAATTGTATCTAACGATAGGTCTCAGGCGGCCGGACCAGCCTCGGCGGCTGCGTCCTTTTCCGCCAGTTCCTTGGCCAAAGCCTCGGCGGCGGCGACTTTCTCGGCCTCGCGGGCATTGCGGGCCTCAACCATGGCCTCGCGCTCGCCGGCTTCGATCTTTTTGGTGCGGGCGTTGGTCGACTCGAAGATGCGGGCCGATTTGCCGCGCCGGTCGCGCAGATAATACAGCTTGGCGCGACGCACCTTGCCGCGCTTGATGACTTCGACGCGGTCGACATTGGGGCTCAGCACCGGGAAGACGCGCTCGACGCCCTCGCCGTAGGAGATCTTGCGGACGGTGAAGCTCTCGTTGAGCCCCGAACCGGTGCGGGCGATGACGACTCCCTCGTAGGCCTGCAGGCGCTCTTTTTCGCCTTCGCGGACCTTGACCCAGACTTTTACGGTGTCGCCATGGGAAAAGTCGGGGTGATTGGCGCGCGCCGCGAGCGTGTCGCGCTGCTCTTTTTCGATCTCGGCAATGATATTGGGCATGCGATGATCCGTTCTGATCTTTTCAATGGGGCGTTTCGCCGAGGTTTTGCTCGACCGCCCGGTCTTGTTTGCACGGAGTTGTGTGACGTTGTTGGCCCGCCTGGGCAGGCGAGCGCGCGTATAGGTGAAAACGCCCGGCGAGTCTAGGGCCGGAGCGGCCCGCGACTAGAGCCAGCCGGCCAGCACGCCGACGCCGCCGATGGCAAAGGCAATGCCGGCGATCCGGGCCAGCGGCCGGCCGTAGCGGCCCGCGAGCCTTGCGACACCCAGCGCCCCGGCGATGCCGGCAAGATGCAGCAGCGCGGTGGCGGCCATGAAGCCGAGGGCGAATTCGAGGCCGCCCGCATCGGCCGGCATCTCGGCGCCGTGGGCGTGCCCGTGAAAGACCGCAAAGACGCCGACCAGCGCCATGGCGCCGGCGACCGGCATCGGCTTGCCCCAGGCGGCGGCAGCGCCGATCACCACCGAGCTGAGGCCTATCCCGAGTTCGACGAAGGGCAGGTCGACGCCACCGGCGCCGAGCAGGAAGCCCACGGCCATCATGCCGACAAAGCTCAGCGGCACCAGCCACAGGGCTCGTCCGCCAAGCACAAACGCAAAGACGCCAACCGCCACCATGCAGAGGATGTGGTCGAGTCCGGACATCGGATGAAGAAAGCCGGCGAGCGCCCCGATCTCGGGGCCGTGCCCGGGATGGGCGAAGGCGGCCGTCGGGACGAGGACGCCAATGGCGACAAGCAGCGACACGATCGCGCGCATGAAATTCCCCTTCGGCTTCCCGGCCTCGTAACGACAGCATTCCTGTCAGGACTCGCGCTGCCGATCAAGTGAACGGCGCACATTTGCCGCATGCGCGTCGCGGTGGCATCGGCTAGAGCTTTGGCCATGTCCCGCCGCCCCACATCGCTGCTGCGCGAAACGCTGCTGGCGCTCGTGGCGCTGGCGCTGCTGGCGCTCAACTTCGGGCACACCAGCGCGGTGTTCGCCGCCGAGGGCCGGGTGGTCATCACCTCGACCTCGATCTGCGGCGACCCGCTGGCGCCGGCCGGCGGCGAGCATTTCGCCTGCCACGCCTGCCGGCCCGCCGCGATCGACCTGCCGCCGGCGCCCTGCGGGATCGAGCCGGTGGTCTTCTCGGTGCAGACTGTCGCCTATGTAGCAGCGCCCGAGATCACGACGACGGTCGGCGCCACCATCGTGGCCAGGCCGCGTGGCCCGCCTGCCGTCTGATCCCGATTGCCACGACGCACAATCCATCGAGGTCAGACATGTCTCTCATTCGCTCCGCCGCACTCGCGGCGCTTCTTTGCATCTCCGCCGGTCCCGCTTTCGCGCATAACGGCGTCGTCCACACCGGCTGCCCCTACGGCCAGGTCTTCACTGTGGCGAGCATCACCGTCACCGGCGCCTTCACCCGCGCCACGCCCAAGGGGGCGCCATCGGCGGGGGCCTATTTCGTCATCGCCAACACCGGCGCCGAGGCCGACACGCTCGTGGGCGCCAGCAGCCTTGCTGCACACGACATCACGCTGCACTCGATGGCGATGGACGGCAGTGTCATGCAGATGGCGCCGGTCGAGGGTGGCCTCGCGATTCCCCCGGGCGGCAGTGTCGCCCTCGCACCGATGGGCTATCATTTGATGCTCACCGGCATGGAGCAGCCGTTCGTCGAGGGCCAGTGCGTGCAGATGACCCTGCATTTCGCCAAGGCCGGCGATCTCGCCATCGAGCTCAACATCGGCGCGCTCGGTTCGACCACCGCACCCAGCGGCAAGCCGGATGGCGCACCGTCGATGGACCACGACATGAGCGGCATGGAGGCAATGAGTTCGATGGAGGGGATGTAGGGCGCATCGCACCCCTCGGTGGGTCAACCCCCTCCTGTCCTCCCCCTTTCTGGGGGAGGGACCCGACTGAGGATCTGGCGCCTGCGCCCCTTCCCCCAGAAGGGGGAGGGTCGGGGTGGGGGTTGATGCGCCGGCCGATGTTGACGCGCCGGCCTGCAGCTCTTCGTTACTTCAGCAGATCCGGGCGGCGCTTTCGCGTCAGCGCCAGCCCTTGCGCGCGGCGCCAGGCGTCCACCTTGCCGTGGTCGCCGCCGCTCAGCACTTCCGGGACTTCGCGACCCTCGAAAACTGCCGGACGGGTGTATTGCGAATATTCCAGAACGCCGTTCTCGAAACTCTCGTCGGTGCTCGACTGGTCGGCGCCGAGGACGCCCGGGATGAGCCGCACCACCGTCTCCAGCAGCACCATCGCCGCCACCTCGCCGCCGGCGAGCACGTAGTCGCCGATCGAGATCTCTTCGAGGTTGCGCGCCTCGATGATGCGCTCGTCGACGCCCTCGAAGCGGCCGCAGACGATGACGGCCCCTGGTCCGGCCGCCAAGGCGCGGGCGCGTGCCTGGGTCAGCGGCGTGCCGCGCGGGCTCATCAGCAGCCGCGGACGCGGGTCGTTCTGGTGCGAGACGGCATCGATCGCTGCCGCCAGCACGTCGGGGCGCAGCACCATTCCGGCACCGCCGCCGGAAGGCGTGTCGTCAACCGAGCGATGCCTGTCGGTGGCAAAATCCCGCAGTTGCGTCAGCCGCAACGACCAGTGGCCTGCCGCGGCGCCGCGGCCGATGACGCTGGCGCCGAGCGGGCCGGGGAACAATTCGGGAAATAGCGTCACCACGTCGGCGGCAAAGCTCAATCGGGCTCCTCCTCGCCGGGGTCGGCGTCGGTGGGCACGGCGATGACGAGGTAGCCCTCGGCGACATGCACTTCGGGCACCACGGCCCGGGTGAAGGGATAAAGGAAGATATCGCCCGAGCGCTCGTCGCGCACTTCGATCAGGTCCGAGGCGCCGTAGTTGGGCACCCCGACGACGCGACCCAGCACCGTGCCGTCCTCGAGCCGCGCCTCGAGGCCGACAAGGTCGACATGGTAGAAATCGTCGGCCTCTGGCTCGGGCAGGTGTTCGCGCCCGACGAAAAGCTCGACGCCGTTGAGCCGCTCGGCGGCAGTGCGGTCGGCGACGCCCTTGAGACGCGCCACCAATACCGCTTCGCCGCTCAAGCGCGCCGTCTCGATCTCGACGGTGAGGCCGGGGCGGCTGGTTTCCAGCGTTCCATAGCCGGCGAGCGTCATCGGCTCGGCGGTGAACGAATGGATGCGCACCTCGCCCTTGATGCCGTGGGCCGCACCGATGCGGCCCATCAGCAGGCGCTTGGGTGCGGCGTCGCTCATCTTACTCCGCGGCCGGAGCGTCGGCCGGTGCAGCCTCGGCCGGGGCGGCAGCGGCCTTGGCCTTGGCCTCGGCGCGCTCGGCGGCCTTCTTGCCCGGCGTGGCGCGCTGCGGGTTGCTGCGCGGGGCGCGCTTCAGCACGCCCGCCGTGTCGAGGAAGCGCAGCACGCGGTCGGTCGGCTGGGCGCCGACGCTCAGCCAATGCTGGATGCGCTCCAGCACCAGCGTCACGCGCTTGCTGTCGTCGAGCAGCATCGGGTCGTAGTGGCCGACCTTTTCGATGAAGCGGCCGTCGCGCGGCGAGCGCGAGTCGGCGATGACCAGGTGATAGTAGGGGCGCTTGGTGGTGCCGGCGCGGGCAAGGCGGATCTTGAGAGACATAGATTGGTCCTTGTTGTCTGAAACGTTGTCTGGTGAGGCTTACTTCTTTTTCGGCACGAAGCCGCCGCCAAGGCCGGGAAGGCCGGGGAAGCGCGGTGCGCCGGCAGATTTGAGCAGCGCCCCGACATCGTCGGGGAGCTTGTCGGAGAGCTGTTTTGGCGCGGCCGCGCCGGATGCCTGCTGCATGGCCGCGGGGTCGAGCCCCATCTGCCGCGCCATGGCGTCGAGCTGCGCCGGGTCCATCTTGGAAGGATCGAGGCCGCCGAGACCGGGCATCATCTGGCCCATCTTGCCGCCGAACATACCCGACAGCGCACCGACGCCGCCCTTGCCGACCTTCTTCATCATGTC
>JBDTVO010000233.1:0-4537 GCA_040007135.1 Devosia sp. | reverse complement strand
CCAGTGACGGGGAGCGCGACCAGCACCGCGACGCCGCGCAAGGCGAGGAGGCCGGCAAGCTCGGTGTAGTCCTGCTGGCGCTCGTGGCCGCCGGCCACCAGGGCGATACGCTTGCCTTGATATGCAGCGAGTGCCGCCTTTGTCGCCTCCGGCGTCGTCGAGATCGAGTCATCGACCACGGTCAGGTCGCCGATGGTGTGCTCCTCAAGCCGGTGAGGCAGCGGAACGAAGACGCCGATGCCGCGGATGACGCCTTCGAGTCCCGCGCCGGCGGCAAGCGCGATCTGCGCGGCAAGTCGGGCATTGTCGAGATTGTGGGCACCGCGCAACTTCGAGCGCGCAACGGCAGACCCGATGCGATCGGCGATGAAGGGCGCGAGAGGCGGCAGCAGGCGACTGCGATCACGCAATGCCGTAAGCACCAGTGGGTTGTCGCGCGCACCGGCACCGAGACCGACCGGGAAGGGCGTCTCGCGATCGATCAGGTTGAGCTTGTCGGCGAAGTAGCGCTCGGTGGTCCGATGCCAGTCGGTGTGCTCGGGCGTGAGATTGGTGACCGCCGCGATATCGGGCGAGAACGCCATGTCGGCGGTCTGATAGCTCGACAGCTCGAAAACCACGATCTTGTGCCGGTCGGCGATTTCGAGAGGAGCCAGGCCGACGTTGCCGGCAAGCCCGGCATCGAGACCGGCCTCAGTCAGCATCAGGTGGACCAGGGTGGCAGTCGTCGACTTCCCCTTGGTTCCGGTGATGGCGATGACGGTCCGTCCGGTGCGATAGGTTTCACCCCAGAGATTGAGGTTGGAGGTGACCGCGACGCCGGCCTCGCGGGCGACGAGGAAGATCGGCTTGTAGCGCGACACGCCCGGCGACTTGACGATGGTGGCGAAGCGCCCCACGGCGATGGCGGCATCGAGTTCGGTGGGAGGAAGATGTTCGACGTCGTCGATGTCGAGGCTGCCGCTGTCGACGATGGCGAAGACCTTCAGGTCTGGCGCACGGGCCTTGAGGAATGCCCGGGTCGAGCGTCCCTCACGCCCGGCGCCATAGAGCAGCACGGGCGCGTCATGGCGCATGGGGTGCGATCCTTTCGGCGAGTGCGGGAGGGATGTGATGTTCCGCGCTGTCCACCATGAGATCAGCCAGAGCGGCGACGAGACGAGGGCGACCGTACTGGCCAAGCAGGTCGTCCCGCAGCGCCTTTACGACTGCCGCACTGTCCCAGTCGGGGTTGCCCGTAAGGGCGTAGAGGCAGGCGGCGGCCTCCTCGATTTCTCCGACGCATTCCCACGGCTTCTGTCCAGCGAGGCCGGTGAGCTCGCGGAAAGATCGCTCGTTGGCACCGATGTCGAGAAGGTTCTTGCCGAAGATACCGAGGAGCCGGCTCTTGTCCATGACCGGGGCGAGAATGAGGAAGGTGAAGTGGCACTTCGGGCACTCGCCGCACCACAGCGGGCCATCGTTTCCCGTCAGCCTGAAGTTGCGATTGCAGCTCGAGAACACATCGTCGAAGCGGGTTTGCCGGGCGAACAGGCTGGCAATGCGGGCCTCGGAATAGGGGCGCAACAGCGAGAAATAACCGAGGGCACCTCCCGTCGCCTCAGCGAGGACGCCGGCGATGCGAGCCTCGAAGTCGAGCGACTTCGAGTACTGGTGGTTGACCTCGCGGCCGTCGTGAAACGCGTTGCCCTCGGAAGCCGAGCGCTCGTTGGAGAGGATGATCCTGTTGTAGGAGAACAGCATCGCCGTCAGAGCGGCGATCATCGAGTTGATGGCGGTCGAGGGCACGTGGCCGTTCAGATACCCCGGCCCGCCGGAGAGGCGAAGCATTTCTGGGTCGAGCCGGCGGTGGACGTAGAGCGGCGTTCTCCCCGACCGTTCGACCGAACCGAGGATCGGTCCCTTCGCGTTGACGGCAAACGGGGTGAAGTCGACGCCGGCGGCCTCGAGCAGTTCGAGCGAGACGAGGGAATCCTTGCCACCGCCGATTGGGAGGAGAGCGCGATCGCGCAGCAGCGGCGAGGGGTGCGCCCTGACGCGGTCGAGGGGAGCCTCGATCCGGATGCGGCCGAAGTGGTTCAAGTTGTTGCGGGCGTAGAATTCGCCAAGACCGTTGGAATAGACGTCGAGAGCAAAGTCCATGCCTGCAGGGCCAAGGGGGCGCTCGATGTCGATGGTGAGTGGCGCGCGCAGCTTGAAGTAGCTGACGCCGAGGACAATTGCGGTGAGGTCGAGCAGCCGCGCGAAAGCGACGCTGCCGGCCGCGTCGGGGTCGCATCCAGCCGGGAAGGTCAGCCTTTCGACAAACCGGTGAGATCCAAGGGCGTAGCGGAAATCCGCCACCCCGGCGACCGCATCGAAGCTGGGCGCGAGGACGTGGAATGCGGCAGGAGCGGGGGTTTCGGCGGGAACGGTCAATAGATCCTCATGCTGAGACGCAGCACTATATCGGAGCTCAGGCGCTGGAAGCCAAATTCGCGCATGGTGCAGGTCCAGCCGTCGGCGTGCCGTTCGATGCGAAAGAGGTTGTAGCGGGCCGGATCGTCACTGATCTGCTCGCGTTGCGCCGAGCCGGCGGCGGCGACGCCGACGACCGGAACATCGGCGGTTTTGCCGGGAATGGCGAAGATGGTCGATTTGTGGGTGTGGCCGTGGAGGATGAGCTCGGCCCCACTGGCAGCCACCGCGTCGCGGAAGTCCTTGGCGCCATAGAGTCCGAGGCGGGGATGACGGGCCTCGAGATTGGGCGGGTGGTGGATCATGATGACGCGGAAATATCCGGCCTCGCCGAGCATCTTGAGGATGCGCGCCAGTCGATCGGCCTGATCGGGCTCGAAGCGTCCGATCGCCAGCGTCGGACCGCTCGGAACTGCGCTTGAGCAGGCAATGATGGCGACTTCACCCAGGCGGCGAACATAAGGGAACGGCGCGGCGTCGAGGGTCTCGCCGCGCATGTAGTCGCCCCAGCGGGTGGCGTTGATGGCGAGCGAGCCTTTGACGTAGGCGTCGTGATTGCCCGGCGCGACGGCGACCTCCTCGGTGCCTCCGACCGTCTGCAGCCAGTTCCAGGCAATGTCCGCCTCCGCCGCGAGGCCGAGATTGACCAGGTCGCCGGTGACCGCAACGAAGTCGGGACGCTGCTCCTTCATGTGCTGGACCAGAGTGTGGAGACCCTCGCCCGAGAGCGTACTGTGACGGCGCAGCCGCCAGTTGAGGTAGCCGGTGATGCGCTTGCTGAAGAGTTCACCCAGCCGCACGGGGGGCAGGGGTGCCAGGTGAACGTCGGAAAGGTGGGCGAGCGTGATCATTCCCAGCGCCTAATGCCACGACAGCCGGCGCATGAAAACCGGCTGGACGATGCGGGCGGGATTTTGGCGGGGGAAGCTTCTGCTGCTAGCGTCGGGGGATGACGACGCTTTCGCTTACGGCCTGGCAGCGTTTCAGGACCCGCGCCTACCTGTTCGGCGTCGGTCTTCGGAAACGGCTGACAGTGGGGGTTCGGGCCGTGGTGCTGGACGGCGACCGGGTGCTGCTGATCAAGCCCACCTACCTGCCGGGGTGGCAGTTTCCCGGCGGCGGGGTGGAGCCCGGGGAGACGGCGGAAGCCGCGGCGGTTCGCGAGACGTTGGAGGAAGCGGGCGTGGCGGTTGAGGGGCGGGGAGAGTTGCACGGGCTGTTTCTCAACCGGATCGCTGGAGGAGCGCGCGATCACGTCGTGGTTTATGTGTGGCGCCGGTATCACCAGCATGCCGTGTTCAAGCCCAACCTTGAGATTGCCGAGTGCCGCTGGTTTGGGCTCGAGGCGCTGCCGGCAGATATCGAGCCGGGGGCGGCGCGCAGGCTGGCCGAGATTGCGGGCAGCCGCGACGCGCCGGGCGACTGGTGAGCGCTTCGCCGAACAAGCGCCCGTAGGCCACCGGTCTTGAATCGACGTCCGGTGGTCCCGATTTAACGTTTACGCACCAGCCCCTTGGTGCTAATGCGCGAAACAGACGTCAGGAGGCGTCCAGGATGGAGAACGTCGCTCACGTGACCCGACGACCGTAAAGGTCGGGAACCGGCTCAGGCCGGAACGCTTGTCCTCACTCTCGTTCAGGACCGTCACGATGATCGCGCCTTCCTATTCGCCGGCACCCTCTGCCCCGCCGCAGGCTGGTCTTCCCAGCTGGCGCATTGCCACCCCGCAAGACGACAAGTTCGTCGCTAATCTCCAGGAGCTGGCTTTTGGGCCGGGGCGTTTCGCCCGCACCGCCTATCGGGTGCGCGAGCGCTTTCCGATCGACACGTCACTCTCGCTGATTGCCGAGGTCGATGGCGTCCCCTGCGGTTCGGTGTGGATGACGCCGATCTCGGTGGGTGGCGTAGACGGCTACATGCTCGGTCCCCTCGCCACGCACCCCGATTTTCGCAAGCGCGGCGCCGGCAAAATGCTGGCGCGGGCGGTACGCGACCTGGCGCTGGAGCGCGGAGCCGGCAGTTTCGTGCTGCTGGTGGGCGATCAGGACTACTACTGCCCGTTGGGCTGGCAGGTGACCAC
>JBDTVO010000232.1:0-4538 GCA_040007135.1 Devosia sp. | reverse complement strand
AGGTCGGCTGCACGCTCACCTGCTCGTTCTGCCACACCGGCACGCAGACGCTGGTGCGCAATCTCACGGCAGGCGAAATCCTCGGCCAGGTGTTGATGGCGCGCGAACGGCTTGGCGATTTTCCCGGCGGCAGCCGGCCGAACGACGGCGGCCTCGTGCCGTCAGGCGATACCCGCGCCATCACCAACATCGTGATGATGGGCATGGGTGAGCCCTTCTACAATTACGACGCGGTCAAGCAGGCGCTCATCATCGCCTCGGCCGACGACGGCATCGCCATCGGCAAGCGCCGCATCACGCTGTCGACCTCGGGCGTCGTGCCGCAGATCGAGCCGTGGGGCCGCGAGGTCGGCACCATGCTCGCCATCTCGCTGCACGCGGTGCGCGACGACCTGCGCGACATGCTGGTGCCGATCAACAAGAAATGGCCACTGAAGGACCTGCTCGCGGCCGTGCGCAGCTATCCGCAGCTCAGCAACGCCAAGCGCGTCACCTTCGAATACGTCATGCTGCGCGACATCAACGATTCCGACGCCGACGCGCGCGAGCTGGTGCGGCTGCTCGCCGGCATTCCCGCCAAGATCAACCTGATCCCGTTCAATCCGTGGCCGGGCACCAACTACGATTGCTCGTCGTCGGCGCGCATCGAGCGCTTCGCCGACATCGTCAACAAGGCCGGCTACGCCTCGCCGGTGCGCACCCCGCGCGGCCGCGACATCTTCGCCGCCTGCGGCCAGCTGAAGAGTGAAACCGAGCGGCTCAGTAAGAAGGACCGCGAGGCGCTGACGAGTGCCTGAGCTCACCACCATTGCCTTCGATGCCGACGATACGCTGTGGCATCACGAGCGCTATTTCGTCTCGACCAAACAAGCCTTCGTCGATCTGCTGGCGCCCTATGCCGATCGCGGACGCGCCGATGCGGCGCTGCACGACACCGAGACGCACAATGTCGGGGCCTACGGCTTCGGGGTGAAGAGCTTTACCCTGTCGATGGTCGAAACGGCGCTCGCGGTGACCGACGCTCGCGTGCCCGGCAGCGTGATCGAGGCTATCCTCGGACTCGGCCGCGAGATGCTGGTGCATCCGGTCGATGCATTTCCCGGCGTGCACGAGACGCTGGCGGCGCTGCGGCCGTCGCACAAGCTGGTTGTCGTCACCCGCGGCGATCTCATCGACCAGGAGCGCAAGCTCGCCGCGTCGGGCCTCCTGCCGTATTTTTCGGAAATCGAGATCGTCTCCGACAAGACCGCAGCGGTTTACGAGCGCATCTTTTCGCGGCACGGAAACGGGCCGGAGCACGGCATGATGGTCGGCAATTCGATGCGGGCCGATGTCGTCCCGGCGATCGCCGCAGGCGCCTGGGGCGTACACGTGCCGTCGGAGCACGTGTGGTCGCTGGACCTCGAGGACGATCCGGCCGACAGTCGCCGCTTCCGGCGCTTGTCGCAGCTCAGCGACGTGCTGGCGCTGATCGCGGAGATCGGCTGATGGCGATCTCCCTCCGCCGCCTCGTGGCCGGAGATGAAACGCTGTTCCACAAAATTGCGCCGGACGTCTTCGACGAAGCCGTCGATGCGGCCCTCGTCGTCGCCTATCTCAAGACGCGGGAGCACCTGATGGTGCTGGCGCTTGACGGCGATCTCGTCGTCGGCCAGTGCGCCGGCGTCATCCATCGGCATCCCGACAAGCCCACCGAACTCTACGTCGATGAAGTCGGCACCGCGTCGACGCATCGGCGGCAGGGCATCGCCCGCGCCATGCTCGATGCGCTGTTCGCCTGGGGCCGCGAGCTCGGCTGCACCGAAGCCTGGCTCGGCACCGAGCTCGACAATGTCGCCGCCAACGGCCTCTACCGCGCTTATCTCCCGGCGGAAGACGAGGCCATCCAGTACTATCTGTTCAAGCTGTAGCCGCCTCAGGCTTCGCCGCGCAGCCATTCGACGCGGTGGCTGCCGCCATTGCTCGCGCCGAGCACCTTGGCCAGCGCCGGGAGCACCACCTTCAACTCGGCTTCCAGCGTGAACGGCGGATTGACCACGATCATGCCGGTTCCATAGAGCCGCCCCGCCATCGGCGCGGCGACCAGCAGCTCCGCCCGCAGCACCCGGGCGATGCCGGTCGCCTTGAGGTCCGAGACGAAAGCGTTGACCTCGCGCGGCTCCTTCAGCGGATACCACAGCGCATAGAGCCCGGTGGCCCATTTGCGGTGCGCCTTGGCCAGTCCGTCCACCAGCCGGGTCCATTCGCCCGGCTCCTCGAAGGGCGGGTCGACCAGCACCAGCCCACGTTTCTCCTTGGGCGGCACGTAGGCGTTGAGCGCCAGCCAGCCGTCGAGCTCGGTCACCCGCACCTGCACGTCGCCCTCGAACAGGTCGCGGAGCTTCCTGTAGTCGGCGGGGTGCAGCTCGAGCGCACTCAGCCGGTCCTGGGTGCGGAACAGTTTTCGCGCAATCAGCGGCGAGCCCGGGTAGCGGGCGAGGGTGGCGTTCGGGTTTTCCGCCTCGACCACCTCCAGGTAGGGCCGGACCAGCGCCGTCGCCCGCTCCGGCAGCTCGGCCTTGAGCAGGCGGGCGATGCCGTCCTGCCATTCGGGCGAGCGCTTCGCCTCCTCGCCGGTCAGCGAATAGCGGCCGATCCCGGCATGGGTGTCGATCACCCGGAAAGCGGCGGGCTTCAGCTTCAGGTATTCGACCAGCCGCGTCAGCACGATGTGCTTGACCACATCGGTGAAGCCGCCGGCATGGAAGGCGTGGCGGTAGTTCACGCGCCCCCGGCCCGGGTCATCCGTGCCGCGCCTGGGCTCCGAGGATCACCACGGCAAAGCCGGTGAAGACGGCGGCGAAGGAGTAGTTGAGCGCCTTCTGCACCCAGCGCGTCTGGGTCAGGAGCCGCGTCAGTTGCGCGGCGAGCAGCACCACGGCCACCATCAGCGGGATCGAGACGGCAATGAACTCGCCGCCGAGGAAGAACAGTTTTTGCGGCGCGAACGGGTCGGCGCGGTCGACGAATTGCGGCAGGAAGGTAATGAAGAACAGCACCACCTTGGGGTTCAGCAGGTTGATGCCGACGCCGGTGAGGAACGACTGGCCCAGCCGCGGGCGCCGCGCCTCGGCCGCCGCGATCCGCACGCCGCCGCCCTTGAGGATCGCCTGGATGGCGAGCCAGATCAGGTAGCCGGCGCCGGCCAGCTTGAGCACCAGGAACAGCAGCGGCGCCGCCACCAGCAGCACCGAAATGCCCGAGGCGACGAGGGTGGTGTGGACGGCAATCCCGACCATGGCGCCGAAGCCGGTGGCGAGCCCGTGGGCGCGTCCGTAGTTGAGCGTGCGGCTCAGTTGCAGGGCCATGTCGGGGCCGGGCGTGATGGCAAGCACGACTGTCGCAACGGCGAAGGCGGCAATGGTCGCAAGGTCCGGCAGGAAGGCGAGCATGGGCCCGGTCATTGCATGGCGGGGGCCGCTTGACTATAGGGGCGGGGATTTTCACGCCGGCAAATCGGTGGGCGCACGGGCATCCCATGACCAAAGACATCAAGAAGATCGTGCTGTCCTATTCGGGCGGCCTCGACACCTCCATCATGCTCAAGTGGCTGCAGGAGCACTATCAGGCCGAGATCATCACCTTCACCGCCGATCTCGGTCAGGGCGAGGAGCTCGAGCCGGCCCGCCGGAAGGCCGAGATGTTCGGCATCAAGGACATCCGCATCATCGACGTGCGCGAGGAATTCGTGCGCGATTTCGTCTTCCCCATGTTCCGCGCCAATGCCCTCTATGAGGGCCAGTATCTGCTCGGCACCTCGATCGCCCGCCCGGTGATCGCCAAGCATCTGGTCGAGATCGCCGAGGACACCGGCGCCGACGCCATCGCCCACGGCGCCACCGGCAAGGGCAACGACCAGGTGCGCTTCGAGCTCACCGCCAATGCATTGGCGCCGGGACTCAAGGTCATCGCGCCGTGGCGCGAATGGGACCTTCGGTCGCGCACGGCGCTGCTCAGCTACGCCGAGAAAAACCAGATCCCGATCGCCAAGGACAAGCGCGGCGAAGCGCCGTTCTCGGTCGATGCGAACCTGCTGCACACGTCGTCCGAGGGCATGGTGCTGGAAGACCCGTCCGTGCCGGCGCCCGACTACGTGGCGCAGCGCACGGTCGATCCGGAGCAGGCGCCCAACACCCCGGAAATCATCACCATCGGCTTCGAGCAGGGCGACCCGATCTCGGTCAACGGGCAAAAACTCTCGCCGGCGGAGCTGCTGACCAGGCTCAACGAGCTGGGCGGCAAGCACGGCATCGGCCGGCTCGATCTGGTCGAAAACCGCTTCGTCGGCATGAAGTCGCGCGGCCTCTACGAGACCCCGGGCGGCACCATCCTCCTCGCGGCGCATCGCGGCATCGAATCCATCACGCTCGATCGCGGCGAGGCGCACCTCAAGGATGAGCTGATGCCGAAATATGCCGAGCTCATCTACAACGGCTTCTGGTACTCGCCCGAGCGCGAGATGCTGCAGGCGGCGATCGACCACACCCAGCGCTTCGTCG
>JBDTVO010000231.1:0-4553 GCA_040007135.1 Devosia sp. | reverse complement strand
GGCGCCATCTGCGCGTTCATGCCCACCATCTGCATCTCGAAATTGTAGTCGGTGGTGTCGCGCAGGCCGCGGATGATCAGCTTGGCGCCATATTGCCGGGCGGCGCTCACCATCAGGCCGTTGAAATCGACGACCTTGAACTCGGTCTCGGTGCGCCGGCCGATCGGCTCGAGACACTGCTCGAGCAGCGCCTTGCGATCGATATGGCTGAACATCGGATTCTTCGAATGGTGCGTGCCGATCGCCACGATCAGCGTGTCCACCAGCTTGCAGGCCCGCTCGATGACGTCGAGATGACCGTTGGTTAGCGGATCGAACGAGCCGGGGTAGAACCCCACCAGATGCGTCATTGGCCGAGCCTCCAAGATCGCCGGTCGGCGGGCGTTCTGTCACGCAAGCGCGCGGCTGGCAAGTTGCCCCGTTTGGCCGGGATCGACCTGATTGCAGCGCTGCCGTTAATCAGGCTTTCAGCCGATTCCAGCATGTTTGGCTCCCATACTTCGGGGATATTGCATGTCCGGCCGCGAAACCGTGCGCAGCTACCGCGACAATGGCCGCTTCGAGGCGCCGCGCCAGCAGCCGGCGTGGCTCGGAACCGCTGCCTTCGGCTTCGCGGCGATCGCCCTCGCCGCTCTCGCCTTCTTCGGCGTTCAACTGCTCATGCCGGGACGCGCAGTGGTCGTCACATCGCTTCCGGCCACCACCGACGTTTCGTTTTCCGACATCCAGCCCAGCCTGAAGCCGGCAACCGGGGCCACGGCCTCGCCGCTAACCTCAAAGCAGGCCGCGCTCACCCAGGCCGAGTCGAAGGCCTGCTCGCGACAGGCGAACGCAGCGCGCGACAACGCCGTCACCTCCGAAATGCGCAGCCGGTCGAACGAGGTCGTCCTTGAATATGTCCGGCAATCCGCTGGCAACGCCGGCTTTGTGCAATGCCTGGGGACGACCCGCCCGGCGCGTCTTTGCAATTCCGACGAGCGGGATGGATTCCTGTTTTTCGCCCAGGCGGCTGCCTCGAGGTACGATGGCGCCGTTAAGATGTCCGGCCTCGGTGACGCCGAACTCAAGCAGCTCCAGGCGCATAACCCGGTCATGGGCCGACAGTCACTAGCGACCGTGCGCGCCGACTTCGCCAGGATGATCGCGGCCGAACAGCAGGCGCTGAAGTCTATCCAGCGCACCGTCTTCGGGCTGACCTCTGCCGGCCTTGTTCCGGTGGATGCCCTGACCGCCCATCTCGGCTTCGACACCTACGACGCGACCTGGCGCGCCCTGGTGGCCGATGCGCCCCATGCTCCGAGCGTCTGCGCGTCCTAGCGGCTGAGCGTCGCCAGCCAGATCGCGGCGCCGATCAGAATCACCCCGGCAACCCGGTTGACCCAGACCAGCGCGCCGCCGGTCAGAAGGTTCCGTGCGCCCACCGACAACGCGATGTAGCCGCTGTCGGTGATGAACGCGGCGACGATCTCGATCAGCCCCAGCACCACCACCTGCGGCCACGCCGGGTAGTGCGGATCGACGAACTGCGGAATGAACGCCCCGAAGAACAGCAACGCCTTCGGGTTGCCCCACAGCGTGAGGAACCCGGCGCCCGCCTGTCGCCAGCTCGAGAGGCCGCCCGACTCGTCCTTGAGCTTGATGCCGCCGCGCGAGGTCAGGTAGCGGACGCCGAGATAGAGCAGGTAGGCGGCGCCGATGAGCTTGATGATGTCGAACAGCGCCGCGACGATGCCGGTGACCGCTTCGAGCGCCACCGCCACGACGATCACCATCGTCAGCCGTGCGAGACCCGCGCCGAGCTCGAACCAGTAGGCAGGCACCAGTCCTCGGGCGAGCGCCGTGCTCACCACGGTCGAAACCGTAATCCCCGGCACGGCCACCACCACGAACGCGGCAATGGTGTAGGGGATGAGGACCGAGATGTCGGGAAAATGGAAGATGGCGGCGGACTCGCGAGGCGGTGCCTCGCCTCTAGCGGGCTCAGGCCCGCTTGACCAGCGCCAGCCAGACGCCGCCCGCCATCAGGATCGCGCCGGAGACGCGGCTGACCAACTGCACGCGCGTTTTCGACAGCAGGCCGCGAGCCCGGCCGCCAAGAAAGGCATAGATCGAATCCGTTGAGCCGGCGATCAGCATGAAGAACAGCCCGAGCCCCAGCACCTGCGGAAACGCTGCGTGCTCGGCCGCCACGAACTGCGGGAGGAAGGCGCCAAGAAAGATCAGCGCCTTGGGGTTGGACCAGATGACCAGGAAGCCGTCGAACACCAACCGGCGATAGGATTTGGCCGGCCCCGCCGACGCGTCGCCCAGTTCGCCCTTCGAGCGCAGCATGTTGAAGCCGAGCCAGATGAGGTAGGCGGCGCCCGCCAGCTTCACCCAGTCGAAGGCGAACGCCATGAAACCCATCACCGCCTGCAGCCCGAGGGCGACAACGAGGATCATGCCGACCAGCCCAAGCTGCGTGCCGGCCACGATGCTGAGGCCGGCAAGCGTGCCGGAGCGCAGCGCGTTGGCAAGGATGACCGTTACCGTCGGGCCAGGAACGATGGCGAGGACGAAACAGGCGCCGAGATAGGGAATGAGCGTCGTGAGCGAGAACATCAGCTGAAGCTAGCAGACGTTCCAGCCAGAATACAGCCGAAAATTTCGGCCATGTCCCGCAATTATTGCGGAATGGTCCGGCGTTTCCAATGCGGAGGGAGTATCCTCCCCCTCGGCGGTGCTACTCCTCGCCCACCTCATCGTCCGCTTCGCTTTCGGACTCGCTGATGCGCTCGACCGAGACGACCTTTTCGCCGTCCGCGGTGTCGAGCACCGTCACGCCCTGCGACGAACGGCCGACGATACGGATCGGCTTGTCGCCACCGACCGGCAGGCGGATCGTCTGCCCAGCGTCGGTGATGAGCATGATCTGGTCTTCTTCCGCCACCGGGAAGGAGGCGACCAGAGCGCCGTTCCTCTCATTGACGGCCATCGCCACGATGCCCTTGCCGCCGCGGTTCGTGAGCCGGAACTCGTGGCTCGAGGTGCGCTTGCCGTAGCCGTTTTCGGAGACCGTCAGGATGAACTGTTCGGCCGCACTCATCGCGGCGTAACGCTCCTGCGGCAACTCCCCGCTGACGGTCTCCTCGAGATCGTCCGAGGCCGTCTCGTCGCTCTCGCCTTCGCCGCGCACCGCACGACTGAGCTTGAGGTAGGCGGCGCGTTCTCCGCCATCGGCCTCGAAGTGGTGGATGATCGCCATCGAGATGACGCTGTCGCCGCCGGCCAGCGCAATGCCACGCACACCGTCGGAATCGCGGCCTTTGAAGACGCGCACGTCGTCGACGCGGAAGCGGATGGCCTGCCCCTGCGAGGTGGTCAGCAACACATCGTCGTTGGCCGAGCAGGTCGAAACCTCGACCAGGTGGTCGCCCTCGCTCAGCTTCATAGCGATCTTGCCGTTTTTGTTGATGTCGATGAAGTCGGCGAGCGAGTTGCGCCGCACATTGCCGCGCACCGTCGCGAACATGATGTCGAGCTTGCGCCAGTCGGCCTCGGCCTCCGGCAGCGGCATGATCGAGGTGATGCGCTCGCCCTGGTCGAGCGGCAGCATGTTGACCAGTGCCCGCCCCTTGCCCTGCGGCTCGGCGATCGGCAGGCGCCAGACCTTGAGCTTGTAGACCTGCCCCGCCGACGAAAAGAACAGCATCGGCGTGTGTGTATTGGCGACGAACAGCCGGGTGACGAAATCGGCATCGCGCGTTGCCATGCCCGAGCGGCCTTTGCCGCCGCGCTTCTGCGCTCGATAGGCGCTGAGCGGCACGCGCTTGATGTAGCCGCCGTGCGTGACGGTCACCACCATGTCTTCGCGGGCGATCAGGTCTTCGTCTTCGAAATCGCCGGCGGCATCGTCGATCGTCGTGAGCCGCGGCGTCGCGAACTCGTCCTTGATGGCCCTGAGCTCAGCCCGCACGATGTCCTGCACCCGCTGCCGCGAGCGGAGGATGTCGAGATATTCGGCGATGTCCTTGCCGAGGCCGTCGAGTTCGGCCCCGATCTCATCGCGGCCAAGCGCGGTGAGCCGGCTGAGCGTCAGCGCCAGGATGGCGCGCGCCTGCTCGTCGCTCAGCTTGAAGGTGCCGTCGCTGCCGATCTTGTGCCGCGGGTCATCAACCAGGGCCATCAGCGGCGCCACGTCGCGCGCCGGCCAATGCCGCTCCATCAGTTGTTCGCGCGCCGTGCCGGGGTCGGGCGAGCGGCGGATGAGAGCAATGATTTCGTCGATATTGGCGACCGCCACCGCGAGCCCGACCAGCACATGGGCGCGATCGCGCGCTTTGTTGAGCAGGAACCGCGTGCGCCGGGTGACCACCACTTCGCGGAACTCGACAAACGCCCGCAGCATCTGGCCGACATTCATCAGCTCCGGCTTGCCGCCGTTGAGGGCAACGAAGTTGCAGCCGAACGAACTCTGCAGCGGCGTGAAGCGGTAGAGTTGGTTGAGCACCACGTCCGGCACCGCATCGCGCTTCAGCTCGACGACGACGCGGATGCCGTGGCGATCGGATTCG
>JBDTVO010000230.1:0-4571 GCA_040007135.1 Devosia sp. | reverse complement strand
GCGGCGCAGAACCCCGCTGTCGTCGTGCCCAGCCACATGACGCCCGAGGCGCCGCTCGGCCTCGACGCGATCCAGCGCGAGGAAGCGATGGCCGTAGGTGGTCTGGCCCGAAGTGACGTCGCCGATGGTGAAGGGGATGACCGCCGGCTCTTCGTTCTCGGTGCCGAAGGTGGCAGTGACGGCGCGGATCGGGCGCACCCAGGTGACGCCGCCGTGTCCCCACTGCATCGACTTGGCCCAGGGGAAAGCATTGACGACACGGCCGAGGACTTCGGCGAGGAGCTTTGACGCTTCGGCTCCCTTTTTGTCGACGACGGCGACGTAGCTGTCGCCCTTCCTGGGGTCGGAGACGATCTTTGCCTCGTCGATCGAGGCGAGGCCCGCGGATTTGACGAAGCCGTCGATGGCGGCCTGCGGGGCGCCGACGCGCGGTCCCTTCTTTTCTTCCTTGAGATCGGGCGAGCGCGCCGGGATGCCGGCGACGGTCAGCGCCAGGCGGCGGGGAGTGACGAAGGCGCGGGCGCCTTCGTAGAGCAGGCCGGCCTCGACCAGCGCGTCGGTAACGGCTTTCTTCAGGTCCTCAGCGGCCTTGCGCTGGAAGCGCGCGGGGATTTCCTCGGAGAACAGTTCGAGCAGCAGTTCGGGCATTTTTCCGGCCGGGCTGGAGGCGCCGGAGCGTTAGCAAGGGCGTCGCGGCTTGTCCAATGCTACCACCCGCCGCCGCCACCTCCGCCACCGCCACCACCGGACCCGCCGCCGCCCGAGAAGCCCGAGCCGGAGGAGGACGAGGCCTGCGAGGCGACCATGGCGGCGCTCATGCCGGAGGCAAGCGAGGAGACCGAACTGGAGAAACCGCCGGAGGAGCTGGACCAGTCGCCACCGGTGTACCACAGCGGCGAGTAGGTGCCGCCCTGGGCGCCGGCAACGGCGTTGCGTGCAAGATCGGACTCGAAGCGCTGCGACCACAGGCGCTCGACGCCGAGCGCGATGGCAAACGGAAGGATCGACTCGAAGCGCGGGATGGTCATGGGCGGCTCGCCCTGGGCGACATAGTTGAGGCGGTTCTTCTCGGCGGTGTTGAGATACATCTTGAAGCTTTCGATCTGGTCCATCAGCGCCCGGCCGGTGACGGTGGGGGCGCGCATCAGGAAGGCGAAGACGATTTCGATGATGATGATCGAAGCGGCAGCGATCATGCCGGTGTTGAGGCTGAAGCCCGAGGCCAGCGACAGCGACGAGCCGAAGATGTTGACGGCAACGATGGCCACCCAGACGAAGCCGAAGAGACGGCCGACGATGCTGCCGCCGCCGCCCGACAGGAGACCGAGGAAGACGCTGGCGACGATGGCGATGACCACCGCGACGACGAGGTAGACCGGCTCGAGCACATCGAGCCAGACGAGGACGCCGAGCAGCGCCGCGGCGAGCACGGCGCCCGCGAGGGTGTAGCGAACATTGTTCTTGAAGTAGGTCTCGCCATCCTGAGTGCGGACGGCAGTGACCATCTCGCCGCGCTTGCTGTTGAGCAGCGGGCCGTCGACCTTGTCGATGGCGACTTTGCCGCGCGAGCGGATGAAGCTGTAGATGCCCGACTCTTCGGGCGGCAAATCCTGCGCGCTGTCGCGGTCTTCCCGCGCCATGATGCTGGTGGTGCCGCCGACCTTGTCGATCTGCACCAGGCCCTTCACGCCCAGATCAAAGATCGAGGCGGTGAAGGCCTTCCAGCCGGCCTGCTGAAAGCCCATGCGATTGATGTAATGCGCCTGGGCAGGCGACAACTGCTTGGGTGGGTGGAACAACGGGATGATCGGCCCCTTTTGGGGATCGCGGCCGACCTGGGTCCAGGCGAGGAAATTGTAAAGCAGGACGATCAGCACGGCGATCGAGGGAAACACCAGCTCGCGGTGATCGGAGAGCCAGTAGCCCACGGCGGTGAGGCCCTGCGGCGCAGCGAGGATGCCCGGCTGAAAAGCCACCGCGACGGTCAGGCCCTCACCGGCAGCGAATGCCCGCGTCGAGCGCACGGTGACGGTGTCGTCGGCGGTCCGGTTGACCGTCACGGCCTGTTCGGTGGCGCCGGGCCGGCCGGTGTAGCCGACGGTGTTCGAGATGATCGCGCCGGGCGGCAGCTTGACGATCGCTGCGGCGCTGAGAATGGGGAACTCCCAGTAGTTGCCGGTGGCGTTCCAGTAGAGTTCGTCGTGGTCGGCGAAGCTCCGACCCATGCGGGTCATGGTGTAGTGGATGACGTAGGTGTGGACGCCTTGCGGGAGGAACACATCGGCAGAGCCGATGCGGATGCGCTTGTAGCCGTTGCCGAGGCTTTCGAGACTGTAGGGCTCGACAATGCCATCGCGGGCGACGCTCAGCACCTTGAGATCGGAGCGAAGGCGGGTCTTGTCGTCGTTGATAAGCTGGGTCGGGATGTCACGGAAGATGCCGTGGCGAATCTGGTCCCCCTCGGCGTTCACCTGCAGCGTCTCGGTGACGTCGACCGTGCCGTTCACCGCCAGCGTGATGTTGCTGACGAAGGAGCGGATCTCCTCGGCGGCGACGGCCGGAACGGCGAGCGCGAGGATGAGGAAGCCCGTCGCGACGAGCCGAAGCCAGATGCTCTTGGTCATCGATTGCTCCGTGATGAGCCACCCGGGATTCCCGCCTTCGCGGGAATGACACCGTCAGGGTGACGTCGTGCGGCGGCCAAGGCGGCCCTAGAACTTCACCTGCGGAACGGCGCGATCGGCGGGGTTGTCGATCTCGAAGAACTGCATCTTCACGAAATGGAACATGTTGGCGAAGATGTTGGAGGGGAACGACTCGACGGCGGTGTTCAGATCGCGGGCGGTGCCGTTGTAGTAGCGGCGCGCCAGCTGCAACTCGTCCTCGGTGCCCTGCAGCGCAGTCTGGAACTGCAAGAAGTTCTGGCTTGCCTTGAGGTCGGGATAGGCCTCGGCGACCGCGAACAGGCGACCCAGCGCCTGCGACAGCTCGCCCTCGGCCTTGGCCCGCTGTTCGGGCGTTCCGTTCTGCACTGCCATGGCCTGGGTGCGAGCGTTGGTGACGGCCTCGAGCGTTTCGCGCTCGTGCGACATGTAGCCCTTCACCGCTTCCATCAGGTTGGGGATGAGGTCGGCGCGGCGCTTGAGCTGCACATCGATCCCCGACCACCCCTCCTGGGCGAGCTGACGCTGCCGCACGAGGTTGTTGTAGATGACGACGCCGTAGCCGATGACCAGCACGACGATGGCAAGCAAGATCCAGCCGAACATGTAACCCTCCAGGCGCGCCGACCGGCGCTAAAACGTGCCGAAGACTGGCACTCGTGGCGGACCATCGCAACTGGGCGCGGACCGCAAACCACGGCAGAATCAGAAGAAGGGCATGCGTTAGCCGATTTCAAGTTAATGTAAGGGATAAACTCACTTTTAGTTTATTGCCGATGCAAATTAACTGAAATAACGATAATCGGCGTGGCGTTCCCAATGAACTCAGGCACCGGCGCCACCACCAGCGGTTTTCAACCAGGCGGCGCCGCAGGCCTTGGCCAGTTCGCGAATGCGCAGGATGTAGCTCTGCCGCTCGGTGACAGAGATAGCGCCCCTCGCATCGAGCAAGTTGAAATTGTGAGAGGCCTTGATCACCTGCTCGTAGGCCGGAACGGCGAGCAGATGACGGTCGCCGTCGGCACCCTTGTCGAGCAGCGCGTGACATTCGATCTCAGCATCGGTGAAGTGCCGGAACAGCATTTCAGTATCGGCCGCCTCGAAATTGTAGCGCGAGAATTCCTGCTCGTTCTGCAGGTAGACCTCGCCATAGGTGACCCGGTCGTTGTCGCCACCGTTGAAATTGAGGTCGTAGACGCTGTCGACGCCCTGCACGTACATGGCCAAGCGCTCGAGGCCGTAAGTGATCTCGCCTGGAACGGGCTTGCACTCGAAGCCGGCGACCTGCTGGAAATAGGTGAACTGGCTCACCTCCATGCCGTCGCACCAGCATTCCCAGCCCAACCCCCAGGCCCCAAGGGTCGGGCTTTCCCAGTCGTCCTCGACAAAGCGGATGTCGTGCAGGGCGGAGTCGAGCCCGATCTGCTTGAGCGACTCCAAGTAGAGTTCCTGGATGTTGTCGGGCGATGGCTTCAGGATCACCTGGAACTGGTAGTAGTGCTGCAGGCGGTTGGGGTTTTCGCCGTAGCGCCCGTCCTTGGGACGGCGTGAGGGCTGCACATAGGCAGCCTTCCAGGGTTTCGGGCCGAGGGCGCGCAGCGTCGTCGCCGTGTGGAACGTGCCGGCGCCCATCTGCATGTCGTAGGGCTGCAGGATGACGCAGCCCTGATCCGCCCAGAAGCGCTGCAGCGTGAGGATGAGACCCTGGAACGAGTTCCGCGGGTCCATATGGCGGGGCAAATCGGGCATCGAAATTCAGCTTCCTGGCAAGGCGCGGCGGACCCTAGAGGCGGTGGGCCGGAGGGTCAACCGCCCGCCAAGGCTGGGCTCAACGCCGCGTGTTCATTGAATTTTGGCCAATTGGCTTAGGCCTTTTGCGACCAATGGCGACGTAGGTTCGGGGCAGAA
>JBDTVO010000229.1:0-4581 GCA_040007135.1 Devosia sp. | reverse complement strand
CCCATGTGGCTGGGATCGAAGCGCGCGGCTTCATCTTTGGCGCGGGCGTCGCCATTGAGCTCGGCGTCGGCTTCATCCCGATCCGCAAGGCCGGCAAGCTGCCGGGCGCGACCATCGGGCAGAACTACACGCTCGAATACGGCGTCGATACGATCGAAGTGCACGCGGACGTGCTGAGCAATGTGCACAAGGTGTTGTTGATCGACGACCTGATCGCGACCGGGGGGACGGCGGTGGCGGCCGTCAGCCTGCTTCGGCGAACCGGCGCCGTGGTGGAGAACGCCGGGTTTGTCATCGATTTGTTCGATCTTGGCGGAGCCGACAAGCTGCGGGCGATGGATGTACGCATCGACAGCCTCGTGGCGTTTCCCGGCCACTGATCGATAGAGACGTGTTCTAGCTGAAGACTAGCGCGGCAGGCAGCGCAGAACCGCTTTGTCGGGATTGTAGAGCGTCAGCACGTCCTGGCCGTTCTCGTCGAAGGTGACGAGGCCCTTCTTGATGCCGACGGTGGTGAGGTTGCCATCAACAAAGGCGATGCCGTCGGACCCCATCTGAGCGGTCCCGGTACCCGAGGCCGAGGAGCCGAAATTGGACGACGCGTAGCCGTAGCTGCCGGCAAAGATCGTCAACAAACCAGCCCGCGTATTGTCGAGGAGAGCGATGCAGGCCCAGTTGCCCTCTGCCGGGCTGACCGTGACCGGCTGATTTGTGGCATCGTCCTGCGCCAGGGCAAACGAGGGTCCGACAGCGACGACGATCAGGGCAAGGGTGACGGCGAGACGCATCGTTTCATCCAGGACGAGGCAGCAACTTCCCTACAACGGGAAGGCGGCTCAGCGCCAGCAACAGACGCAGCGTTAGTGGCATTTTGTAGTCGCGCAGCTTCGAAAAACCCACCAATTCGGCGTGATAGACCAGTTCGCCGCGCTGGTTGGTGGCTTCGAGGTGGTTGAACAGAAGGCCCCAGCCCGGAATGGAGTTCGAGGGCCGCTTGCCGGTGACCGTCAAGGTGTAGGTCACAGTGTCTCCGGGGCGGACAGGAACCTTGAAGTCCATGCGATTGACGCCGGGAGATGGGCCGGAGACGCCGGGCTCCTGCCCGAGACCGCGGAGGCGCTCCTCCTCGGCAAACAGCGCATCGACCATGTGTCGGTGTCCCACGCTCACTGTATGCCAGCCGGAGGCGACGATGCCGCCAAAGTGGCTGTGCCGGGCCGCTGCAGGATCGATGTGGAAATATTGCGGATCGTAGAGGCGCCCGAACGAGATGATCTCATCTTCGGTGAAGCTGTGGCTGCCGAGCGGGAACGCCTCGTCGATAGTGATGTCTTCGAACCAGCGGGTCACGGGGTCACGCCAGCGGCAGGTTCGGGATCGCGTACTTCAATCAGGTTGGCGAGACGCATGGACATCACGGGCTCGCCGCGCTGGTTGCGGACATCGAGATCGACGGTGACGATGCCGCGATCGGGGCGACTAGTGGAGCGCCGCAGGGCAGAGATCGTCGCAGTGCCGCCGATGCTGTCGCCGACCATCACCGGCTTTTTCCATTTGAGGTCGGAAAACCCCAGCCCGCCCATCGAGGCTATGCTGTTGAGGAAACTGTCGCCGAGCATACGGAGTGTCAGCGCGGCGGTCTGCCACCCGGACGAGGCGAGACCGCCGAGGAGGGAGGCCTTTGCAGCGGCCTCATCGAGGTGAAACGGGAACGGGTCGAACTCGCGCGCAAAGGAGGTGATCATCTCCTTGCTGAGCGTGGTTTGACCCAGGTCGATGGTCTCGCCCAGTGCGAGATCTTCGTAGTGGCGGCGACTGGCGGTGACGGGATTCATCGTGGTTGCCGTGTACGTCAACGCCGCCAAGGACGGAAGTGGCTGCAACACTCGGCAATGCCGCAGCCGACGCCCTAGATTTCGATAACGGCAGCACCCGAGACGGGATCGGTCAGGCCGAGGCCACCGCCGAGGTCTTCGAGGTACGGGCGGATGTCGTCGAGTGAGGCGATCATCTGGGGGCGGGCCGCGACGATGTCGTCGAAGCTCTTCCACTTGCCGACGAAACAATAGGTTCGATCGCCGGTCTTGATGAGGGCCGCTTCGATCGACCCCTCCATGTCGCCTTGCAGCGACGCCTTCTGGCTGGCGATGAACTTGTCTTCCATGCCGGGCTTCACCCGGAAACGCACGACATTGTAGGCCGTCATTTGACGTCTCCCTGTCTTGGCGCGGGCAGGGTAGGACCGCCGCTGCCGATGAGCAAGGGTCAGAGCCAGACGTCGGTAAAGGCCATGCCGGCGATGAAGCTGCCGAGCAGGGCGTAGGTCAGCCCGAATGCGCCGAGGAGGATCGCCGGGAGACGTGCGCCGCGGGCGCGGATGACGAGGAAGAGGACGAGGGCGACGACGACAGCCAGGAATGGCAGCAAGAGCCATTCGCTGCCGGTCTTGAACTGGCCGCGAAAGAAGCCTGCGGTGGCGACGAGCCATTCGCCCAGAACAACGGGCAGGGCGAACAGCAGAAGCAACCGAGGACGCCCCCGAACGAGGGCGAGAATGATGCCTGCCACGAGGCAGACTGCGCCGGCGGCCGGAAGGACGGCGAGCGGCTGCAAGGCGTAGCCGGGATTGGCAAACAGGAGGATGACGCTTTCGAAATACCATTGCGGCAGCGCGAGCAGCAGCCACAGGGCGTTGGCGAAGGCGGGAGCCATCAGGTGTTGAAGCGGAACAGCATGACGTCGCCGTCCTTGACGACGTACTCCTTGCCTTCATCGCGGGCCTTGCCGGCCTCCTTGGCGGGGACTTCGCCGCCGAGGGTGACGTAGTCGTCGTAGGCGATGGTCTGGGCGCGGATGAAGCCCTTTTCGAAATCGGTATGGATGACGCCGGCCGCCTGCGGGGCGCGATCGCCCTTGTGAATGGTCCAGGCGCGGGCCTCCTTGGGGCCGGCGGTGAAATAGGTCTGGAGGCCGAGCAACTGGTACGCTTCGCGGATCAAGCGGTTGAGACCGGGTTCACGCAGGCCGAGCGAGTCGAGATACTCGGCCTGTTCAGCGTCTGGCAGTTGCGCCAACTGGCTTTCGATCTCGGCGGAGATGACGATGACCGCGGCGTCGTGCTGCCGGGCGTAGTCCTCGACCAGGCGGCTCATGGCGTTGCCGGTGGCGGCCGAGGCCTCATCGACGTTGCAGACGTAGAGGGCGGGCTTTGACGTGAGCAGCTGAAGCTCGCGGAAGGCCTTCTCTTCGTCCGGCGAGCGCTGGACGAGACGCGCGGACTTTCCGTCGCGCAGTAAGACAAGCGAGCGGTCGATGAGGTCCAGGGTGAGCTTTGCTTCCTTGTCACCGACGGCAGCCTTCTTGGCGACGCCGTTGCGGCGCTTCTCGAGGCTCTCGAGGTCGGCGAGCATCAGTTCGGTCTCGACCACTTCAGCGTCCGACAGCGGATCGATCTTGTTGGCGACGTGAATGATATTGCCGTCCTCGAAGCAGCGCAGAACGTAGGCAATGGCGTCGCATTCGCGAATGTTGCCGAGGAACTGGTTGCCGAGGCCCTCACCCTTGCTGGCGCCCTTCACGAGGCCAGCGATGTCGACGAAGCTCATCCGCGCCGGAATGATCTGCACGGACTTGGCGATGACCGCGAGCTTGTCGAGGCGGGAATCGGGGACGGCCACCTCGCCGGTATTGGGCTCGATGGTGCAGAACGGGAAGTTCGCCGCCTGCGCGTTGGCGGTTCGGGTGAGGGCGTTGAAGAGGGTCGACTTGCCCACATTGGGCAGGCCTACGATGCCCATTTTGAAACCCATCGGGAATCTCCGGAAAAGCTGGGCTTCACATCGTGTGAGGCCGGCGGCAAGTCAATGTTTCGAGGGTGGCGTTCAGTCGTCCTTCTTGCCGAAGACCTTGGCGAGCATAGCGGCCATCGGGCCGGTTTCGGGCAGCTTTGCCTGTGGTGGCTTCGGCCGTGCGGCACGGATGTGGGATTGGCCGGCCGCCGACTTCTTGCGGGTGGGATCGGCTATGTCGGGGCGGGCTTCGCGGGCGGCCTCGTCGCCATTCACTGCGATGGCGAGCTTGTTCATCAGCGTGTTGTCGTCGCCTTTGACGATCAGTCCGGCATTGTCGGCGAGGGCGCCGAGCAAAGGCTCAAGCCATTCGAGGTCGGCTTTGGAGAAGTCGCCGAGCACCCAAGGCATGACGGCATCCTTGTGGCCGGGATGGCCGACGCCGAGGCGGATGCGGCGATAGTCGGGGCCGATGCGTGGATCGATGGAGCGGAGGCCGTTGTGGCCGCCGGCGCCGCCGCCGCGCTTGATGCGCGATTTGCCGGGGACGAGGTCGATCTCGTCATAGACGACGGTGATGTCGGCGGGGGTGAGTTTGTAGAACTGCGCCGTGGCTTCGACGCTCTCGCCCGAGTCGTTCATGAAGGTCTGCGGCTTGAGGATGAGAACCTTGTCGCCGCCGATCGTGCCCTCGGAGATGAGGCCCTTGAACTTTTAGCGGAAGGGGGGAAAGCCGTTGCGCTTGGCGATCTCCTCGACGGCGAGGAAACCGATGTTGTGGCGGTTGCGGCTG
>JBDTVO010000228.1:0-4582 GCA_040007135.1 Devosia sp. | reverse complement strand
AGGTGTTCGATAGCGGTAGCAGGCAGGTCATCCTCTCGGGCGAACACGATTTCTGACCTGTCTCACGCCAAGGTCGCAGATGTCCGGGCTGAAAGGCCCGCGCCCTCACACGATGGTGATGCGCGGGCCGCGCTGCCGGTTCGCCGGCGGGCGCGTGGCGATCGCCCCGAGATACACGGCGACGGCAGGTATCTGCTCGAGATCGGCCGCGCAACGGGCCAGCACGTGGCGATCACAGCCGAGCTTGCGGAAGATGTTCCGGTGGTGAACATCGATTGTCCGTTTCTCGAGGCCGACGCGCGCGCCGATCTCCTGCGCCGTGCCGCCGCGTAGCGCTTCGCGGAGCAAGCATCACCTCGGCCAGCTCGCCGGCTCCGCGAGGGCCAAGTTTCGTTCACCAAATCGGCAAGGCTGCGGGGCAAATCATGAAAGTTCGTATCGGCGACATCGACGTCCACTACGAAGAGGTTGGGGAGGGTAGGCCGCTCCTGATCCATCATGGCGGTGGAGCGGTTGGCTGCGCGCAATGGGCTCTCGAGCAGTATGAGCCCTTGTTCGGCCACCGAAAGCATTGGCGGCGGATCTACATCGACCAGATGGGCCACGGTGAAACGCCCATTCCGTCATGGGCCAGGGGGATGGACGACACCGTCGATCTTACGCTCGCGTTTATGGACGCCATCGCGCCGGGCGAGCGCTTCACCCTCTCCGGCGTGTCGTGGGGAGGATACGTGGCGCGCGGTGTGCTTCATCATCGCGCTGAGCAAATCGATGGATTTTTCATCTGGGTGCCCAACTACAAATACGACGGCAGCGACCCTGCAATTCCCGCTCATCATGCCTTCACACACGAACCCGGGTTCGACTCCGCCGCGGCGCCGGGCCAGGAATGGCTGGGCAACTTCATGATCGATCAGACTGCGACGGGCTTCGCAGAAGCAAGGAGGGTCATCTACGCTGGCGCCGCCAAAAACGGCGACAGGTCCGTTTTTGACTTGGGTCCTGGCAAGGGCTTCTCCTTCGACCCCGAAGATTTGCCAAAACCGTTTCCAGGGCCGGCGTTGATCCTTTGCGGACGGCAGGACAACGTGACGGGCTACGAGCTACCTTTCTTGACCCGGAACACCTTCCCTCGTGGCACACACGTGGTTCTGGATCGCTGCGGACACCTCATGGGGGTAGACCAGCCGCTGCTGCTCAGTGCGCTGGCAAATGAATGGCTCGATCGGGTCGAGGAATACGTTGGGCTCAACCAACTCGGCGCAGGATGAGCTGAACCTATAGGGCGACTCCGACACCGATGGCCAGCACCACGAAGACCGGCACCAGCGTGCCGGCCGTAAGCGCGAGGGCAGTCCCTAGCGGCTGGGCGAATGCGGGTGTATCCGAGCCCCCGTGTCCAACGCTCAGATGATCCACGATTACCTCACGAACCGATCGCCAAAGTCCGTCTGCGATGACTGTTTAGCGAGAGAGCTTGAATGGGGGACCCGGTACGGGAAACTGATAGACGCCCGCTTGGCCACGGGTCTGCCAACGCAGACCGGGTATTGCACTCTCTGCGGTCGGCACAAGCAGGTGACCTTCGCAGCCCAGGCGTGATGAACGGGCGTCACAGACCAGACCACCGACTATCCGTGGCTGACGCCGGGCTGGATCGAAGCGCCGGTGAGGCCGTTCAAGCGGCGCTGAGGCGCGGTATCTCCCACACCCGAGCAGGCGTCTCACGTTTGAGCATGGCGTTGCGGTGGTACGACACGAGCCAGCGCTGGTCGCCGTCGAAGATTGCAGGCACTCCGAGCTTCGGGTCGTTCGCGCGGTAGCAGCCCACCATGGTCGCGCCCTGCTGCGGCCCCTCGGCGTCGATCCAGCCCTCGCGGCTGGCAATTGCATCAAGCGCGCGCTCGACCAGCGTGTTGCCGAAACCCGTCAGGGACAGCCGCGCCAGCTCGCGGTCGGCCGTCCATTCATCCCATTCGATCCCGCGCCACTCCGCGGCCGGGTCGCGGCCGGTTTCGGCGAGCACGAAGTCGGCCAGCCAAAGCAGGCAGGGCCAACATTCGGTGCCGCCTTTTGCAGCTCGGCCAAACGCGCTCGCGAACGCCGTCATGGCGCTGCCCGTCGGCGGGTCGCACGTTTGGGCGCCGGCCGACTCTCAGACGATTTCAGCTCAAGTTGATCGTGGTCGACCACGTGCACGTCCCAGCCCCAGTCCGCGCTGACAACCGTCAGGGTGAAGTGTTTCCCGGCATGGCGGTGGAGTAGGGCGGTGATGGCGTCGATCTGAATTGTGTCTGAAGTGTCAGGCATCGCTCTTGCTCCTTCGAACGCCCCCTTGCAGCGCGCTGCGCAGCTCGACGATCATCGGCCAGGTCAGCGAGGCGGCGGCCCCCGGCGGGTAGGGGTTGTGGTCGTCGAGCGGGGAGGGGTGCCAGGGCTTCAAGCCCAGCGCTTTGTGAAGCGCGGTTTCGTCGCCAGCGCGGAAGGCGTCCAGGGCCGCCGCTGTGATCCGATGTTCGACCGTCTTTGAGACGCGGCGCTTAACGGCCATTGCGGGGGTCTCCGAATTCGGTGAGCGCCCACGGTTCGCCATTGTCGCCGGTGGCGTGCGGCAGGCTTCCGCGGCGACCCTCGTCAAACCAGTCCATGAATGATGGCCCGAGCCGGGCCCATACCGTCGGCGCGGCCATGCGCGCTTCCGTGTCGGTGGGATCGGCGCGCCCGCCGAAGCCCCACGGCTCCAACTCACCAAAGAAGTCATAGCCGCACCGAAACAAGCCGCTCCAGGCCATTATCTCGGCCTGCGGATCGACACGGCGTTTTCCTGCTCTACGCTTCACCGGCATGGTCAGCCCCTATTACTGGCAAGGGCCGGCGGGCGCCGACCGGCGACGGGAGGATCAACATCGAGGTCCAGCTCGCGCACCAGACGCGCGAAGGCGAGCCGCGCGTCGCGCTCGATCGCAATGGCCGGATGCGCCTTTAACCCCCCGTCGGATGTCTTGACGGTGATACCATCGCGACCGACTTCCTCGCGGGCTTGCTGGCAACGATCCCAAGCCTCAGCGGCGAGCGTCAGCAGCCGGGTGTGGTGAGGCTCGAGGGTGTAGTCCTCATGCACCGAGCGCCACCAGTCAGCAGTCTTGGTCTTGAGGTGGGACGGCGGTGGATTGCGGCGCTTGGAGGTCATCGATCAGACCGGAAATTCGGTTCGGGGAGGCGTTTGTGATTGTTTAGGCATGGCGACGGTGTCCGGCTGTGAGGCTGTAGAGATTGCACCCCCCCTCCCCATAGGGCCGTCGTCCGGCCACCCATCGACGCCGATGCTCGGCTTGATCCGATGTCCGAACTGCTCGGCGGTCCGCAGCCTGTGATGCTCGGCACAGAGGCAGCGGATGTTATCGGCGGTGTCGGTGCCGCCTTGGGCGAGCGGAATGATATGGTCCGGGACCGTGGCCTTCCTTACGCGGCCCTCGGCTGCACAGTCTCGGCAGAGAGGCTCATGGCGCAGTCGGCGTTGACGCTGCTCCATGCCCGCACGGCCGCGAAGTCGCCGCGTCATTGTCTTACAAGCTCCACTAGACGCCGGAAATTGGAACTGACCGCAGCGCCGGCAGCGGCTACATCAGCCTCCGCTTTTGTCTTGCGACTGAATTTGTCCCTGGACCGAGCGATCTCAATGAACGTGGTCGGCACGGCCCCCTTGCGCACGGCTGATATTTCGAACAACCGGGCAGCGGTGATTAGACGATACGATTGGCCATCAACCGCTTTGGTCTGATACTCGACGGCGTCGTAGCCAACGGACATCTCTGACTTCTCGCCGAGCTCGATCTCCTCGAGCAAAGAGGCGGCCTCGTCGGTGTCCGGCAGGTCAAGTCTGAATGACAACCCTACCTCGTCGCTTTTGAGTTCGAGGCCGGCACCGCGGGTCGTTGCGATGCAACGTGCTTCGTCGTGGTTGTTAAGGAAGCGGATGGTGCTGTCGTCGACTAAGGACTTGGCAAATACGCCCGGGGCGAACACCTCTATGCCGCCTTTGAACAGGTGCGGACGATTGTACCGCGTCGCGTACCCAGTGAGGGTTACCTTACCTGCTGAGAGCTTTGAGGGCGTCGACCTCTTCATGTCGCGAGTATCAACCGCCAGGATGTGGCGCACTGGAGCGCCGAATTCGACTCCGCTGTCCCACCTCATTACCGAAACTCCATCGGCATATCACTGGACTTCAGCCAGCCGCCCTCGACGGCATCGCCCAAGAAGCGAGCCAGCGGACCGTTCGGATCGACGGGTGCTCCTGCGAATAGGGGAAAGGCCGGGTTGAGGCTGGTCCACGAAACGTCGCTGCGATTCATGTGATCTGCGAACGCGGTGAAGTCCCTGTTGGCCGCGTGCACAGCCAAGCTGGCCTCAACGAGGGCCCGCATTACCTTGGCGAATTGCGACCTTACCTGCTGGCAGACGATGTCTGAGGCGACAAGGCGCTCAGCCCGCAAGCGTGGTTCAAGGCTGTCGATCGCCGCGGCGATATCACCGATTTCAACAACGATGGCGGAGAGCCGATCTTGGTCAGACGGCTTCG
>JBDTVO010000227.1:0-4663 GCA_040007135.1 Devosia sp. | reverse complement strand
CCATGAAGAATTTCTCGCGGCCGGCGTCGCGCTCCTCGCCCTTGGCGATGCCGATAAAGATTACCTCGCGCTGCAGGTCGAGCTGGGCGACCACTTCGCGCACGGCGTTGAGCTGGCCCTGGCCGCCGTCGATGAAGACCACGTCAGGCCAGTCGGGCATCCCCGTTGCCTCGTCCTCAGCCTCAGGGTCGCTCTCGTTGGCAAGGCGCGAGAAACGCCGGGTCAGCACTTCGCGCATCATGCCGAAATCGTCGCCCGGGGTGATGTCGGTCGAGCGGATGTTGAAGGTGCGATAGTGCTTCTTGCTGAAGCCCTCTTCGCCCGAGACGATCATGGCGCCGACGGCGTTGGTGCCCGAGATGTGGGAGTTGTCGTAGACCTCGATGCGACGGGGCGCCTCGTCGAGGCCGAAGAGCTCGGCGACGCCTTCGAGCAGGGTCTTCTGCGTGGCGCCTTCGGCGAGCTGACGGCCGAGCGCTTCGCGCGCATTGTTGAGCGCGTGGTTGACCAGGTCGCGCTTCTCGCCCCGCTGCGGAACCTCGATGTAGACGCGCGACCCGAGCCGGGTGGTGAGCGCTTCCTCGAGCACCGCCTTGTCGGACGGCTCGTGGCTGAGCAGCACAAGCCGCGGCGGCGTGCGGTCCTCATAGAACTGGCCGATAAACGCCTCCAGCACTTCGGTATCGGAAAGCGCGGCGTCGGCCTTGGGGCGGTAGGCGTAGTTGCCCCAGTTCTGGTGGGCGCGAAAGAAGAAGACCTGGACGCAGAACTGGCCGGCCTCGTGGGCGATGGCAAAGACATCGGCCTCGTCGACCGAGCGCGCCACGATCTCGCCCTGGCTCTGCACCAGGGCAAGGGCCGAGAGACGATCGCGGAGCAGGGCGGCACGTTCGAAATCGAGCGCACCGGCCGCCTGGTTCATTTCTGTCTGCAGGCGGTCCTGCACGATCTTGGACTTGCCCGACAGGAACTGGCGGGCTTCGTCGACAAGCTGCGCGTAGGCCTCGATCGAGATCTCTCCCGTGCATGGGCCGGCGCAGCGCTTGATCTGGTGCAGCATGCAGGGCCGGGTGCGGGCGCGATAGAAGCTGTCTGAGCAGGTGCGGAGGAGGAATGCCTTCTGCAGCGAGGTGATGGTGCGCTTGACCGCGAGGGCGGACGCGAACGGGCCAAAATAGTGGCCCTGCTTCCGCCGCGTGCCGCGATGCTTCATCAGCTCGGGCGCTTCGTGCTCGGTGGCGATGAGAATGTAAGGGAAGCTCTTGTCGTCGCGCAGCAGCACGTTGAAACGTGGTTTCAGCCGCTTGATGAGGTTGGCCTCGAGCAGCAGCGCCTCGGCCTCGGTCTCGGTGCGGACGAACTCCATGGTGCGGGTGGCGGCGACCATGCGCTGCAGGCGCACGTCGAGGGCCTCGGGCCGCGTGTAGTTGGTGACGCGCGCCTTGAGGCTGCGGGCCTTGCCGACGTACATGACCTCGCCCGCTTCATCGATCATGCGATAGACGCCGGGAGACGGCGGGAGGGTCTTGACGAAGGCGCGGATGATCTCGGCGCCCGACTCCATCTCGCTCATTTCGGCCTTCGCGGCGTCGGGCCGCGCTTGCTCGGGAAATCGAGGTGACGACCGCCGTCGATGGCGATCATCTGACCGGTGACGGACGGCGCGTTGAGGAGAAACAACAGGGCCTCGGTCACGTCGGACGGGGTGCCGCCATAACCCAGCGGCGCGCTTTGCCGCGAGCGGCGGAAGGCAGCAGGGGTCTGGCCGGCCTCGGCGATGATCGGACCGGGCCCAATGGCGTTGACGCGGACGCGGGGCGCCAGCGACTGCGCCAGCGTTTGCGTCATCGTCCAGAGGGCGGCCTTGCTCAGGGTGTAGCTGAAATAGTTGGGCGTGAGGCGGAGCACCCGTTCGTCGACGATGTTGACGACGTTGCCCTGCTCGCCGGCCCGGAGCTGGGCGGCGAAATCGCGCGACAGGAACGCCGGCGCCTCGAGGTGAACGGCGAAGTGCCGATCCCACAGCGTCTCATCGAGATCGGTGACGCCGTCGGGGGCGAAGCTCGACGCGTTGTTGATCAGCACGCTGAGCGGGCCGAAGGGTTTGCCCGCCCGCCCCACGAGGCTGGCGCGCTGCCTTCGGTTGGCGAGGTCGGCCTTGATGGCGGCGGCGATGCCTCCATCGTTTTCGATTTCGGCGACCAAGGCCGCGGCCTCGGTATCGCGGCTGCGGTGGTGGATGACCACCGCATATCCCGAGCCGGCGAGGGCGCGGGCGATGTCGGCGCCAAGCCGCGTGGCGGCGCCGGTGATAAGGGCTACGGGCAATTGATTCGGCTGTGGCGTCATGGTGTTGCGAAGATAGGTGTTCCAGGCGGCGACCGGAAGCCGACCGCGGCCTTTGCGGGGGATGGAGGCCGCATTTCGCTTTCCGGGCGGCGTGACGCAGGCTTAGTCTTTACGGGCGAAGCGGGGGCTCACCCCGTCCTAGGGAAGGAGATCAAGACTATGGATTGGGTAGGTACAATTATCCAGCTGATCCTGGGTGCGATCGGTGGTTATGGGACCGGTCGCGTTGCCAAGAAGGTCAGCATCAATCCCACGGTCGATGCGATCGTCGGACTGATTGGCGGCTGGCTGGGAACGTGGATCGCCGGGGCCATCCCGGGACTTGCTGGCCTCGTGGCCGGCGGCGGGACTGCCTATGTCGGACAGGCGGTCACCGGGCTGGTGGGTGGCGGCATCCTGACGGCGATCGTCGGCGCCATCAAGAACATGACGATGAAGCCGAGCATGTAGGCAGTCCAGCGTCGGGCCGGACTACCCGGCCCGACTTTCTGCGTGTCGTGAGTCGTCGATGACCACACAGATGCCGAGCACCCGGCAAGACAATGCCGGGCGCGGCGTGGCACTGGCGATTGCCGCGATCCTGATATTTTCGACGCAGGACGCGACGAGCAAGTTCCTGGTGCATTCCATATCGCCGTTCCAGATGACGATGATGCGCTTCTGGGCGTTTGCGGCGTTCGCCCTGCTGCTGGCGGTTCGCAAAGGTTCGCTGCGCCAGTCGCTGCGGACGGCGCACCCGTGGTCGCAGGTGCTGCGTGGCGTGCTGCTGGTCGTCGACATCTGGATGTTCGTCATCGCACTGAAGAGCGTGCCGTTGCCGGCAGTGCAATCGATCACGCTCGTCTATCCGTTGCTGGTGACGCTGTTCGCCATCCCGATCCTGGGCGAGCGGGTTGGCATCTTCCGGCTGACCGCCGTGGTCGTCGGGTTCGCGGGGGCGCTGGTGATCGTTCGGCCCGGAGGCATTCCGCTCGACTGGGGCGTGGCGTTCGCGGCGGGCTCGGGCGCCTGCTACGCGATCTACATCGTGTTGACGCGACGGGTGTCCGATACCGACTCGCCAACGACCAGCATCCTCTATGTCGGGCTCGTCGGGCTGCTGATATCGAGCGCGGTGGGCGTGTTTTTCTGGCAGCCGCTCGACCTCACCACCGGGCTGGCCGTCGGATACATCATGCTCACCGGCGTCGCTGCGCACGGCATGATGATCGTGGCTCTGTCGCTGGCACCGGCCAGCGTACTGCAGCCGTTCAACTACACCTCTTTGCCGTGGAGCATCGCCTTCAGCCTCGTGATCTTCCATGAGGGGATCGATCCCGTGTCGCTCGCCGGCGCGGCGGTGATCGTGGGCGCCGGGCTGGTGGTCATGGGTCGGGAGCGGGTGCGGAAGATCCCCGTCGTCGCCGAAGCAGCGCTACCAGGAAAGGAATGATGCCGAGCAGCAGCACCACGGCCCCGAGTGGCCCGATGGTGAAGCTGAGGAATACCGGGACGAAGGGATCGAGATCGGGCAGCAGGGTGCCCAGAAGCAGCAGCGGCCCAAGCCCAAGCAGCAGCAGCACGAGACCGAGACGGAGCAGCAGCTTCGCCCAAAGCATCGATGGCTCGTTCATTGTCGGGTCGATCCCTTGAAACCGGAGGGTGCGGGGGACACCTTATCCTCCAGCGGCATTCGGGAAAGGGCAACATCGATGGCGGTTGTGGTGGAAGTGATCCTGGCACTGGCGCTGTGCGGCGCGGTGATCAGCTATTTCAGCCGCGGACGGGTGCTGGCGACGCGCGAGGCGATGACCGAGCGGCGGGTGGCCGCCTATATCGAGACGATCCGGCGCGAAGGCACGAGTCCCGAACTTGCGGCGATGAGCGACACCGAGCTCAACGATCTGCTGCTGTCGAGTGCGCACAATCTAAGGGTGCAGCGGGACCGGCAGCTGTATCTGCTGTTCGGCGGGGTGATCGTGGCGCTGATCGGGGCGATCATCGTCGCCACCGAGGACGGCTTTCGTGGGTTTGGCGTGGCGCTGCTGGTGGGCGCGCTCGTGCTCTACGGACTCAATGAGTATCTCGGCCGGCAGATGAAGGCGCCGCTGCTGGCGAAGGGCATCGACGTCGAGCGGCTGCGCGTCGAATAGGCTAGCGTCGGCGCATCCGCCCGACCATCCAGACGATCGCTCCCGCGGCAATCAACACCAGCGGGGCGATGACCAGGAGCGACAGCAAGTTGGGATCGATATGTGCCGGCTGGCCGCCCGAGCTGTCGCCCTTGAGGCCGAAGCGTTCGAGAGCGAACAGGCCGACGCCGAGAAGCAGCAGC
>JBDTVO010000226.1:0-4704 GCA_040007135.1 Devosia sp. | reverse complement strand
GGCAGGGCATCAATGTCACGCCCGAGATGTTGATGATCGCCGACAACGCGCCGCTGATCCTGTCGCTGCATCGCGAGCTCGACGGCGTGCGCGAGAGCGGCAATTCGGGACTGAAGATCGGCACGACGCGACGCGGCATTGGTCCGGCCTACGAGGACAAGGTCGGCCGCCGCGCCATCCGCGTCTGCGATCTGGCCGAGCCCGACACATTGCCCGGCAAGATCGAGCGGCTGCTGGCCCACCACAATGCACTGCGCCGCGGCATGGGGCTGGTCGAGATCTCGCCGTCAGCGCTGCAGTCCGAGCTCGAGTCGGTCGCCGACAAGATCCTGCCGTTCGTCGGCCAGGTGTGGAAGCTGCTCGACGAAAAGCGCCGCGCCGGGGCCCGCATCCTGTTCGAGGGCGCGCAGGGGGCGCTGCTCGACATCGATCACGGCACCTACCCGTTCGTCACCTCGTCCAACACCGTCGCCGGGCAGGCCGCGGCAGGGTCTGGCCTCGGGCCGACGGCGATCGGCTATGTGCTGGGGATCACCAAGGCCTACACCACCCGGGTGGGTGAAGGGCCGTTCCCGTGCGAGTTGGACGACGAAATCGGCCGGCATTTGTCCACAATCGGCCGCGAAGTGGGGGTCAACACCGGCCGGCCGCGACGTTGTGGCTGGTTCGACGCGGTATTGGTTAAGCAAACGGTAAGAACATCTGGGATTAATGGCATCGCGTTAACCAAGCTGGACGTCCTCGACGGGCTCAAGGAGATCAAGGTTTGTGTCGGTTATGAGCTGGACGGCCAAAAAATTGACTATCTTCCGGCCTCTATGCGGGCCCAGGCGGCAGTGAAACCTGTTTATGAGTCGCTTGAGGGGTGGTCCGAGACAACAGCAGGGGCGCGAAGCTGGTCCGAGCTTCCCGCGCAGGCGGTCAAGTACGTGCGATATATCGAGGAGCTGATCGGGGCGCCCGTGGCCATGCTGTCCACAAGTCCTGAGCGTCTCGACACAATTCTCGTGCAAGACCCGTTCCAAGACTGATGCTTTCTGGCTACAACTCACGCGCGAATTGAGTGATCGTAGGGAATGGCGGATTACAAAGAGCTTTTGCGCAAGGCTGTAGAGGCTCTGCCCGAGAACAACGGGGCTGCACGCCGCGCCGTCTATGAAAAAGCACGAGCTGCCCTGGTTGGGCAGCTGAGGGCGATCAATCCGCCGCTGGCCGCCCGCGACATCACCACGCATCGCCTGCAGCTCGAGGATTGCATCCGCCAGGTCGAGCAGGAGGCCAGCGAAGCGGGCCTTTCGGGTATCGGCCAGGACAAGCCGGCGTCGCCGACGACGCTGCCCCCGGTTTTCGCCGCCGAAGCGCGGAGCAATCCGCCCAAGGCGCCTGAAACACCGAAGCCGGCAGCGGCGGTCGCCGCCAAGGTCGAGGCGCCAAAAGCGCCCCCCAAGGCGCCCAGCGGCAAGCCGATGCTGAAGACCGAGCCGCCTCGGGCGCCGGCCAATTCGATCGAATCGATCATCGCCGCGGCCGAGCGCGACCGGGCGAGTGACCGCAAGTCGGCTCCCGCCGAGGTCCGCGCTCCCGATCCCGACCCGCTGCCCGAGCGGCCGCCGTCACGCGAGCGCCCTGCCGAGCGTCCCGCAGCCGAGCGCCCGAGCGAGCGCGCGTCGGAGCCTGCCGGTCCGGTGCAGACCAAGGGTCCAGAGCTGAAGCCGCGGCCGAAATCGCAGCCGGTGCTGGTCGCCAAATCCGACAAGCCGGCGCCGAAAGCCGAGCCGCCGCGCTCGGACAAGCCCATGCCGTCGATCGTGGCGCGGGCGCAGGCGTCGAAGGGCCGGCCGATTTCCCCCGGATTCGGTGTTGCCATCGACAACACGCGCCGCGGCCCGACCATCGAGCCGCGCCGTGACGGCGGACGCTCCGGACTTGCCGCTGCGCGGCAGCAGCAGCCGATGGAATTCGATGTGCCGGAAGAAGCGATGAGCGCGGTGCGCGAAGTCGAAGTCGAACAGACAGCTGACGCGCAGGGCGTAGTCGACCGGGCCATCGCCGCGCTCGAGACCGAAGTCCGCGGCAGCAACGGCCGCGGTGTCGCCGACCATGATCTCGAATATGACGACGAGCCGGTCGAAGCGCCGCGCCGCAATTCCAACGGGCGCGCCTCGCAGCTGCTGAATGCGACGCGCGGCAACGGCATCGACATGGGCCGCGAGGAGCCGGTGCGGACGCCGCGGCCGGCCAAGGAATTCGCCACGCCGCGCCGCGCTTCATCGCCGCAGCGCTATTCGAGCGTGCCGCGGGCGCGTGCGGAACGCAGCGGCTTCGGCGCCGTCTCGATCTTTGTTGCGGTGTTCGTGGTGCTGCTGCTGGGCGCCGGCGGCGCCGGCCTCTGGGCCTGGCAGGAAGGCTTCATCAATCTCGACGCCATGTTCGGCAAGGGCAACACGGCGACGGCGGTGGCCGACGCACAGCCGGCGGTGACGCCGGATTCGACCGGCCCGGGCAACACCGAAACACCGGCGACTGCCCAATCCTCGACTGAACTGCAGGGCGGGCAGCGCCTGCCGGCGGTGGCCGATGTCGCATCGGGTGAGCCGTTGGCGCTGCAATCGCCGGCCGGCGACAAGACCGAAGCGCGGCTCGGTGCGCCACAGACGGCGGCCGATGCAACCGTTGCTGCCATCGATCCGGCCTCGACCAACGGCAGCCAGTCGCTGCTGCTCGAGGCGTCGGACAATGGCACCACCGGCGCCGTGCCGTTCTCGGGCACCATCGAGTGGAGCAAGGGCGCCGACGAAAACGGCCTGCCCACGATCGTCGGCAAAGCCAATATTCCGGCGCGCAACCTGTCGATGCAGGTGCTGATCCGAAAGAACTCGGATCCCAGCCTGCCGGCGAGCCACCTGATGGAGATCAACTTCACGGTCTCGGACAGCTTTATCGGCGGCTCGATCGCCGGTCTGCCGGGCGTGCTGCTGAAGAATGAGGAACTGGTGCAGGGTGCGCCGCTGGTGGGCGCCTCCGCCCGCGTCGTCGGCAACTCGTTCCTGTTCGCGCTGAGCGCGACGCCGGCCGACAGCACGGCTAACGTCACGCTTCTCACCTCGCGCAAGTGGATGGACCTCGCCCTCATCTATGCCTCGGGCAAGCGGGCGATCATCACGCTCGAGAAGGACGACAAGGCGCAAAAGCTGTTCAAGGACGTGTTCGCGTCCTGGGGCGCCAAGACCGCCAACGGCTAGCGCTGGCGCGCCAGCCTGTCACTCTCCAGACGATAGACGCGATCGGCGATGGCGCCGATGTCGTCGGCATGGTGGGTCACCAGCACGGTGGCCCAGCGATGCTGGCGCGTCAGCGACTGGACCAGCGTTCGCAAGGCGGCGCGAGCATTGTCGTCGAGCGCCGAGAACGGCTCGTCGAGCAGCAGCACCGGGCGTTGGCGGAGCAGGGTGCGGGCAAGCGCGACACGCTGCTTCTGGCCGCCGGAGAGCGTGGCCGCGCGCTGTCCACCGAGATCGGGGAGACCGACTTCCGCTAGTGCCGCGGCGACGCGCGCCGGGTCAGGACGGGGCAGGCCAAGGGCGACGTTGTGAGCGGCGCTCAGATGTTCGAACAGCGTTTCGGACTGAAAAAGGATTGAGACCGGCCGCGCCTCGGGCGGCAGTGCGGTGACGTCGCGATTGTCGATGCGGATAGCGCCCGCAGTCGGCATGAGGAAGCCGGCGACGAGATCGAGCAGCGTCGACTTTCCGGAGCCGCTGGCGCCCTCGACTGCGGTCACTTCACCGGCGAGCGCCTCCATCGACAGGTGCCAGGTTGGCCCGGGCGGCGCGTAGGAAAACCTCACCTCATCAAGACCGAGCATCGCCGAGCCTCTCGAAAATGCGGGGAATGGCGATGAAGGCGGCGATGGTGAGCGCCAGCATCAGCGCGGCGATCGCCGCGGCATCGTCGCCGCGATCGGCGCCGACGGCCCGCAGCATGAGCAGCGGCAGGGTGGTGAAATCCTGCGTGCCGAACAGCGCAATGACACCGAGATCGCCGAGCGAAAAGCAGAAGCCGAGGGCGAGCACGAGACCAATGTCGCGGGCGAGCAGCGGCCATTCGATGTCGCGCGCCTGCCGCCAGCCGGAGAGGCCGAGCGAGCGGATCAGGCGCCCCCGCGTCAGCGCGATCGACTCCAGCGGCGGGGCCAGCGTGGCGAGCGCGAAGGGAAGGGCGAGAAGTGCATTGGCGACGATGACGACCAACGGCGCCACTGGTTCGGGCGCGAGGCCGACAGCGCGGACGAGGAGAAACGCCCCGAGCGAGAGGGTGACGGCGGGCACGGCGAGATAGGCATAGGCCGGGGCACCGATGGCCACGCGCAGGGAGCGTGAGGGTGTCGCGGCACGCGCCGCGGCCACTACGAGGCCGAGGGCGAGCGCTGCCAAGGCGGAGACGGCGGCGATGCCGAGGCTGGTCAGCAGCGCGGCCCAGAACGCCGGCTGCTCGGCGAGCCCCGCCAGACCCGGGACGCCATCGGCAAGGGTCGCGAGCAGCGGCAGCGCGAAGCCGAGCAGGGCCAGGGCCAGCACGGCCCATTGCAGCGCCCGGGCTGCGGGCCGGTCGCGCCAGGATGGCGCAGCGCTTGCCGCAAGGCTGACGGGAACCGGCGCCAGCGCGGAGGCGGCGACGATGATCGCGGCGCAGATGCCGACCTGG
>JBDTVO010000225.1:0-4723 GCA_040007135.1 Devosia sp. | reverse complement strand
CCGTATCGCCGGGTCAAGGTCAAGCCGCAGCGCAGTTCCTTCCTGTCCAACAGCGCCCGCCAGGCCGTCGGCATGGCCGTCGCCGGCACCCTGCTGCTGGCCGCCGGGCTAGGGCTTTACTGGGTCCTCAATATGGGCCGCACCGCCAATGTGACCGGCGCTGGGGCGCCGCAGCTCACGGCCGATGCGACGCCCGTCAAGGAAGCGCCAAAGGTCCAGCCGAAGGCTGAGACCGACGCCGCGAAGTCGCCGGTCCTGCAAAAGATGGAGGGGGGCACCAAGCCCTCGAGCGCCGAACAATTGGTGTCGACCGACCAGACACAGGCCGCTCCCGTCACCGTCGACATGGCGACACCCGCCGACGATGTCAGCGAAGGCGGGCTCGCCAACCGCAAGGTCCGCACCGTCACCGTCCGCCCCGACGGCACCATCGTTTCAGGTGACGACGCGGTGGCCGGGATCGAGGCGCTGCCGGTCGAGAGGCCGAACGTTCCCTCGGTGCCCAGCACCGAGACCACCAATCTCCTCGGCGACGATGCGTCATTGCTGGCCGATGCCGGGCTGAAGCCGACCCCCGTGGTTCCGGCGGTCGACACCAGCGCTGCGAGCGGTGCTGCCGACCTGGTCGCAGATGCCTCCCCGGCCGCCGTGATCGACCCCACAATCGTGGCGCCGACGCCGATGAACTTCCCGGTGCGCGGCACGACGCAGACGCTGGCCTTCGTCACGCCCACCGCGCCGCGCAACACCAGCGTCAACGCCGTCGTCGGCGCGCAGACACCCAACGGCCAGATCGACCTCCTCAACGGCGGCGCCGCCGCCCCGGCGCCCAAGCCGAAGGCCGATATCGCGGCTCCCGCCAGCGCCTCGACCGCTGCCGCCTATGTGCAGATCAGCTCGACGCCCAGCGAGGCCGACGCCAACAGCCAGTTGAAGACGGCGACGGCGCGCTACGGCAGCGCCTTCGGCGGCGCCAAGCTGGTCGTCCAGGCTGCAAATCTGGGGGCCAAGGGCACCTGGTACCGGGTCCGGTTGCCGGCCTCCTCGCTCAGCGACGCCAACCGCATCTGCGCCCAGATCAAGGCGCAGGGTGGCGATTGCATCGCCACCAACGGCTGACGGCGCGCTCGCTCGCGGGCATCGCAAGATTGGCTGTTTCCTGTGGGCGCCCGACGCGCTAAGCCGGGAATCGCAGGCGCCGCTGCGGCCGATCGGCTATGCTGGCGCCATCCCCAGAGGCAGGAGTTTTGCTCCCTTGACCATCGAGACGCCCGCCGATTGGCTGGAGCCGGCGCCACCTCCCGATGACGAGGTGATGTATGTGGATGTCGGCGGCTACGAAGGCCCGCTCGACCTGCTGCTCGACCTGGCGCGACGGCAGAAAGTCGACCTGAGCCAGATTTCCGTCCTCGCCCTTGCCGAGCAGTATCTCGGCTTCATCGAGAAGGTGCGCGAGAAGCGCATCGAGATCGCCGCCGACTACCTCGTGATGGCGGCGTGGCTGGCCTATCTCAAGAGCCGGCTGATGGTGCCGCAGGCCGCCTCCGACGATGAGCCGACCGGCGAGATGATGGCGGCGCTGCTGCAGTTCCGGCTGAAGCGGCTCGAGGCCATGCGGCGGGCGGCGATGCAGCTCATGGGGCGGCCGCAGCTCGGCCAGCGCATTTTCGCGCGCGGCGCGCCCGAGCCGGTGACCGTCAAGCGCCACGCGCTGTGGGAAGCCTCGCTGTTCGACCTGCTCAAGGCCTACGGCACGCAGCGCGAGCGCTCGGTGCCCAACGACTACGTGCCGCACGAGCGCAACGTCTGGTCGCTGCAGGAGGCGCGCGATATTCTCGACCGCCTGATCGGCGACAACATGGACTGGGTGCCGCTCGACGCCTACCTCGCCGCCTATCTCTCGACGCCCGGGCAGCGCGTCACCGCCATCGCCTCGACCTTTGCCTCGAGCCTCGAACTGGTGCGGCAGGGCCACGTCGAGGTCCACCAGACCCTGGCCTTCGGGCCGCTCCTGCTGCGCCGCCGCAAGGCCGACAGCCCGCAAGCCGACACATGATGTCCGAAACCACTGAGCCGTCCGACAGCCCCGACCTGGCGGAGCGCGCCCTGCGCATCCTCGAGGCCCTGCTGTTCGCCTCCGCCGAGCCGCTGGCGGCGAGCGAGCTGGCGCCGCACCTGGGCGAGGGGGCGGACATCGACGGCCTCCTGGCCCTGTTGCAGCAGCGCTATGCGGGTCGCGGCGTCAATCTCGTCCGCCGCGCCGACAAATGGGCCTTCCGCACCGCCGGCGATCTCGAATTTTTGCTCCGGCGCGAGCACACCGAGACGCGGCCGCTGTCGCGGGCGGCGCTCGAAACGCTGTCGATCATTGCCTACCACCAGCCCAGCACCCGGGCCGAAGTCGAAGAGGTGAGGGGCGTCGCCACCGGCAAGGGCACCCTGGATCTGCTGATGGAAGCGGGCTGGGTGCGCATGCGCGGCCGCCGCCGCACCCCCGGCCGGCCGGTCACTTACGGCACCACGGAGGCGTTCCTCGACCATTTCGGGCTCGAATCGCTGGCCGACCTGCCGGGGCTCGAAGACCTCAAGGGCGCCGGGCTTCTCAGCAACCGCCTGCCGCCCAACATGCAGATTCCCTTGCCGTTCGACGGGCCGCTGCGCGACGACGAGGATCCGCTCGATCCCGACGACATCGAAGGGCAGGACGAACCGGAAGAGTGAGCGTGCGGCATCGCCGTTCTTGTGCTGGCGGCCGTTTGAACCTATTTCTGCCGTGGCAGCGTTATTTCTACGAGTAGCCGTCTGAAAGGAACATTCGATGCACGGTCCAGGCCTGTGGGGCATCATTATCGTCGCAATCGTTGTCGTGGTCCTGTTCGGCCGTGGCAAGATTTCCGGCTTCATGGGCGAATTCGCCTCCGGCATCAAAGCGTTCCAGAAGGGCATGCGCGACGAAGACAAGCCCGCCTCGATGAACACCACGGCGCAGATGTCGCCGCCCCCCGCCGCGGTTCCGACCGAAGCGGAAAAGGCCAAGGACGCCTGAGCGGCCCGTCCGCTCCAATAGGACAAACCTATGTTCGGTGTCGGCTGGACTGAGATGCTGGTGATCGGCGTCGTGGCGCTGATCGTCATTGGCCCCAAGGACCTGCCGGTGGTGATGAGCCGGCTGGGCAAGGCCATCGCCTCGATCCGGCGGCTCGGCAGCGAGTTCCAGCGCGAACTCAACAAGACCACCGGGCTCGACCAGATCACCGACCTTCGCCGCTCGATCACCGAGCCGCTGAAGCAGACGGCGAACGAGATCACCCGCGAGTTCAACCGCACGCTGTCCGACGGCGGCACGGCGCCATCCGGCGTCATCGCGCCCAAGGACCCGTCGGCCGAAAGCGTGGTCGACGAAATCCAGGCCAAGGTCGGCATGTCGCCGGCAGTCGCAAAGCCGATCGAGCCCCCCGCCGTCGCGCGGCATCTCGAGAGCCCGGCGCCGGTCGAGGCCATCGCCCCCGACGCTGCCAAGCCGCGCAAGCCGCGCGCCAAAAAAGCCGCTATCGGGACGGCTCCGGTTCCGGCCGCTGCCGCGAAGCTCACTGCCGCGCCTGCCACCGAGGCCGACAAACCACGCAAGCCCCGCGCGCCGCGCAAACCCAAGGCGGAGGCATAGGTGGCCGACACCGCGCAACTGCCACCCCCCAAGGCCGAGGACGAACTCAAGGGCTCCGAAGCGCCGCTGCTCGACCACCTGATCGAGCTGAGGAAACGGCTGATCTATTCGCTGGCGGCGGTGCTGGTGTTCTTCATCGCCTGCTTCGCCTTCGCCAAGCCGATCTACGACATCCTGCTTGTGCCCTTCGCCGCGGCCGGCGGCACCAACATGATCTACACGGCGCCGCAGGAGCTGTTTTTCACGTACATGAACGTCGCGCTGTTCGGGGCGATCTTCTTTTCCTTCCCGGTCATTGCGGCGCAGATCTACGCCTTCATTGCGCCAGGGCTCTACAAGCGCGAGCGGCGCGCTTTCGTGCCCTATCTGATCGCGACGCCGGTGTTCTTCTTCCTCGGGGCGCTGCTGGTGTATTTCGGCGTCGCGCCAATGGCGCTGCACTTCTTCATCGGCATGCAGCAAACGTCGCCCGGCGACGTGCAGATCGAGATGCAGACCCGCGTCAGCGAGTATCTCGGCTTCCTGATGACGCTGATCCTCGCCTTCGGCATCTGCTTCCAGTTGCCGGTGGTGCTGACCCTCCTGGCGCGGATCGAGCTGGTGACCACCGCGCAACTCGGCAAGGGCCGCAAATACGCGATCGTCGCCATCCTCGCCGTCGCCGCGCTGCTGACGCCGCCCGACCCGATCAGCCAGATCGGCCTCAGCCTGCCGATGTACGCGCTCTACGAAATCTCCATCCTCAGCGTCCGCTGGGTCGAAAAACAACGCGCCCAAAAAGCCGCCGCCGAAGCCGCCAAGGCCTAGCCGCACTCGCCTTCCTCTCCCGTTTACGGGGGAGGGGGACCAGCCATCGGCTTGTGGAGGGGGCGGCCCCAGGCAGAATGCCCTCCACCCTCCGCCGGAATGACACAGCACTGGTCGGCCAACCCACTGTCCGTTCACCACAATCCACCCTCGCGCCCCGACTTATCCCCACCCCCTCCAGCCCGGCGTATACTCTCCCCCATCCAGCCTGCACTGACGGGCCCGTATGACGGACGGCGTGGGTTGGACAGG
>JBDTVO010000224.1:0-4760 GCA_040007135.1 Devosia sp. | reverse complement strand
GGCGCGGGCACTGCCGGTGCCGACATCGACGGCGACGAGCGCATGCGGCGGCTCGCCCGCGCGGCGAATGGCCTCGAGCTCGACGAGGCCGGGCAGCGCGCGCATATCTTCGATGATTGCATCGGGTGCGAGCCGTTCGATCTCTGGGCGCAGATCGCCTTCGCCGACGTGTCCTCCGCCCAGAAAAGCGAAGACGCGCATACCGGCGGCGCGGGCAGCGGCAACGCCCGCGGGGGAATCCTCAACGACAAGGCATCGCTCCGGCGGCACGCCCATTGCCCGGGCGACATGAAGGAACAGATCCGGCGCCGGCTTTCCGTTCTCGACCTCGCTCGCCGAGAAGATATGCGGCTCGAAGCGATCGAGCAGGCCGGTCAGCGAGAGACTCAGCCTGATACGCTCGAAATGGCTCGACGAGGCGACGCAGAGGGGGATCCCGAGCTGATCGAGCGCGTGCGCAAGCCAAGGCATCGCGCGGAGCTCGCGACGAAAGCTGGCGTAGAGCTGGCTCCTGATGCTTTCGAGCAGACTGTCGCTCAGCCGCCTGCCGTACTTCTCGTGGAGAGTCGTCGAAATCGACCCGAGACTTCGCCCCAGGAAGTCGCGAAACGCAGTGCTCCTGTCGATCTCGATGCCCTCGCTCGCGAGCACATCCAGCAGGACGCGCATTGCCAGCGGCTCGCTGTCGATGAGCACGCCGTCGCAATCGAATATGATGAGCTCAATCGGCGCTGGCCTCGCAGCAGCCGCCGCGCCCAAACCACTGGTCATGAAGTCCTCCGCCCCAGACCTTAGCCGGGGCGGCCCGTCGCGCAAATGGGGACCCAAGTCACCGATCCGGCCGGCCACGCGTGGTCTCGATCAGTGCTTCAGCGCGCCATGGACATAACGGGACAGGGTTTCGTGGGTGCCCAGCGACCAGAGCGACGCGAGTCCTGCGGAAAAGGCGCTCACATAGTCCGGATGAGCGGCGAGGTCGCCAAAGATGTGGCGCATCTCGAGCCAGGCTTTCGGGTGGTCCTTGGCGCGCCTGGCGTGTGTCTGGAGAAAGTCCCAATTGGGATCGTTGGGGGCGATAGGCTTGCCGCTGTCGGTCTCGCCGTAGCAGTAGCGCGCCCAGAGCGCCGAGACCAATGCGAGCCCGGTTACCGGCTTTCCCGCCTTCAAGCGATCGGCCGCGGATGGCAGGATGAATTTGGGTTGTCGGTTCGACCCATCCAGGCAGAGCCGGGTGATGGTGTCACCGATCTTGGGGTTCATGAAGCGCCGGTCGATCAGGTTGAAATAGTCGTTGAGGTCGGTCTCAGGCACCGGCGGCACGATGGGGATGATCTCGTCGCGTTCGACCTTTTCGAGGAAGCCGCGGACGAGAGGATTTTCCATCGCTTCATGGACGAAGTGGATGTCGAGCAGCGCCGCCGGATAGGCGATGGTGGCGTGCCCCCCGTTGAGGATGCGGATCTTCATATGCTCGAAGGGCGCAACGTCCTTTACGAACTGGACCCCCACCTTCTCGAGAGCCGGACGACCCGCAGGGAAATTGTCTTCCAGCACCCACTGGCGAAAGCTCTCGCAGAATACCGGCCAATTGTCGGCGATACCGAACTTCTCGATCAGCAGATTGCGCTCGCGCTCGCCGGTGGCAGGCGTGATGCGATCGACCATGCCATTGGGAAACGCCACCTTGGCGCGCACCCAGCCGGCGAGCCCGTGGTCAAATAGCTCGGCCAGTCCAACCACGGCGTTCTGCGTCACATGACCATTGCCGGGGATGTTGTCGCAGCTCATCACCGTAAACGGTTGCAGACCCGCGTCGCGACGTGCCTTCAGACCGGCAAGGATCAGCCCGAACACCGTCTTCGGCGTACCCGGACTCCGTCCATCCGCTGCGATGTCGGGATGGGTCGGGTCGAACCGCTGAGTTGCCGGATCGATATAGTAGCCGCCCTCGGTGATCGTCAGCGAAACGATCCTGATCGCCGGGTCCGCGAGCTTTGCAATGATCGCGGCGCTGTCGCCTATCTTGAAATGATCGATCATCGGCGCCGTGACGCGGGCGGTCGAAATGTCCGCCTCCTGCTCGACCACGGTGGTCAACCAGTCCTGTGCCTGCAGCTTGGCGCGCATCCCCTCGTCCGCCGCGCGAACGCCAGCGCCGATCAGGGCCCAGTCGTGATCGAGTCCGAGGCCGAACAGGTCATCGAGATAGACCGCCTGGTGGGCGCGATGGAAATTTCCTACGCCGAAATGCACGATCCCGGCCTTGAGCCTAGCGGGATCGTAGGCTGGCACGGCTGCGGTCTCGCCCAGTTCCTTGAACGCAGCACGCGACAGTTCGAGCGGCATAGTCCTGGTCCTCAGTTGGCCGCGACGAGGGCGCGGCCATCTTTGTCGAAGCGGTAGATGCGCGTCGGGTCCGGGGTGAGCCACACGCTGTCCCCATGATGGAGCTGCTTTTCGCCAACGGCACGGACCGTCATCCCGCCAAGCCCGTCGACATTGACGTGTAGGAAGGTGTCCGAGCCCAAGTGCTCGGCAACGCCAACAGTGCCGTGCCAACTGCCCGTGTCGGTGGTGACGGTGATGTGCTCGGGCCGAGCCCCGATCGACGCGGCACCATACTTCGCTGCTTCCGCCCCATCGACGAAGTTCATTTTCGGCGAACCGATGAATCCGGCCACGAACCGATTGGCCGGGGTGCGATAGAGCTCCATCGGCGTGCCGAACTGCTCGACGTTGCCGGCGTTGAGCACGACGATGCGGTCGGCCATGGTCATGGCTTCCACCTGGTCGTGCGTGACGTAGACCATGGTGGTCTTGAGCTGCTGGTGCAGCTCGGAGATCTCGAGCCGCATGTTGACGCGTAGCGCCGCATCGAGGTTGGAAAGCGGTTCGTCAAAGAGGAAGGCTTTTGGTTCGCGCACGATGGCGCGGCCGATCGCGACGCGCTGGCGCTGGCCGCCGGACAGGTTTCGCGGACGCCGGTCGAGATAGCTTGAAAGGTTAAGCACGCTCGCCGCCTCCTGCACCTTGGCGTCGATGGCGGCCTTGTCCATGCCCGCCATTTTCAGCGGAAAGCCGATATTCTGCGCCACGGTCATGTGCGGGTAGAGCGCGTAGGATTGGAACACCATGGCAAGCTGACGCTTGGCCGGTGCCGCGTCGGTCATGTCCTGCCCGTCGAGCAGGATCTGGCCGCTGGTCGTGTCCTCGAGTCCGGCGATGAGGCGCAGCAGCGTGGACTTGCCGCAGCCCGACGGGCCGACGAAGACGACGAACTCGCCATCGTTGATGGTGAGGCTCGCATCGGGGATGACGGCATGCGACCCGAACGATTTGTTGACGTGCTGGAGCTGGATCGAACCCATTGCTTTCCCCTATTTCACGGCGCCGAAGGTGAGGCCGCGCACGAGCTGCTTCTGGCTGATCCAGCCGAGCACCAGGATGGGTGCGATGGCCAGAGTTGAGGCCGCCGAAAGCTTGGCCCAGAACAGCCCTTCCGGGCTCGAGTACGATGCGATGAAGGCGGTGAGCGGCGCTGCCCGCGCCGCTGTCAGGTTGAGCGTCCAGAACGCTTCGTTCCAGGCGAGGATCGTGTTGAGCAGCATGGTCGAGGCGATGCCGGGAACCGCCATGGGCACCAGCACGTAGACCAGCTCCTTGCCCAGCGTCGCGCCATCCATGCGCGAGGCCTCAAGGATATCGACCGGAATTTCCTTGAAGTAGGTGTAGAGCATCCAGATGACGATCGGCAGGTTCATCAGCATCAGGATGACCATCAGGCCCCAGACGTTATCGAGCAGGCCCAGCGTCTTGAAAATGAGATAGATCGGCACCAGCACGCCGACCGCCGGCATCATCTTGGTCGACAGCATCCACATCATAAGGTCGCGCGTCTTGCTGGTCGGCGCAAAGGCCATCGACCACGCCGCGGGCACCGCGACGAGAAGCGCCAAGACCGTCGAGCCCAGGGAGATGATCACCGAGTTCAGGAAGTGAAGGAAATAGTCGGATCGGCTCTGGACTTCGAAGTAGCTGGCGATGGTCCAGGGTGTCGAAAAGAACTCGCCGATCTTGATCGCGTCGCCTTCCGACTTGAAGCTGGTGAGGATGGTCCAAAGGATCGGAAAGAAGATCACCAGGGCCACGACCCACGCGGCGATGGTGACGACGATCTTGCGGCGGGTGGTTGCTGCTCGTGCCATGGCGATCTCCTCACGCGTCCAGGTTCTTGCCGACGATGCGGATGAGGAAGATGGCGACGATGTTGGCCAGCACGACCGCGATCACTCCTCCCGCCGATGCTCCGCCGACGTCGTAGTTGAGCAGCGCCTGCACGTAGACGAGGAACGGCAGGTTGGTGGACGCATAGCCCGGCCCGCCCTGCGTGGTGACGTAGATTTCGGCGAAGATGCCGAGCAGGAAAATCGTCTCGATCAGGATCACCACCGTGACCGCCCGCGAGAGATGCGGCAGGATGATGTAGATGAAGCGGTTGATGAAGTTGGCGCCGTCCATTTCCGACGCCTCCTTCTGGTCTTCATCGAGCGACTGCAGCGCCGTGAGCAGGATCAACGTCGCGAACGGCAGCCACTCCCATGCAGTGATCATCACCACCGAGAACAATGGATAATCCGTCAGCCAGGCCACCGGCTTCTGTCCGAGGGCAGAGGCGATGACGGCGAAGATGCCGTACTGCGGATGCAGCATCATGTTCTTCCACACCAGGGCCGAGACCGTGGGCATGACGAAGAACGGAG
>JBDTVO010000223.1:0-4765 GCA_040007135.1 Devosia sp. | reverse complement strand
TCATGCCGGGCGGCAGCGGCAGGCCTTGCGTCATCTCGGCCATCTTCTGCTGCATTAGTGCTGCGGCGCGGGCCTTCGCCTCGCGGTGGGCAGTGACGATCAAATCCTCGAGAATCTCGGCGCTGTCCTCCTTGAACAGCGAGGGGTCGATCTTCAACCCCTGCATCTCGCCCTTGCCGGTAAGCGTGACGGTGACGAGGCCGCCGCCGGAGCTGCCTTCGACGGTCAGGCGGCCGGCCTCTTCCTGCATGTCGGCCATCCGCCGCTGCAGTTCCTCGGCCTTTTTCATCATGCCCATAAAGTCGACCATCACTCGTCCTCACGCTCGTCGGAAAATGCCTCTTCGTAGGCCGTGTCGGGCACTGCCGTTGCTGCCGGAGGAAGGCTCTGCTCCTCGCGCACCCTGACGGTCACGGTGCTGCCGGGGAACATGTCGAGGATGGCCTTGACCAGTGGATCGTCGGCGGCGCCGGAGGTCACTTCGGCCTGCTGCTGCTCCTTGATATCGCGCAGGGTCGGGCCTTCGGCCGGCCGCGTCGAGACGGACACGCCCCAAGTCTGGCCGGTCCACTCGCGCAAGCGGCGCGACAGGGTCTGGATGATGCCCGGATCGGCGCCCTCGACCAACGCCACCTCGACGGATTTCTCGCGGAAGGCGACGGGCCGGAGCTGCGTTTCGAGCGCCGTCTTGAGCAGGACGTCGCGCTTTTCGGCGGCGAGCGCCACCAGCTCGAGGTAGGATTTCGGCGACACCAGCGCTTGCGGCGGCGCAGCGGCGGGGGCGGTCTCGTAGCGCGGGGCGATGTCGAGGGCGCGCATCGCAGGGCCGGCATTGACCGTGCCGCGGTGCGGCACCGACTGCATGCCGCCGGGCGTCGACTGCGGGCTCTGCAGCCGGCCGATCAGCTCATCGGGGCTCGGTAGTTCGCTGGCGTAGGCGAGGCGCACCAGCACCATCTCGGCGGCCTGCAGGCCATTGCCCGCGGCCTTGATCTCTTCGAGCCCCTTGAACAGGATTTGCCAGGCGCGGCTCAGGGCGCGCATGCCGAGCCGCTGCGCCAGGGCCGGCCCGCGGCCGCGCTCGTCCGGCGTCAGCGACACATCGTCGGCCGCCGCGGGGACGATTTTCAGGCGGGTGACGAGATTGGTGAAGTCGGCGAGGTCGCCAACGATGGTCTCGGGGTCGGCGCCGGCATCATAGAGCTCGCGCAGCAGCGCCAGCGCCGCGGCGATGTTGCCTTGCATCAGCGCCTCGAACAGATCGATGGCGCGGGCCCGGTCGCCGAGGCCGAGCATGGCCTTGACGGTTGCGGCGGTGACCTTGCCGTCGCCATGGCTGATCGCCTGATCGAGCAGGCTCTGGCAATCGCGCACACTGCCCTCGCCGGCGCGGACGATCATCCCCAGCGCCTCGGGCTCGTAGCCGATACCTTCCTTGCCGAGCAGATCGACCAGATGCGCGGTCATGGTTTCGGGCGGCACGCGGCGAAGATCGAAGCGCATGCAGCGGCTGAGGATGGTCACCGGGACCTTCCTGATCTCGGTGGTGGCGAAGATGAACTTCACATAGGGCGGCGGCTCTTCGAGCGTCTTCAGCAGGCCGTTGAAGGCCGCGGTCGAGAGCATGTGGACTTCGTCGATGATGTAGACTTTGAACGGCGCCGACACCGGCCCGTACTTCACCGACTCGATGATCTCGCGGATGTCGCCGATGCCGGTGTTGCTGGCGGCGTCCATCTCGACCACGTCGACATGGCGGCCCTCGATGATGGCGCGATCGTGGATGCCCTCGCGGTCGAGATCGAGGTTGGGACGGCGGCCGGCCTCGTCCTCGAAATTGACGGCGCGGGCGAGGATGCGGGCGGTGGTGGTTTTGCCGACGCCGCGGATGCCGGTGAGCATGAAGGCATGCGGGATGCGGCCGGTGCGGAACGCATTGCGCAGCGTCTGCACCATGGCGTCCTGCCCGATGAGGCTCGAAAAGCTCAGCGGCCGGTATTTGCGGGCGAGCACCAGATACGGCGAGGCCGCCACGGGGGCCGCGCCGGTGCTGTCGGGGAAGAGTCCGTCTGCCATGGAAAGTATATAGCGGCGGCGGCCCGCAGTTGCAAAACCAAGTGGGGAGTTTCGCCCCGCCGAACGATCAGCCGGCGGCTTCGGCGTTGGTCTTGATTCGCCGCAGGCCGGCGATCAGGCTGGCCTCCTCGCCGGGCCCGACGCCGGCCATCCAGGTCTTGAAGACGCGCTGGCCTTCCTCGTTCATCAGCATGAAGATTGGAGCCGCCGGGTCGCGGAGATAGACACGGCGCACGCGATTGTCCTTGGGGTCCGGCCGCCGCTCCACCCAGCCCTTGGCTTCGAGGCGCTCGATGACGCTGCCGGCGGAGGCGCGGCCGAGCTGCATGATGGTGGCGATCTCGCTCTGAGTCGCGCCTTCGTGCTGGAAGATGTGCATCAGCGCCCACCATTGCGAGTGGGTCAGGTGATGCCGCGCCATCACCCGGTCGAAATGCACCGAGATGATGCGCGACAGCTCGTGCAGCATGTAGAGCAGCTCTTCGTGGTCGGTGTAGCGCGGCTGGGCCCGCTCAAAGGCACGGAACTGTTCGATCGTCCGGACGTCTTGGGTCATCGCATCCCCCGCTGTGCCCGGGCGTATACAGAGGCCGATGTCCCCGGTCGATGGTACGGCAGCATACAATCTTGGCATCGATACCATTGTATGCTAGCAAATCAATGCTGATCGCGACGGCAAGATCGCGCGGCAACGGGAGAAGTTCGGGGCGCGGCCCCGTCCCCTGGAAAGACAGCGACGGCGGTTCCTGCCGAGGGCAGCGACCGGCCCGTCTATGGAGGAGCGGAAGATGACAAAATCGAAGGCGCCAAAGGCGGGCATCAAGACGTCGACAGACGAAACGGTGGATGTCTCCCGCCGTGAATTCTTCGCCAAAGGCGCGGCAGCGGCAGTGGGTGTCAGCGGGCTTGGCCTCGCCAGTGCGTCCGGCGCCGAGATGGGCGGCGACCACGGCCGCTGGGACTACGAGGCGGACGTGGTGGTGCTGGGCGGCGGCGGCGTCGGCCTTGCGGCGGCGGTGCGGGCCCGCGACCTCGGGGCCTCGGTCATCGTGCTCGAGCAGAATTACGACATCGGCGGCAAGATGGGCCATTCCGGCGGCTGGGTGTCGCTGGGCGGCGGCGACTGGGTACAGGAGCGCGACAGGCTCGGGACGGACCCCGAAGGGCTGGGACTCGGCGCGCCGGTGCTGCCGGCCGAGGAAGTCACCGACGACGTCGAGACGCTGTTCAGGGACATGACCGACTGGTCGGTGATGGCCGACAATGGCGTCACCGAATACCGCTACAACGACCCCGAACTGCTGCGGAACTGGGCCGACCACGCAGCCGCGGTGCGGCGGTTCCTGTCGGACAATTACGTGCGCTGGTCGCGCGTCACCGGCTCCAACCTCGGCAGCGGCATGAGCAAGGCCCGGGCGCCGTGGGCAATCATGAAGCTCGCCGACAAGACCGATATGGAGGCGGGCACCGTCACCCGCGCTGACGCGGGTGATCCGGACAACGAGAAGAGCTCGCCGTTCGTCTCGATGTACTGGCCGCCCGCCCCGCCAGCGACGGCGTTCGGCGCCCCCGGCTATGTGTTCGGTGGCTGGGCGGTGGCCCGTCCGCTCGAATACAGCGCCAGGAAGAAGGGCGTGCAGTTCATGGTCAACCGGCACATGGACTCGATCATTCGCGACGACAGCGGCCGGGTCATCGGCGTCACCGCGAGCTACTCGCCGCGTAATAACCCGCAGACGGGCGAGCGGCTCGAAAGCTGGTGGCAGAACGGCAATATCGACGAGAAGGCCACGACCATTCGCGTGCGCGCCCGCAAGGCGGTCATCGTCGGTACCGGCGGCTGGATGGGCAATATCAATTTCCGCACAATGTTCGATCCGCGCCTGCGTGAACCGTCGTTCCAGTACAATATCGCCGTGATGGGCGAAAAGCACGAGGACGCGAGCGGCATTATTGCGGGCATGAAGGTGGGCGCGGCGCTGGCCGGGCTCTACCAGGGCAAGGACCATACGCTGGGCTCACCGCGCGTGGTGATGAAGGTCGGCACGAATTCGGTGTGGGACGCGACATTCCCCGGCCACCCGGCGTTCCTCTTCGTGCGTGCCGCCGGGGTCGCCGTCGATCCGGAATGGCTGATCGCCGTCAACCAGGTTGGCCAGCGCTTTTACGACGAAAGCTCGGTCTCAGCGGAGGCCCTGTTGGGCGCCACCTATCCTCCGGGCCAGGCCGGCACCACCAAGCCCTGGAAGGCGACGGACTGGAACAACTCCAGCATTGCGCACGTCCGCAGCACCTACGCCTACAGCGGCATGCATGCGGCGGCGCTGTCGATCAATGAAGGCTCGCGCGGTCCGGAGTACACGTCGGGTCCGATCTGGGCGATCTTCGACCAGGCGGCCGTCGATGCCAACGGTTGGGAGCTGCGGCACCCCTACATCGCCGATCCACCGGACGGCAATTTCTTCAAGGCGGATTCGCTGGCAGAACTGAGCCGCATGGTCATCGGCAACCAGTTCCAGCACATGAACCTGACCCATCTCGAAGAGACCGTGGCCAAGTACAATGCGGCCGCAGATGCCGGCAAGGATGCCGAGTTCGGCAAGCCGACGCTGCACAAGATCGACAAAGGGCCGTTCTACGCCGCGATCATGCCGGTGGCCGTCAACGACTCCTATGGCGGGCTCAGGAT
>JBDTVO010000222.1:0-4821 GCA_040007135.1 Devosia sp. | reverse complement strand
AGTCGGCAGTCGGCAGTCGGCAGTCGGCAGTCGGCAGTCGGCAGTCGGCAGTCGGAGGGAAGGCACGCGAGTTCCCTCACCAGTTGTGCTGTGGGAACGCGACTGCGGGTGCGGAGGGCGGCTGTGCCTCAGCTCGCGATGTATTGTTTCAGCGCGTCGGCTTCGAGCTCGGTCTCTTCGATCTTGCGCTTCACCACATCGCCGATGGAGATGATGCCGACGAGGTCGCCGCCTTCGACCACGGGGATGTGGCGGATGCGGTGCTCGGTCATGCGCTCCATCAGATCGTCGAGGCTGGCGCGGCGGGTGACGCTGACGACGGCCTTGGTCATCACCTCACTTACCGGGCGGCGGGCCAGCGCGTCCCAGTCGCGGCCGAGATTGCGGACCACGTCGCGCTCGGAAAAGATGCCGGCTACGTGGCCGCCATCGGTGACGACGACGGCGCCGATCTTGTTGCGGTTCAACAGGTCCACCGCCTCGGCAATGGTGGCGCGGGCGGCGACGGTGACGACGGTCCGGCCCTTGGATTGAAGGATATTCTCGACTTGCATCGCTGGGTCCTCCTCTCGGGCGAAAACAGTGCGCCCAAGAGGTGAGCCGGAAAAGGCAGCGTGGTTGTCGTTTTTCCGTCGGTGCGATTTGCGCCGGTCAGCCTTCGCGGCGGCCGGGAGTCCAGCGGACGGCGCGGACCGCGCGAGGCTGCGGCAGCGGGCGCGAGGAGATGGCGATGCGGCTTACCTCGACGCAGACGGCGAGGATGAGCGCAACGATGGCAGCCATGATGACGAGGAGACCGGCGTCGTCGACCTGGCCGGTGCTGAGGGCACGAAGCGGCACGGCTCCCATCAGCATGGCGGCGCCGGCGCCGAACAAAGTGAGGGCGAAGGCGACCACCGAGGTCGAGGTCAGGATGGACCGGCGGTGGCGGAGGTTCTGGTCTGTGATTTGGTCGCTCATGGCACTGGACTCACGCAAGGGTTCACAACGCCGTGAGGTGACCAACCCAATGCGGAGATCGTGCGTAGCTACTGCGGTGATCGGCGGACCATTCAGTGGCCGGAATGCGGCTGCGGCTTCGCCCGAGGGAGATGACGATGGTTCGGATCGGCGGGATGGGATTGATGCTCGCGGCACTGCTGTTCGTTGCCCCGGCGTTGGCGCAGAGCTCGAGTTCGTCGTTGCCCGATCCGATGGCGAGTTCGTCGGCCCCGATGGCGCCGACCGTCTCGACTGCGTCGCCGGCGAGCGATGCGACGGCGGGCGAGTGGCAGGCGATCATCCACAACCAGGTGCAGGCGTTCCGCGAGCACAACGCGGCGACGGCGCTGAGCTTTGCGGCGCAGAGCTTCAAGGACAAGTATGCGGACCCCGAGGCGTTCTACGGCTTCATCATGGGGTCGGGGTACAGCGCCATTGCGCAGTCGCGTTCGGAGAGCTTTGGCCCGTTCGATATCCTGCAGGCGGACGAGGTGCTGCAGGACGTGAAGTTCATCGGCGCCGACCTGTCGCTGTACGAGGCCATCTACCAGCTGTGGCGTGAGGGCGAGGGCTGGCGGGTGATGGGCGTGCAACTGGTCAAGACGCCGGGCATCGGGGCCTAGCCGGCCCGCCTTGCGGGTGATTGTGTTGGCGGGGCGCTCCGCCTATGACGCCTCCGGCTCAACCCCGGAGACTTGCCTTGGCCTTCCTGTCCGACGCCATCCTGCGCATCGCGCCCTCTGCAACCGTCGCCATTTCGCGCAAGGCCGCGGACATGAAGCGGGCCGGGCGGGACGTGATTTCGCTGGCCGCGGGTGAGCCCGATTTCGACACGCCGCTCAATGTACGCGAGGCGGCGATCCGCGCCATGGCGGCGGGCAAGACGCGCTACACCAATGTCGACGGCATCCCGGAGCTGAAGGAGGCGGTGGCGCGCAAGTTCAAGCGCGACAACCACCTCGAGGTGACAGCGGCCGACTGCATGGTGAGTTCGGGCGGCAAGCAGATCATCTTCAACGCGCTCCTGGCCACGTTGAACCCCAATGACGAGGTGGTGATCCCGGTGCCGTACTGGGTGAGCTATCCCGAGATCGTGCGCTTCTGCGATGCAACGCCGGTGCTGGCGATGGCGGATGCCTCGACGGGCTTCAAGCTGACGCCGGCCGCGCTTGAAGCGGCGATCACGCCGCGAACCAAGTGGCTGATCCTCAATACGCCGTCGAATCCGACCGGCGCGACGTATTCGCACGCTGAGCTCAAGGGGCTGACGGACGTGCTGCTGCGGTACGAGCACGTGCATATCCTCACCGACGATATCTACGAGGTGCTGGTCTATGACGGCAGCAGGTTCGCCACCGTCGCCGAGGTCGAGCCAAAGCTGCTGTCGCGGACGCTGACGATGAACGGGGTGAGCAAGAGCCACGCCATGACCGGCTGGCGCATCGGCTATTGCTGCGGGCCGCGCGAGCTGATCGGGGCGATGACGAAACTGCAGGGACAATCGACGACCAATCCGTCCTCGATCGCGCAATGGGCGGCGGTGGAGGCACTGGACGGGCCGCAGGAGTTTCTCGCCGGCTGGCGAGCGAAGTTCCAGGAGCGGCGGGATCTGGTGGTGAAGGGCCTGACTGCCAACACCGGCATCGACTGCCTCGTGCCCGAGGGGGCGTTCTATGTATTCCCCTCGATCCAGCGGCTGCTGGGCAAGACCAGCAAGGCCGGCGCGGCGCTGCCGACGGACGAGGAGTTCGTCATGGCGCTGCTGGAGGAGACGGGGGTTGCCCTGGTGCACGGGACGGCGTTCGGCCTGCCCGGGCACATGCGGCTCAGCTATGCAGCTTCGAACGCCGAGCTCGAGGACGCAGTGGGCCGGATCCAGGATTTTGCCGCCGGGGTTCACTGAGTCACCGCGCCAGCGGCTCCGAGCCACCATGCTGCGCATGGTCCCCCCCCTCCCGACAAGCGGGAGGGAATGAAAAGGCCCCGCTCGAGGGGATGAGCGGGGCCTTAGGGCCATCGGCCGGAGCCGGTGACCGTCGAGAAGCGGTCAGGGAGGAGGAGAGACCGCAATCTCTTGGCTCCACCTATGCCGGCCCCCGGCGAGTCCGACAAACGCGGAATGGGAAGCCGAGCCATGCGGAAATGAGGGGGGCGGGCGCGCCGCCGCCGTGGGCAGCCCAACTGGGTAACAGAGGTTCCCGCTTTCGCGGGAATGACCTGGTGGGCGGGGATGGGCTGATGGTGACGTTCCGGTGGCCGAGTGACCTGGCGGGCGACCAAAAAAAGGGGCTCCATCCGAAGATGGAGCCCTATGAAAGTGGTGGCAGCCGGACGAGGGAGGAGGAAACGCCGTACTGCCGTTGGGCCTGGCCGAGGGAGGAGGATTCGGCCCGAACCCCACGTCGATGTTCTGCGGGACCGAGGGAGGAGGATTCGGTGCGGCGTCTCATCGACCAGACGAATATGAGGTGCGTTGCTCAGCGCCGCAATGCAGACACAAACATGCCAGCCATGCACAGAGCGCAAGGAAGGTCAGTGTGTTTGACCCATCCGTCTGAGCCTCCTGGCGGGCGACGGTTGTGACGGCTGCTTCGGCGCCGAGGGGCGCTAGAGCCAGCCTTTGCGCTTGAAGAAGAGGTAGGGGAGGATGGCGGAGAGGACCATGATCCCGAGCGCCATCGGATAGCCGAGCGACCAGCTCAGCTCGGGCATGATGTGGAAGTTCATGCCGTAGATCGACGCCACCAGCGTGGGTGGCAGGAACACCACCGAGGCCACCGAGAAGATCTTGATGATCTGGTTCTGCTCGAGGTTGATGAGGCCGAGCGTGGCGTCGAGCAGGAACTGAATCTTGTTGTTGAGGAAGGCGGCGTGGTCGCTGAGCGCGGCCGCGTCGCGCTGCAGCACCTTCAGTTCCTGCCGCATGTCCTTGGCGAGCTTGGAGCTGTTGCTCTCGGAGGTCTGGTGGAAGCTCGACAGACGAGTGATCGAGACCAGGCTTTCGCGCGCCAGCGTCAGGATATCGCCCTTCTTGCCGATGATCTCGATGATCTCCTCGAGATCGCGGGCCTTGCGGGTGACATTGGTGGTCTTGTTGCGGAAGACATCGCGGGAAATCTGGTCGATCTCGTCGCCGGTGGTTTCGAGCAATTGCGCCAGGCGATCGATGATGGCCTCGATCAGCCCCAGCATGACCTTTTCGCCTGAGGTGTAGGTGTTGTTGGTGGGGCGGGTGACGAGGCGTTCGAACAGCTTGAAGGGTTTTGGGTCGGCGTACCGGACCGTCACCAGCTGGTTGTTGCGCAGAACGAAGGTGATTGGGGTCTTCTGCGGCTCGTCGGTCTCGGAATTGTAGAGCGCCGTGATGGTCATGAACTCGGCGCCGTCTTCGTTGTACAGGCGGGCCGACGGCTCGATGTCATCCATCTCGGCGCGGGTGGGGATGTCGATACCGAGGCAGGACTCGACGAAGTCGTCCTCAGCCTTGTTGGGATTGGTGAGGTTGTACCAGACAGCGCCGCCGGCAAAGCTTGGCGGCTCGGTGGCATCGACGTCCATCGGTACGAGGCGTTCGTCCTGCCGGACATATGCACGCAGCATTTCGAGGCTCCTTCACGCGCGCGCCGGGCGACCGGCGGCGAGCCTCTTGCGGCTCAGGCCACCGGCTGGATCGAAGATCGACTTCGACTGTCCGGGTTCATCATCCTGTCCTTGCTGATGTTCCGCCGCCGGAGCGAGAGAACGAAATCTCCCTGCGCCTGCAAAGCGTTTCGGTCAACGGCTAAATTGCCGCGATGGCAGTGAGACGCTCGCGTGTCTTCCGGGCCCCGCTAGCGTCGC
>JBDTVO010000221.1:0-4826 GCA_040007135.1 Devosia sp. | reverse complement strand
TGAGCATGTCGACGCCCCACATGCCGCGCGTCACCTTGCGCACGGTCGAGCCGGCAAAGGTGTTGGCGTGCCAGTCGGTCGAAAACCGCTGCACCCGGTGAAAGGCGTCCTGCGCGATCTCGGTCATCATCTTCAGCGTGAAGGTGATGATGCCGAAAAAGCCGAGCTGGCGCAGCACCACCGAGCCAAGCCCGAAAACGATGAGGATGCCGAAGGCCCAGAGCGCTCCGTTCAGCGCCGCGGCGTTACCGGGTCCTGACGACACGGCATCGACCAGTTGGCCGGCATAGTAGGGGGTCGTGACATCGAGCAGCGTCGCCGCCATGAACACGGCGAGGATGCTGACGACGCGGCCGGGCTGGTGGCGCCAGTGGCCGAAGAGGAATCCCAGCACCTTGCGGTAGGTGTCGGAGCGAAGGTCGACTTTGAATCGGGCCATGATCATGCCGGCGCGAAGACCGGTCCCGGAAAATAAACGAAGCTGGATGCCGCCTACGGCGTGGGGCTTAAGGTCGAGGCAGCGGGGAGAAAGACACCGGCGAAACCGGCGGGCGACTCAAGGCGTCGCGAGCACTCCGCCTGGGCGGCGGGACGGAACAAACATCATCGAGCGCCTCCCCGGAAAGTGGTGGTCAATGGCTCCTAATATCGTGAGCCTGACACATCGGCAAGCCGATTGCCGGGCCACGACTTCCGTCGCATCATCCGGCCATGCCGCTTGTCCACCGCCGCACTGTCCCGATCCTGCGCAGCTTCAATGAATCCAAGGCCCGTGAGTTCTACATCGACTGGCTGGGGTTCGCCGTCGACTGGGAGCACCGCTTCGAGCCCGGCGCGCCGCTCTACATGCAGGTGAGCCGTGCCGGGATCGTGCTGCATGTGTCGGAACATCACGGCGACGGCTCGCCGGGCGCGCATGTCCGGGTCGATGTGACCGGTGTCCGCGACCTGCACGCCGAGTTGCTTGCCAAGCACTACAGGAACAACCGTCCCGGCCTCGAGCGGCCCGAGTGGGGCGGCATCGAGTTTACCGTTATCGATCCGGTCAACAACCGCATCACGTTCGCCGAGGACGACCCGCAATGACCCCGCGGCTTCGCGCCATTGCCGGCTCGATCGTCTTTCTGTTCGTGGCCCCGGGGATCGTTGCGGGTGTCGTTCCATGGGCCATCTCGGGCTGGCGCTGGGGACCGGCGCTGCTGGGACTCGAGGCGGGACGATGGCTCGGCGGCGCGCTGCTCCTGCTCGGGGCGGTAATCCTGATCGAGACCTTCTCCCGTTTCGCGATCGAGGGCCTCGGCACGCCGGCGCCCATCGCTCCGACGCGGACGCTGGTGGTCACCGGCTCCTATCGCTTCGTGCGCAACCCGATGTACCTGGCGGTGGTGTCGCTGATCTTCGGCCACGCCTTGCTGCTCGGCAGCCTGGGCGTGCTGATCTACGGGGTCGTCGTGTGGGTCACGGTGCACCTCTTCGTCCTGGGCTACGAAGAGCCGACGCTGCAGCGCACCTATGGCGAGCGGTACGACCGCTACCGTGCCAACGTGCGTCGCTGGATACCGCGCCTATCGCCCTGGGGCAGGAACGACCCGCCATGACCTGCGGCTTCGCGCCATAGCCGGATCGCGGGAGCTAGGAGTGCGGGAAACTGGCGGTGCAGATGGCGCCGATGTGGCGATGGTCGGTGCCGCAGCAACCGCCGACGATCTGTAAATCCGGGAGCGCCGCAAGCAGTGTTCGGTGCTCTTCGGCGAGCCCCGCAATGTCGCCGATGTCGATGTCCGGCGACTGGTCCAGCTCGGTATGGCTCTTGGTCGAGGCGTTGGAGCGAAGCCCGCCGATGCGCGCCACCCACGCCGCGCCGCTTTCGAGCGGCTCGCGGAAGTGCCGGGGATGGGCACAGTTGATCATGAAATAGGCGGCCGAGCCGCCGGTCTCCGCGTCGACCTGCTCGATGGCGCGGCCAAGCGCCATGCCGCCGGGCAGGCGTCCATCGGTTTCGACGGTGAAGGAGAGGACCACGGGCAGCCGGGCGGCCTCTGCCAGCCGGGCGATGCCGACGGCTTCGGCGGTGTTGGTAAGGGTATAGACGTGGATCTCGTCGACCGCTCCCAAGGCGAGCGCCTCGACCTGCGGCGCGTGGTAGGATTGCGCCTCGGCGATGCTCATCGCCGCATCGTGGACCCAGGCGTCGCGGCGCGGGCCGATGACCCCGGCAATGAGGCTGGCCCCGCCGTCGGCGGCGAACTCCGCGGCCACGTCACGGCAGATGTCGATGCCGGCCCGGTTGGCTTCCATCAGCCGCCTGTCATCGTAGCCCAGCTGGCCGGCCCAGTCGGAACTCGCCCGCCAGGTATCGGTGGCGAAAACGAAGTCGCGGCCCGCCGCTTTCGCGACCGCGAGATAGTCGCGATAATAGCTGGCCAGCACCTCGCGCCCCGCCGCGGACTCGTTGAGCACGAAGGCGGAAAACAGCGGCAGCGTCTGGCCGCGATTGAAGATCAGGTCAGTCTCGATGCCGCCATCGGTGAGCCGCGGCGACGCGGCGCGAAGTCCGTCCATTCCTGCCTCATCAACTCAAGCTGCGGCCCCAGCCTAGTCGAGGCCGGGCCGGCCGCAAACAGCTCGCGGCCCAATCAGGCCACCTGGCCCGCGGCCCAGCCGCTGGCCCAGGCCCACTGGAAGTTATAGCCACCGAGCCAGCCGGTGACGTCCACCGCTTCGCCGACGATGTAGAGCCCGGGCACGCCCCGCGCCGCCATTGTCGTCGAATCGAGCCCCGCGGTGTCGACACCGCCCAGGGTCACTTCGGCGGTGCGATAGCCTTCGGACCCGGTCGGCTTCAGCGTCCAACGGGTGAGAATTTCGACCACCTCGGCGATCTTTTTGTCGGAGAAGTCCCCGATCATGCCCGGCAGGTCGATGTCCTCGGCCAGCATCTGCGCAAGTCGTTTCGACAGGTGCTCGCCCAGCACGGTTTGCAGATGGAGGCGCGGGGTCGTGGTGCGGGCCAGCTTCAGGGCCGCCGTCATGTCGGTCGCCGGCAGCAGGTTGACGGTGATCGCGTCGCCCTCCCGCCAGTAGGACGAGACCTGGAGGATCGAGGGGCCACTGAGGCCCCGGTGGGTGAACAGCAGCGCTTCTCGAAAGCTCCTGCCGTTGGCGCTGACTATGGTGTCGGCCGAAATCCCGGAGAGCGGGGCGAGCCGTTCAAGGATGCGCGGCTCGAAGGTCAGGGGGACCAGTGCCGGTCGCGTCTCGGTCACCTCGAGCCCGAACTGGGCGGCGAGCCGGTAACCGAGCGCCGTCGCCCCCATTTTGGGGATCGACTTGCCGCCGGTGGCAACCACCAGCGATTGGCCCGCCACCTCGCCCGATGCGAGCCGCACGCGAAAGCCCGTGTCGTCCCGCTCGACCGCCTCGATCTCCTCGCCCAGCTCGAGCGTCACCCCGGCCTTGGCCAATTCGGAGGTCAGCAGGTTGATGATCTGGGCGGAGGAGCCGTCGCAGAACAACTGCCCGAGGGTCTTTTCGTGAAAGGCGATGCCGTAGCTGCGAACGAGGCCGATGATGCGTTCGGGGGTGTAACGGGACAAGGCCGAGAGGGCGAATTTCGGGTTCTTCGACAGGAACCGTTCACGGGCGAAGCGGCTGGTGGCGTTGACGTTGGTGAAGTTGCAGCGTCCGCCGCCCGAAATGCGGATCTTTTCGCCCGGCGCCCGGGCGTGATCGAGGACCAGCACCGAGCGGCCACGCTTGCCCGCCTCGATGGCCGCCATCATTCCGGCGGCGCCGGCTCCGAGCACGATGACATCGACTTTGCGCATCGGGCTGCCGTGCCATCGCCGCCGCGGTGATGCAAGGCCCGGCGTTGATTGACTTTGAGCGATTTCGGCGTAAAACGCCGCTCACTTCGAACGCAGGGGCACTTTGCCATGCAATACGACAAATGCGGAGAGCCGATCCTGGTGTTGGACATCAGCGAGTTGAGCCGCATCGATGTCGGGCTCTGCGCCGAAACCAAAACCACCAAAACCCGCTAGCGCTTTTCCCCGGGCCGCCTCCCGCCGGGGAGGGGCCGAAGCAGCTTGAGCCACCGGTTGACCGGTGCGGGGGACGGGCAAAGGATTTCAATCATGGGTTATCGCGTCGCTGTTGTCGGGGCCACGGGTGCTGTCGGCCGCGAAATGCTCAACATCCTGAACGAACGGAAGTTTCCCGCGTCCGAGGTGATCGCGCTGGCGTCCTCGCGCAGCCAGGGGCAGGAGATCAGCTTCGGCGAGAAGCGGCTCAAGGTGCAGAACCTCGAGAATTTTGACTTCCGGGGCGTTGATTTCGCGCTGATGAGCGCCGGCTCCGCCGTTGCCAAGGAGTATGGCGAAAAGATCGGCCGCAGCGGCTGCATCGTGGTCGATAATTCGAGTTTTTGGCGCTACCACGCCGACGTGCCGCTGATCGTGCCCGAGGTCAACGCCTCGGTCCTCGACGCCTACATGGCGCGCAACGATCGCAAGAACATCATCGCCAACCCCAACTGCTCGACGGCGCAGATGGTGGTGGCGCTGAAGCCGCTGCACGATTTCGCGACGATCAAGCGCGTCGTCGTCGCGACCTATCAGTCTGTCTCCGGCGCCGGCCAGGAAGGCCGGGACGAGTTGTGGACGCAGACCAAGGGGATCTTCGTCAACGACACGCCGACGCCAAAGAAGTTTTCGAAGCAGATCGCCTTCAATGTCATTCCGCACATCGATGTGTTCATGGAAGACGGCTCCACCAAGGAAGAGTGGAAGATGGTGGTCGAGACCAAGAAGATTCTCGATCCCAAG
>JBDTVO010000220.1:0-4867 GCA_040007135.1 Devosia sp. | reverse complement strand
ACCACATGTACACCACCGGCCTCAGCCTCAACGTGCAGCGCTACTTCGTCGCCGCCACGATGGTCATCGCCGTGCCGACCGGCGTGAAGATATTCTCGTGGATCGCCACCATGTGGGGCGGCTCGGTCAGCTTCCGCCCGCCGATGCTGTGGGCGATGAGCTTCATCTTCCTGTTCACCGTCGGCGGCGTCACCGGTGTGGTCCTCGCCAACGCCGGCGTCGATCGCGCCTTCCACGACACCTACTATGTCGTCGCGCACTTCCACTACGTGCTCTCCCTCGGCGCCGTCTTCGCCATCTTCGCCGGCTGGTACTACTGGTACCCCAAGATGTTCGGCCTGCTCTATTCCGAGCGGCTGGCGACGGCGCACTTCTGGATCACCTTCGTTGGCGTGAACCTGGTGTTCTTCCCGCAGCATTTCCTCGGCCTCGCCGGCATGCCGCGCCGTTACATCGACTACCCGGATGCGTTCGCCTTCTGGAACCGCATCTCTTCGATCGGCTACTACATCACCTTCGTCGGCCTCTTGGTCTTCCTCTACCTGCTGTGGGATTCGGCACGGAAGCGCATCCCGGCGCCGGCCAATCCGTGGGGCGAGGGCGCAACGACGCTCGAGTGGACACTGCCGTCACCGCCGCCGTTCCACCAGTTCGAGACGCTGCCGCGCATCGACGCTGGAAGCGGCGGGCACTGAGAGGCAGCCATTGGCGTTCGTTGACGACAGCAAGGACGATATCGTCGGCACCGGCGGGGCGCGCGTAGAAGACTACTTCGCGCTCCTCAAGCCCGGCGTGATGTCGCTCGTCGTCTTCACCGCCGTCATCGGCCTCATGCTGGCGCCCGGCGCCATCGATCCGGTGGTCGCCGTCATCGCCGTGCTCTGCATCGCCGTCGGCGCCGGCGGCTCGGGTGCCCTCAATATGTGGTACGACGCCGACATCGACGGCATCATGAGCCGCACCCGCAACCGGCCGATCCCATCCGGCCGGATGACCCGCGGCGAGGCTCTCGCTGTCGGCCTCATCTGTTCCGGCTTCTCGGTGGCAACGCTCGGCCTCGCGACCAACTGGGTGGCCGCAGGCCTCCTCGCCTTCACCATCTTCTTCTACGCCGTCATCTACACCATGTGGCTGAAGCGCTCGACGCCGCAGAACATCGTCATCGGCGGCGCCGCCGGCGCCTTTCCGCCGATGATCGGCTGGGCCGCGGTCACCGGCGACATCACCATCGCGTCGGCCGTGCTCTTCCTCATCATCTTCCTCTGGACGCCGCCGCATTTCTGGGCGCTCGCGCTCTACAAGCAGGGCGACTACGCCGCCGCCGGCATCCCCATGCTGCCCAACGTCAAGGGCGAGCCGGCGACCAAGCTGCAGATCCTGCTCTATTCCATCGTCCTCGTCGGCAGCAGCCTCATCCCGGTCGCCATCGGCATGTCGGGATGGATCTATGGCGTCGTCGCTGCGGCCACCGGGGCGTCGTTCCTCTATCTCGCCTGGGGCGTCTATCGGGCCCGCGATCAGCTGACGATGCGCAAAATCGCGCGCCACCTGTTCCTCTATTCGCTGAGCTATCTGTTCGTGATCTTCCTCGCTTTGTTCGCCGATCATTCGGCGCATCTGCTGGGGTGGCTGTGATGAGTGCGCCGCTGGTTCCGCAGTCCGAGGACGACAAGCGCCGCCGCCGTCGTAACTCGGTTGCCCTCGGCCTCGTGCTCGCGGCCCTCGTCGCCATCTTCTACGTTCTGACCATCGTCAAGATGGGCCCGCAGCTCTTCACCACGCGGGACCTTTGATGACCGCCGTCGCCGCACCGCTGGCGCCCAATCGCAACCGCAACGTCGGCGCGCTGCTGCTGCTCGTCGCCGTCGGCATGGTCGGCGCCGCCTATGCCGCCGTGCCGCTTTACCAGCTCTTCTGCCAGGCGACCGGTTATGGCGGCACCACGCGGGTGTCGACCGGCAACGCCAAGGGCATCATTGCCCGCGAGGTGACGGTCCGTTTCGACGCCAACGTCGATGGCGCAGTGCCGTGGCGCATCACGCCGGCCAAGCCCGTGACCGGCAGGATCGGCTCGGTCGAGACCGCGATCTTTGTCGCGCAGAACCTCTCGAACCACGCCGTGACCGGCCAGGCCGTGTTCAACGTCGCGCCCGAGACCGCCGGCCAGTACTTCAACAAGATCCAGTGCTTCTGCTTTACCGAGCAGACGCTGCAGCCGGGCGAGACGGTCGAGATGCCGGTGACATTCTTCGTTGACCCCGATATCGACAAGGACAACGATCTCCACACCCTCAGGGACATCACCCTGAGCTACACATTCTACGCTTCGAAAACCAAGGGAAGCTGACCATGGCCGACGCCGCTGCCCACGCAGGACACGCCAAGCCCCATCACGACTACCACCTCGTCAATCCGAGCCCGTGGCCAGCCGTTGGTGCTGCCTCCGCCTTCGTCATGGCCATCGGCGGCATCCTGTTCATGCGCCACGTGCCGGGCTGGAGCCCGTGGGTGCTGCTGATCGGCGCCGCGGGCGTTCTCTACACGATGTATGCGTGGTGGAGCGACGTCATCAAGGAAGGCGAGGAAGGCGACCACACGCCCGTCGTCCGCATGCATCACCGCTACGGCATGCTGCTCTTCATCGCCTCCGAGGTGATGTTCTTCGTTGCCTGGTTCTGGGCCTATTTCGAGGGCTTCTTCGGCCACGCCGATCCCGACCAGTATGGCCGCCTTGCCGCTTATGGCGCAGCCTGGCCGCCGCAGGGCATCGAGCTGTTCAATCCGTTCCACCTGCCGCTGTTCAACACGCTGCTGCTGCTCACCTCGGGCACCACCGTCACCTGGGCCCACCACGCGCTCATCCACGGCGATCGCCGGGGCCTCCGCTGGGGCCTCGCGCTCACCGTCGTGCTCGGCTTCTGCTTCACTTGCGTGCAGGCGCTCGAGTATTCACGGGCCGGCTTCGCCTATTCGGGCAACCTCTATGGCGCCACCTTCTTCATGGCCACCGGCTTCCACGGCTTCCATGTGATCATCGGCACCATCTTCCTCATCGTCTGCCTGATCCGCGCCAATGCCGGCCAGTTCACCCCGCGCCATCACCTCGGCTTCGAGTTCGCGGCCTGGTACTGGCACTTCGTCGACGTGGTCTGGCTGTTCCTCTTCGCCTCGATCTACGTCTGGGGCAGCTGGGGCGTCGTCCTGCCGAAAGGCTGACGCCGGCCATATCGGCGCGACGCGACGGGGCGCGGCGCCAGCTGCGCCCGTCGTCTTTTTGGAGGCATCGCGATGCCCGACAATCTCGTTTCCCCCTTCGCCGCCGGCTGGTCCTGCCGCTGCCCGCGCTGCGGCGAGGGTGACCTCTACGCCGGCTTTCTCAAGGTGGCGCCGCGCTGCCAGAGCTGCGGCCTCGACCTTGCCTTCGCCGACAGCGGCGACGGCCCGGCGGTGTTCGTCATCTTCGCCGTGGCGCCGATCGTCATCATCCTCGCCTTCATCGTCGAAGCGCTGTTCCACCCGGCGCCCTGGATGCACCTTGTCCTCTGGATACCGGCTGTCATCATCCTGACGCTGCTGCTGCTGCGCCCGTTCAAGGCCACGATGATTGCCCTCCAGTACCAGCGGCATGCGGGCGCCTGATGTCCGAGGCTGCTGCACCTCGCCTCGGCATCGGCTTCTGGGGCTTCATCGCCCTGATGCTGGCGCTGACTGTGCTGTTCGTCGCGCTCGGTGTCTGGCAGCTCGAGCGCCTCGCCTGGAAAGACGGCCTCGTCGCCGAAGTCGCCGAACGGATGGCCCAGCCGCCCGTCGACCTTCCCGCGGCTGCCGCCTGGCCCTCGCTCGTCGCCGATGACTGGGCCTTCCGCCCGGTCCGCGCCACTGGCCACTACCTGCCCGAGGCGACCGTCCTCGTCTTCACCGGCCTCTCCGATCCCAAAGGGCAGTCCTCGGGCGCCGGCTATTGGGTGATGATGCCGCTGGTGCTTGCCTCAGGTGGCGCCGTCGTCGTCAACCGCGGCTTCATCCCGCAGTCGAGCGCCGCCAGCTTCGCCGCGGGGCAGGGGGCCGATGCCGGCGATGTCACCGTCAGCGGTGTCGCCGTCACCCCCGAGGCACCCGGCGCCTTCACGCCCGCGGCCGACACGGCCAATCGAATCGACTACGTGCGCGATCCGGGCCGTCTCGCGACCCTGGCCGGCATCACGGGCCCCGTCCTGCCCCTCATCATCGACCTTCCCGCCGGTCCGCCGGGTGCCCTGCCGCAGGGCGGCGAAACGGTGGTGGAGTTCCCCAACAACCATCTCGGCTACGCCTTCACCTGGTTCGGCTTCGCCATCATCACCCCCGCGCTCCTGGCCTTCTGGATCAGCCGCCAAATGCGTCCCAGAAAGCCAAATTTCGACGGAAATAACGGTCCTCCCTGATATTCTTGCCCCCTCGGGCTCAACTCACTAGGTTGCGCCCACTTTCTTGGGACCATCCCCCATGCAGTTCGTATCGACGCGCGGCGAAGCGCCGGCGCTCGGCTTTTCTGACGCTGTTCTCGCCGGCCTCGCGACCGACGGCGGCCTCTATTTGCCCGAGCACTGGCCGCAGCTGAGCCCCGCTGAGATCGCCGCCTTCGCCGGCCAGCCCTACGCCCAAGTCGCCTTCGCCATCATCTCGCGCTTCGTCGGCAGCGAGATCGCCGACGCACAACTGCGCTCGATCATCGACGCGTCCTACGCTGGCTTCCGCCATCCCTCGGTGGCGCCGCTCGTCGAGCTGGCCCCCGGCCGCTTCGTGCTCGAGCTGTTCCACGGCCCCACGCTCGCCTTCAAGGACGTGGCGATGCAGTTCCTCGCCCGAATCATGGACCATATCCTCG